>JBNLAU010000364.1:0-7869 GCA_050302295.1 Roseibium sp. | reverse complement strand
TAAACCTTGTCGTAGGTTTCGAGGTAATGAGCGAGCGCGGGATCGACTGACTCGTCAAGAGCTGTCCTGAACTCGTCCGGCAGCGCTTCATAGGCTTCCATATTGACGACAATCGGACAATGCACCGTGCCCGGATTGAGGTTCTTGGTCCACCAGTTGGCGACCTCCACCACCTTGAACGACAGATGCGCATGCGGGGCAAAGCCTGCTGCCTGAACGGTGCCGGAATCGATGGCCTGATAGGTTTCGGACGCGGTCACGGAGGTCGGAACGGCGCCGACAGCTTCCATCAGCTTGCCAAGACCGCCCAGCGCACGCACGCGCATGCCGTCGAAGTCGGAAATGGACGTCGGGACATCGCCCTTGCCGGCGAAATTATACTGCGGCATTGGTGAGGGCATCAGCAGCCTAGCGTTCCAGCGGGCGAGATCCTTCTTAACCGCTGGATGCTCGTAAAGAGCCTTGGAGACCTTCACTTCGGTTTCCAGGTCGCTAACGCCCAGAAACGGAAGTTCCAGAACGGTCAGGGTCGGGTTCTTGTCCGCGTGATAGGAGGCGCAGAACTGGGCCATTTCAAAGGCGCCGAAAGAAATGCCATCAAGATTCTCGCGGGGCTTGGACAGCGCGCCGCCGTAGTGCAGCTCGATCTTAAACTTGCCGTCGGTTCTTGCCGCAACTTCCTCTGCCAGCTTTTCGACATGCTCGGTGAAGGCTCGGCGCTTGCCCCACAGTGAAACGTTCCAGGTCACATCCGCAGCAAAGGTTTCAGTTGCAAATACGAGAGATAGCGCAGCCGCGGAAACAGCGGTAGCGGATTTGAGTGAAAAAAGCATGCAATCCTCCCAGATCAGTAGGTGACGTGTTCATCGCCACCTGCTCGCTCCTTGGCCGCTCAGCCTGAGCACTTTTCACGAAACAGGCCCGTGCCAAGTCACTTCTTTAAAGCATGACCCGTGCCACCTTGGATTGACAACAGCTTTATCAGGCAATTCCGCGCTTTCCTGCGCGGGGACGGGCGCGATGCTGCAACGCAAATAGGCAAGATCTTGCCGATGCCTGAAAGATGCTGGCGGAATTCCGCCGATCGTCAGGTCTCGGGTGCGTCCTGGAGGCCCGCCGGATCCCGGCTGAGACCATGCCGTGTCATCTTTTCGTTGAGGGTCCGGCGCGGCAGATTGAGTTCGTGCATCAAGTCCGAAATACGGCCGCCATGGCGGCGAAGCGCGCCCTCGATCAGACTGCGCTCATAGGCGTCCATCAGCTCTTTCAGCCCGCCGTCCGCCGGTGCTGCACCGGCATCGTGCTTGCCTGTGACCAGCGCTTCCAGAGACTGAGGACCGACCCCAGCATTCAAGACGAAACGCTCAGCCGAATTGCGCAGTTCCCGCACATTGCCCGGCCAGGAATAGGTCTGAAGAAAAGCCTCGTCCCGGGCTGAGGTTTCGGGAACGTCCACGTCATATTGAAGGGCGAAGCGGTTCAGGAAGGTGTCGAACAGGAGCAGGCTGTCGCGTCCGCGTTCGCGCAATGGCGGGACATGCAGTTCGATCGTGTTCAGCCGGAACAGAAGATCTTCCCTGAGATGGCCTGACGATACCGCGTCTTTCACATCCATGTTGGCCGCACTGATCAGGCGAATATCGACCTCGACAGGTTTCGTCCCGCCGATCCGGTCCACCTGTCTTTCCTGCAGGACACGCAGCAATTTCGGCTGCAGCCCGAGTGGCATGGAGACGATCTCGTCGAGAAACAGGGCTCCACCGCTCGCGGCTTCAATGCGGCCGACGCGCTTACGGTCCGCCCCCGTGAAGGCTCCAGCCTCGTGGCCGAATAGTTCTGCCTCCACCATGGCTTCCGGCAAAGCCGCAGCGTTGATCGCCATGAACGGACCGTCCTTGCGCGGGCTGAATTCGTGCAGCGCCTGCGCGATCACTTCCTTGCCGGTTCCCGTTTCGCCGATGATCAGAACAGCCGCGTCCGTGCCCGCAAAATGGAGGATTTGCCGGCGCAGGGTCTGCATGGCCGGACTGTTGCCGATCAGCCGGCTTTCCAGTCCGACGCTGTCCGCAAGCTGGGTTTTCAGTGCGCGGTTTTCCAGAACAAGGGCGCGCTTGTCGCACGCCCGGCGCACCACCTCAGCGATGTGGTCCGGGTCGAAAGGCTTTTCGACGAAGTCATAAGCCCCGGCCCTCATCGCCTCGACCGCCATGGACACATCGCCGTGACCTGTAATCAGCACCACCGGCAAATCACCGTCCAGTTCCCTGATCTTGCGCAAAAGGAAAACACCGTCTTCCCCTTCCAGCATCACGTCGGTCACCACACAGCCGCGGAAACCGGCCGAGAGCTTCGCCAATGCCTGACCGGCGGCCGCCACTTCCAGTGTCTCGAACCCGGCCAGCCGGATCCATTGGCGCAGCGCTGCCCGCATGGAAGGGTCATCATCGACAATCAGGACGGGCGTTTTGTCCAAAGGCTCTGTCATTCAGCGGCTTCTGGTTCCGGTCGGGCTTCGGTCTGGTCGGGCTCCGCATCGCCGGAAAGGGCCGGCAAACTGAGTTCGAACACTGCTCCTTTAGGCGTGTTGGCCCTGACTGACAAGCTGCCACCCAGATCTTCCGCCAGCCGCATGGAAATCGCCAGGCCCAGGCCCATGCCGCCGGAACTCGCTTTTGTCGAGAAGAACGGATCGAAGATGCGCTCGCGTAGATCTTCCGGAACGCCCGGGCCGTTGTCGGCAATCCGCAGACAGACCTCGTCATTCGTTTGCGAGGCCTTCAGTGTCACCCGTCCGTTGTCTTCTCCCGCCGTCGCGTCAGCGCCGTTGCGCAGCAGATTGACGAGGATCTGTTCAATGCGCAGTGGCGCGGTTTCCACCTCAAGCACGCTTTCCGGCAATTCCAGCTCCAGCGACACACCGGTTTCGTCAAAGCGCGGGCGGACGATTTTCTCCGCCGTGCGGATGCTTTCGCGAAGATCGATCTTTTCGATCCGGCTTTCCCCCGGACGCGCAAAGCGCTTCAGTTCCTGGGTCAGGTTCGCCATGCGCATTTGAAGGGATTCGATCTCGGTCAGGTTTTCCGCCGCAGTATGAGTATCCCCCTTTTCCAGAAACTTGCGCGTACCTGCGACAAACATCCTGAGCGCCGCCAGGGGCTGGCTGAGTTCATGAACCACCGCGGCGGACATCTCGCCCACAGCCGCCAGCCGGCTGGACCGGGCAAGACCGCGCTGCGCTTCCAGCAGTTCCCGCTCAACCCGCCTGCGTTCCTGGATTTCCTCCACCAGCCTCGTGTTGAGTTCCTTCAGATCCGCCGATTCCTGCCGCAGCAATACGGACGTCTTGCGCAGACGCCGTCCGCGCAAAACCAGCACAATCACCGCGTAAACAAGACACAGCGTGATTGTCGCCGCCCAGATCGGCAGCGCGCTTTTGCGCGTTTCCTCCACCGGCACCAGAAAATGCAGGGTCCAGCCGAGCAGCCCGACATCGGCGGCGTTATGCCGGTAGGCCTTGCCGTCTATGGTCACCAGTTTGCTGGATTGTACGGGCTGATCGCTGACCGGTTCCAGGCTCCGGCTGGCATATTGTCGGGTTAGGTCAATGGTCTTGCGCACTTCGTCCGAGAGGGGCGCCAGGGTGCGATAGCGCCAGTCCGGGTGGCTGGAGAGAAAGATCACACCATTGGCATCGGAGGCAAAGACAGTCTCGCCGCCTTCCGCCCAGGCCTCCTCAAGCGGCCCCATATCAACCTTGACCACGGCAACCCCCAAAGGGTCGCCGGACACCGGCGTCGCTCTTGCCAGAAACAGGCCTGGCTCCGCCGATGTTGCGCCGATCGCGAAAAAACGACCCTCCTCACCCGTGATTGCCGATTTGAAATAGGGACGGAAACCGTAGTTCCGGCCAACCAGCGACAAGGGATCCTGCCAGTTGCTGGCGGCCAGGGTCGTGCCGTCGCCGTTCATGACATAGAGCAATTCCACGCCCGAGTTTTCCGCCATTTCCTGAAGGAAGCGGTTCGCGTGTTCCGCCGGCTGTCCGAGCCCCAATACGGAGGTCGCCCTGGGATCCCGCGCGATCATGTAAGGCAGGTAACGGTATTTCTGATATTCGCCGAGGATCGTCTGCCGGTAGAGTGTCAGCCGTTCGGCGGCCTTGCGGTCGACGCTCACCTCATCCAACTCCATAAAGAGCTGAACGAGCACGAAAGCGGCGGCCACGAGCAGAAATGGCGGCAGGGCCAGATAGATCCATCGTTTCGACATCATCTATTTCTACGGACTTTTTCAGCCACCGCCAACAGAGCGCGTTGCCGGCGTTCGGGTTTGATGCGCGTCAAGGACGCGTATCACGCGTATCATATAGGCTAAACTAGGCTGGTTAGATGAGTGGAATCCGGCCGTAGGAGGGACACATGCCTATCAAAGATATCTTGACCGTTCTGGACCTTTCCGGCAATCAGCCGGCCGCCAAATACGCCCTGGAATTCGGGCGCACTTACGATGCTCACGTCACCGGACTGGCCGTATCGTTCGAGCCTGTGGTGCCCGCATTCGCAGCCGCGCCGATGCCGGTCGATTATCTGCAGGCTGCCCATGAACAGGCGACCGCCGCGGCAAACGAAGCCAAGAAAGAGTTCGACGAACTCGCCCGGCTGGCCGGCGTGAAACACGAGAGCCGCATGGCTGAGATCCTCACCGGCGGCCCGCTGGAAAACGTTCTGGTCCATTGCCGACCAACCGACCTTGTGGTTATCGGCCAGGCCAATCCGGACCAGCCGGAACCGATGCGCGAGCTTTTGATCGAAACCATTCTGTTTGAAAGCGGCGTGCCGGTTCTGCTTGTGCCTTATATCGGCAGCAAGACTTTCCAACCTGAAAATGTACTGGTCGGCTGGGACGGCAGTTCGACCGCGACACGCGCCATTCATGCCGCGCTTCCGGTCCTGGAAAGAGCCGACAAGATCACGCTGCTGGTCATCGAGAAGAAGACCACCTCCAGCAACGGCCAGCCGGGTGCGGATGTCGCCAACTACCTCGCCCGTCACAACATGGACGTGACGATCGAAGTGGTTACCAATCCTCAGGCAGGCATCGCCGACACAGTGCTCAACCATGTGGCTGAAAGCGGCAATGATCTGGTCGTCATGGGCGGTTACGGTCACAGCCGCATGCGTGAATTCCTGTTTGGCGGTGCAACGCGCGAAATTCTCGAGGCCATGACGGTTCCAGTACTTATGGCGCACTAGGAAGCGACCGGAGGGCCGGCAGTCCGTCTCGAAGCGGCCATGACATTTTGAGGTGGCGGGAGGTCAATTGTTGGCAAGTGGCCTCTCTTCGGGATGGACCTGATGATAACCGGCCCCCTGCCCGCGTGTCTCACACTCTCCGCGTTCCATGAATGCGGGCAAATTGATTGTTGCGACCGGCGCCGTCTCCCGCCGTTTGAAAAGGACTTCGCAGGTGACCATTCGGAATCTTGAAGGCTTTTTCGCTCCGTCTTCAATTGCGGTTCTCGGCCCCTGCCGGCACCCGGGCGTGCTGACAGCCAAGCTCATCGAGTGCCTGCATGAAATCGAGGCCGGGCACCGGGTAACCCTGGTCGGCATCGAGGAAGACGTTGTTTTCAGCGGGCAAAAGGTCGGGCGGCTGGAGGACCTGGGGCAGATGCCGGATCTGGCGATCTATCTTGCCAGGGCCGAAGCGCTGCCGAAGACGATCGAAACTTTGGGAGCCGGCGGCACGCGCGCGATCCTCATCCCTTCCCCCGGTTATGAAAGCTGGCCGGACAAATTGCTGCAAGACTGCCGGGAAGCCGCAAGAAAAACAAACCTTCGCCTGATCGGCCCGGGCAGCCTCGGGATCGCGGTGCCCGCGAGCAAGCTGAACGCGCTCTTGAGCGCCGAAGCCCCCACGAAGGGCGATGTTGCCTTTTTCTCGCGTTCCGGAGCGGTGCTCAACGCGACCCTTTCCTGGGCGAAGACCCACAACACCGGGTTTTCCGCCGTGGTTTCCCTCGGTCAACGCATGGACGTCGATATCAGCGACCTGATCGACTACTTCGCACAGGATTACCACACCCGATCCATCGTTCTTCATCTGGAAGGCATCGCCGATTCACGTAAGTTCATCTCCGCGGTGCGCGCAGCGGCCCGCAGCAAGCCCGTTATCATCCTGCGGTCCGGCAAAAGCCGCGACACCGGCGGCTCCGGGCTGACCCATGCCGGACGCCTTGCGAAGGCGGATCTTGTCTACGAGACGGTGTTCCGCAGAACCGGTCTCCTGAGGGTCTATGATCTTGACGAGATGTTCGAGGCCCTGGAGACCCTGTCGCATATTCGTGTCCCGCGCTGCGACCGGCTGGCTGTTCTTGCCAATGGCCGAAGCCTGGCAAGTCTTGCGGTCGACCGGCTTATGGATCTCGGCGGCAAATTTGCCGAACTCGGTGAGGAAACGTGCGAGCTCCTCAAGGACCTCAGCCGCCCCTATGCCGATCTGGAGGTGACGCCCGCCGCCAGCGGGACGCTTGTTTTGCGCGAGAACATGACGGCGGAAGAAATCACGTCGGCCATCACGACCGTGTTGAAGGACCCGCAGGTGGACGGCGCGCTTGTGCTGCAATCCGCCAGCGCCTTCCAGCCGCTTTCGGCAATTGCCAAAGCCATCACCGATGCCGCAGCCCAGGACCGCAAGCGTGTTGGCCGGCGCAAGGCGCTGGTCGCCGGTCTGATCGGCGGCGACGGAACGATCCGCGCCGAACTGACGGCGGCCGGGATCCCGAACTACACCAGCCCAGCGGAAGCCGCGCGCAGCCTGATGCATCTCGCGCATGACGCGGAGGCCCGAGAGTTCCTGATGGCGGCGCCGCCCAGCCTGCCTGAAAGTTTCACACCGGATACCGCAAAGGCGCGCGCGCTTGTTGAAACGGCGCTGAACGAAGGCCGCACATGGCTGAACCCGCGCGAAGTCTGCCAGGTGCTGGAAGCCTATGACCTGCCGATCATCGCAACGGAAATGGCAGCTTCCGGCGAAGAGGCGGGTGAGATCTCGAAGCCGGTTTTCGAGACCTCCCGGCACTGTGTCGCCAAGCTGATTTCTCCCGATCTGCCATTCAAGTCCAACATTGACGGCGTGAGACTGGGGCTGGAAAGTCCGGACGCGGTCAAGGAGGCTGCCGACGAGTTGATCACCAAAACCCGCAAGACCTATCCGAACGCCCGGATCACCGGAATTTCCGTGCATCCGATGCTGGAGGACCGGCACGGACTGGAACTCTACATGGGGCTTGCCGAAACGCCCGATTTCGGCCCGGTTCTGGTGTTTGGACACGGCGGCACTTCCATCGAGGAAAGCGTCGACATTGCGCTGGAACTGCCACCGCTCAACCTCAATCTGGCACGGGCGCTGATCGGGCGAACACGCATCGCGCGGCTTCTTGACGGCGGCCCCGCGCGCCCGGCACTCGACAGGGCCGCACTTGCCGAAGCTCTGGTGAAGCTGTCGCAAATCACCATCGACATTCCGGAAATCCAGGAACTGGATATCAATCCCGTCGTTGTCCTGCCTTCCGGCCTGATCGCCCTCGATGCCCGCATGACCCTGAGCCATCCCGAAATACGGCCCGGCCGCACCGGCGGCTCACGCCTGGCGATTGCCCCTTATCCCCAGGAGTGGGAACAGACGGTGTCGCTGAAAGGGGACCGAGAAATCTTCATCCGTCCGGTCCGCCCGGAGGACGAGGACCTGTTCAAGACGTTTTTCGAGTCCATCACCCCTGAAGACCTGCGGCTACGCTTCTTCGCGCCGGTTCGCGATTTCAGCCATCGCTTCCTTTGCCGTCTGACCCAGCTCGACTATGCCCGCGCC
>JBNLAU010000363.1:0-4516 GCA_050302295.1 Roseibium sp. | reverse complement strand
AGCCTGGAGAAGCTGGCGCCGCGCGGCGTTTGATGACATTTCTGGAGCAGGGACTGGAGGGGTACGGCGTGCTGCGCGACCGGCCGGATCTTGCCCATGTGTCCAGGCTGTCACCAGCGCTGCATCATGGCGACATTTCTCCGCGACAAATCTGGCACGAAACGCACACGTGCATGGCAAGAGAGCCGGCTCTTGCCGGCGATGGTATGAAGTTTCTCTCGGAAATTGCCTGGCGGGAGTTTGCCCATCATCTGCTGTATCATTTTCCCGCTCTGCCTTCCCGAAACTGGCGGTCGAGTTTTGACGCCTATCCCTGGCGGGAGGCGCCGGACGATTTGAAGCGCTGGCGAAAGGGCGAAACCGGCTATCCGATTGTCGATGCCGGAATGCGGGAACTCTGGCAGACCGGTTACATGCACAACAGGGTCCGCATGATCGTAGCCAGCTTTCTGGTCAAGCATCTTCGCCTCGACTGGCGTCACGGCGCGGCCTGGTTCCAGGATACGCTTTTGGATGCCGATCTTGCCAACAACGCTGCCGGTTGGCAGTGGGTGGCCGGATCCGGCGCGGACGCGGCCCCCTATTTCCGGATTTTCAACCCGATGACACAGGGCGAAAAGTTTGATCCTGAGGGAACTTATGTCCGCAGGTGGGTGCCCGAACTGAAAGACCTGGACACGGTCCATTTGCATGCGCCCTTCGACGCGCCTGCGGAAGCGTTGCAGCAGGCCGGTGTAAAGCTGGGCGAGACCTATCCGCATCCGATGGTCGACCATGCGTCGGCACGCCGGGCGGCGTTGCATGGGTATGAAGCTGTCAGACAGGCGGGACAAAACGCGGCTTGACGGCAGGGCCTTATATCAATCACACCACACACGAACCCGTTTGATGGCATTGATCCGGTTCGACGTTCAAGCAATGCAACGCAGTCCGGGCGACCTGTTTGTCGCGACTGGTGTAAGCAGCCGTCGTCCGTGCAACCCGCCAGATGACTTCCGATCAAGGAACCGATCATGACCGCCGATACCGCTCCCTGGCCCACCGAACTGCGCGTTTCCAAAGACAGAAAGGTCCTGACCATCGCCTTCAGCACAGGCGAGCGGTACGAACTGTCAGCAGAGTATCTGCGTGTTTGTTCCCCGTCCGCTGAGGTGAAGGGACACAATCCATCGCAGAAACAGACGGTTCCCGGAAAGCGCAACGTTGAAATCATCAAGATTGAGCCGGTCGGCAATTACGCTGTCCGCATCCACTTCGACGATCTGCACAGCTCCGGCATTTATTCCTGGACCTATTTCCTGGAGTTGGCGCAGGAGCGGGAAAAACACTGGGGTGGATATCTGACGGAACTCGAGAAAAAAGACCTGAGCCGGGACAGATAAGCGTTTCTCAAAATCCGGTCAAATGAGTTCCTATTTATTGTGCTTAGTACAAGGGGAAGACCCTGCTTGCATGAAAAATTGCGCGCCGCGTTTTGGCTCCAACGCGGAAGCCGCGAAACAAGAAAGCCGGGCACGCTGGCCCGGCTTTCTGTTTTCAAACGAGTTGAGCTTAGCTTAGCGCTGCACGATAACTTTCGAGCCAACCTTTACGTGATTGTAAAGGTGGATCACGTCTTCGTTCGCAAGACGAATGCAGCCCGAGGAAACGGCGGAGCCGATTGTCCAGGGCTGGTTCGTGCCGTGAATGCGATACAGCGTTGAGCCGATGTAAAGCGCACGGGCACCAAGCGGGTTATTCGGGCCACCCGGCATGTAGTTCGGCAGGATACGGCCTTTGGCGCGCTCACGAGCTTTCATCTGAGCGGGAGGAGTCCAGCCCGGCCACTCGGACTTACGGGTGATCCGGTGCGTACCGGACCACTGGAACCCTTCCTTACCAACGCCGACGCCATATTTCATGGCCTTGCCGTTGGGCAGCACGTGATAGAGGCGGCGCTCAGAGGTGTTGATGATGATGGTGCCCGGCGAGTATGGGCCGTCATATTTAACCCGCTTGCGTTTGACTGGAGACGGACCGCCCGGATGATACTTGGGTGTAACCCAAGTGTTGGTGCTGTGGTCAAAAAAACCAGACCGTGGATTCGCATGGGCAGTCGCGACAAAGGTTGCCGCCAAAAGCGTGATGAACGCAAATAAAAGTCTATTCATTCCATTCCCCCATCAGCGTTCGCTCCACCTCGGGAACGCTATATATCGAAGGTTAATTTAGAAAAATGTCCTTGCCGCACTGTTAACAATCATGGCCCAAAACGGGAGCGAAAGGAATCTCATGTTGTAGTGAGGTTTTCCGACCTGCACCAAATGTGCTGAATTTGCAACGCATTCTTCCGCCATTACGTGTTTCCGCTGAAAACTCCCGTCAGAATTGCCGTATCGTCGCCCTTGGGAACAGATGTTCCCAAGGGCGACATGAAACCCGGGCAGGAAAAAAGCGAATCGCCCAGAGTCATGGCATTTCGGGAGAAACGATGTCGGCGGAAGAAGCGTCCTCCATTCGGCATACTGCCTGCGGAACATTCAAACGCAAAACAGGCAGCCAGGCTGCCTGTCAGCTTGATTGATGGGACTGGTCTCAGCTCAGGTTCAGTTCCTTGAAGAAGTCGTTGCCCTTGTCATCGATGACGACAAATGCCGGGAAATCCTCCACTTCGATCTTCCAGACGGCTTCCATGCCCAGCTCCTCGAATTCCACCACTTCCACCTTCTTGATGCAGTCCTGGGCGAGGCGCGCGGCAGGGCCGCCGATGGACCCGAGATAGAACCCGCCATGTGCCTGGCAGGCGCGGCGGACCTGAGCGGAGCGGTTTCCCTTGGCGAGCATTACCATGGAGCCCCCGGCAGCCTGGAACTGATCGACATAAGCGTCCATGCGCCCGGCGGTCGTCGGGCCGAAGGAGCCGGAGGGCATACCTTCCGGAGTCTTCGCAGGGCCGGCGTAATAGATCGGGTGGTTTTTGAAATAGTCGGGCAGGGGCTCGCCGCTCTCCAGCCGGTCGCGCAGCTTGGAGTGTGCAAGGTCTCGGGCCACGATCAGCGGACCGGACAAAGAAAGGCGGGTCTTGATCGGGTGCTTGGAGAGTTCGCCCAGGATTTCCGGCATTGGCCGTGTCAGGTCGATCTTGACCACATGATCGGACAGGCTGTCATCGGTCACTTCCGGCAAGTATTTTTCCGGCTGCATTTCCAGTTGTTCCAGGAAAATGCCGTCTTTGGTGATCTTGCCGACGGCCTGCCGGTCGGCGGAGCAGGAAACGGCAAGGCCGATCGGCAGAGAGGCGCCGTGACGGGGCAGGCGGATGACGCGGACATCGTGGCAGAAATACTTGCCGCCGAACTGGGCGCCCACGCCTGTCGCCTGCGTCAGCTTGAGGATTTCCTGTTCCATATCCATGTCGCGGAAGGCATGGCCCAGTTCCGAGCCTGCTGTCGGCAGGCCGTCGAGATAGCGCGCTGAGGCCAGCTTGGCGGTTTTGAGGTTCATCTCGGCCGAGGTGCCGCCGATGACGATCGCCAGATGATAGGGCGGGCAGGCCGCGGTACCGAGCGTAAGGATCTTTTCCTTCAGGAACTCCACCATACGATCATGGGTCAACAGCGAAGGCGTGCCCTGAAAGAGGAACGTTTTGTTGGCCGAACCGCCGCCCTTGGCCATGAAAAGGAACTTGTAGGCGTCTTCACCTTCAGCGTAGAGCTCGATTTGCGCCGGCATGTTGCTCTTGGTGTTCTTCTCCTCGAACATGGAGATCGGTGCCAGCTGGGAATAGCGCAGGTTCTTCTTGAAGTAGGCGTCGCGTGCGCCTTCTCCGAGAGCTGCGTCATCGGACCCGTTTGTCCAGATCCGGCGTCCCTTCTTGCCCATAATAATGGCTGTGCCGGTGTCCTGGCACATGGGAAGGACGCCATGAGAGGCGATATTGGCGTTTTTCAGGAGGTCGAAGGCGACGAACTTGTCATTCTCCGTCGCTTCCGGATCATCCAAAATCTTGCGGAGCTGTTCCAGATGACCGGGGCGCAGGAAATGGTTGATGTCCTTGAAAGCCTCCTCGGCAAGCAGACGCAGGCCTTCCGGCTCCACTATGACAACTTCTTCGCCGTTGAATTCGGCTGTTTTGACGTAGTCTGAAGTCAGCTTGCGGTAGGGCGTGGTGTCTTCGCCCTGCGGAAAAAGCGAACTGTGCTGGTAGGCAGGAGGGGTGAGGGGAGCGTTCATGGGGCGGTTTCCTGATCTGGCTGCTTCAGCGGCATCTCAAGAAAGCCGGAAGCGCTGGAACATCTGAGGTGTCCCTCTTACGGCAAAAAGGCCGCGGACGCCAAGACCCGCAGCCTCTCAATTGGTCGCACAACACCCGGGTATGGAAAGGCCGTTCAGCGATTTGCTGTCAGATCCAATGTCACTGTCACCATGTCACCGACAGTATCTACGCCCACGCCTGTACCCAGCTTGTATTCAAGCCGGTTCACCGTCGCCGTGCCTGCGGCTTTGGCGGTGTCGCCGTCGATATCGAGCGTGAATT
>JBNLAU010000362.1:0-9530 GCA_050302295.1 Roseibium sp. | reverse complement strand
GAGAACCCCGACGCCATCTCCAAGGGCGTGGTCACGGTGCACCAGTCCATCGACGACGGTGTCATTCCGGACCTGGATGTGGCAACCAACCTGACCCTGGACAGGCTAACCGAGCCTGACGCGGGCCTGTTCGTGAACGACCGCGCCTTGCGCCGTCAGGCACGCAAGGTTGCCGAGGGCATGGGGCTCACGATGGATGTGCGCACCCGTGTCGCGGATCTCGACGTGGCCGACCGCCAGATGATCGCGATCGCCCGGGCCATGGCCCGTGCCCCGAAGCTGCTCATTCTCGACGAACCGACTTCCTCCCTGTCCGCCTCGGAGGCCGAACGCCTTTTTGCACTGATCGAGCGGCTGCGGGCGGAAGGCGTTGCCATCCTCTATATTTCGCACCGCATGTCGGACATTCGCCGGGTGGCCGACCGGATCGTTTCCATGCGCGACGGTGCGATCTCGGGCCTCTTCGAGACTGACCCGCTCGATTATGCCGGCGCGGTCAATGCCATGCTTGGCCACCAGATGACCGAGGTCGACATCGACCCGGTGAGCGGTGGTCAGCCCGTTCTGGAAATCGACGGCCTGCGTCTCTTCGACGGCAGTCCGGCGATCAACCTGACCGCCCGGGAAGGCGAGGTGATCGCGGTGACCGGCCTGCTGGGAAGCGGCACCACGGAACTTGCGGAAGTCATTTTCGGCCTCGCCGCTCCTGCGGACGGCGGGATGCGGCTCGACGGCAATCCCTATCGCCCGTCCGGGGCTTCGGCAGCCGTTGCCCGGGGTGTCTTCATGTCGCCCAAGGATCGCGCGGTGAACGCGGTGGTGGCCGATTTCGACATCGCCAACAACATGACCCTGCCGTTCCTCAAGGCCTTCAGCCGGTTTTCCTTCCTGAGCGGCGGGGCTCAACGGCGAGCCGCCAGCGACATGATTGACAGGATCGGGGTGGTTTGCCAGAGCGAGCGGGACGGCATCGGCACGCTGTCCGGTGGCAACCAGCAGAAAGTGATGATCGGCCGGTGGCTTCTCAAGGCCTCTCGCGTCCTGCTTCTGGACGAGCCTTTCCAGGGCGTCGATATCGGCGCTCGGCGCGACATCGGCCACTATATCCGCCAGAGCGCGGCAGGCCGCACCACGCTCGTCTTCGTCGCCGAAATCGACGAGGCGCTCGAAATCGCCGACCGGATCATCGTCCTGAACGAGGCCGAGATCGCCGGCGAATACACCAACAGCAATGTCGATCTGAACAGCCTTGTGGCCGACGTCTCCGGCCCCGGCATGCCCCGGGGTGACGGGGCAGGTCCGGATCAGGCACAGACCCAGGTATTGGCGGGATAGAAGCAACACATGAACACCAACGCACTCGAACTCGCCATCCGATACGGTTTCCTTGTCCTGCTCGTCGGGCTGGCGCTGTTCTTCAGCCTCTATGCAAGCGGCTTTGCAAGTCCGCGTTCGGCCGTCTTCATTTTCCAGTCCGTCGCCATCACCGGCATTCTCGCCCTCGGCGTGACCTGTACGCTTGTCGTTGGCGGCTTCGACCTGTCCATCGGCTCCGTCGCGACCTCTGCCCTGATGCTGTCCGCCTATTCCATGGTGATCCTGGAACAATCCGCCTTCGTCGCGGTGCTTTTGTGCCTTGTGATGGGTGCCTTTGTCGGCCTGGTCAACGGGCTGCTCATCGTGAAGATGCGCGTGCCCGATCTTCTGGCGACGCTCGGCATGATGTTCCTGCTGATCGGCCTGCAACGCATCCCGACCCAGGGCAATTCCATCGCCACTGGCATGAGCCTGCCGGACGGAGGCGTCGCCGAAGGCACCTTTTCGGCCGCCTTCCTCTGGCTCGGGCGCCATCGCTTCGACCTCTTTCTGGATCGTCTGCTGCCTGTTCCGGTGGTCGTCTTCCTGCTGATCGCCCTGATCATCTGGCTGTTCCTGGGCTACACCCGCCACGGGCGGCTGATGTATGCCATCGGTTCCAACGAACGGGCGGCGGGCCTCGTCGGCACAAACGTCCAGCGCTACAAGATCGTGGCCTACATGATCTCCGGCATGCTCACCTCGGTCGGTGGCATCCTGCTGGCAGCCCGGCTCGGCCGCGGCGATATTGCCTCGGGCAACAACCTGCTGCTCGACAGCGTGGCCGCCGCGCTGATCGGATTTGCCGTCCTGGGCGCTGCCCGGCCGAACGCCTTCGGTACGGCCGCCGGCGCGCTGTTCGTCGGCATTCTTCTTCAGGGGCTCACCATGATGAACGCCCCCTACTACATGCAGGATTTCGTCAAGGGCGCCGTACTGGTCGCCGCCCTTGTGTTCACATTCTACCTGTCCTCGCGCCGCGGCGGCAGGAGAACAGCGTGACGCTGTAAAGGCGCCGCTCAAAAATGGGAGGAAGCAACATGTTGAGACGTGAATTCATGAAACTCGCGGTCGCCGCCGGGATCGGGCTTTCCGGAGGAAGTGCGCTTGCCGCCGACATGCCGGCACCGTTCGACAAGCCGGAGGACGTCAAGATCGCCCTGGTGCGCTACCTGTCGACCGGCGATTTCTTCCAGTCGTATCTCTCCGGCGTCGAGCGCCAGGCAGAGGCGCTCGGGGTCGATCTGCGTGTCCTGGACAGCCGCCAGGACGCCGCACTTCAGGCCGACATGGTCGACCAGGCCATCGCCCTCGGTGTTGACGGGATCATCATCCAGCACGGCCTGACCGAATCCATGAAAGCCGCAGCCCAGCGCGCGGTCGATGCCGGCATCAAGGTCGTCGCCTTCGACGTCAACGTCGAGAACGACGCCATCCCGCAGGTCGAACAATCGGACTACTTGCTCGGCAAACTGGCCCTGGAACAAGCCATCAAGGACAATGGCGACAGCTTTACCGCCGGTTATGTCTATGTGCCGGGGATCGCGCCGCTCGACCGCCGCGATGTCGCCTGGAAGGAAGTCAAGGAAGCCAATTCGGGCATCACTGAAGCGGCCATGTTCGGCACGCTCGACAATCCGATCGCCAATTCGGTCGCCAACCAGGCCCGTTCCGTCCTGCAGGCCAACCCGACGATCAACGTGGTCTTCGCCCCCTATGACGAATTCGCCAAGGGTGTGAAGATCGCCGTGGACGAAGCCGGTCTCAACCAGGACATCTCGATCTATTCGGCGGATGTTTCCACCGCCGACATCTCGGCGATGCGCGAACCGGACTCCGCCTGGAAGGCCACGGTTGCGACCAACCCGGCTGTTGTCGGCGAAGTCTGCGTGCGCACGCTGGCGCTGATGCTTGCCGGCGAGGACCCGGGAAAGCAGGTCGTGGTACCGCCGACCCTGATCACACAGGATTTCCTGAACCAGCAGGACGTCAAGAACATGGACGACCTCGGCAACAAGATGCCGCAGTTCCAGCACGCGGACGTGTCCGTTGCCGAATGGATCCCGCTGCCCAAGCACTGACTGAAAGACAAACGCGGGCGACGGGTCATTCGCCGTTCGCCCGACGATCCGACAACCAGAAAGCCCGGCGGAAACGCCGGACTTTCTTTTTGTGAATTCAGAATTCCTTCTGCAAAACTGGCGCGCCGCCGCTCGGCTCTGTTCCAACTGCCTGTTTGCCCTGCCCTTTACATTTTCTGCCGCTGCTTTACGCTAAACGTACGACGAGCACCCGCCTGAACCACGCGGCCTCAAAACTCACCACCAGACAGAATCGCGATATGCAATATGACCGAAGCCAAGAGCGGCGACACGGTACGTCTTCATTATAAGGGCACACTGGACGACGGTTCCGTCTTCGACAGCTCCGAAGGCCGGAACCCGCTGGAATTCACGGTTGGATCCGGCCAGATCATCCCGGGCCTCGACCGAGCCATTCCGGGCATGAAGGTCGGAGACGAGAAAACCGTCAAGATCGAGGCGGCAGATGCGTATGGACCGCACAACCCGGCAGCCCGCCAGGCCGTGCCGCGCGCCAATATTCCCGAAGGCGTTCAGCTTGAAGTCGGCGTTCAGCTGCAGGCCCAGACGGAAAACGGGCAGATGATGACCGTGACCGTGGTTGAAGTGCAGGAAACCGAAGTTGTCCTGGACGCCAACCATCCCCTGGCTGGCCAGAATCTGACCTTTGAAATCCAGCTGACCGGCATCAACTGATCAAGCAAAAGGCCCGCAGATCGCTGCGGGTTTTCCTTGTCGTGGCATTGCGGCGCGTTCCGCATTTGCCACCCTGCTTGCTCCGTTCGGACGCAGTCATGCCTGCCGTTGACGGCTACACAAGGTGCGGCCGTCCGGTGCGATCTTTGCTGCCGTCGCCCGAAAATTGCCTGAAACAGCCGTAATCTGATGTGAAATTCACGATATCAATTGCAATTCTCCAAGCAGTCACCCTATGTAGGCTATTGGTTTTCATACGATCTTATCCGGAGACGCCATATTCATGTCTGTCGATGTTGACACGCTGGTAGATAGACGCCGCCTCAGGCGCAAAGTGACCTTCTGGCGGGTGGCGACCTTTATTGTAATCGCCGTGGCGCTGATCAGCGGACTTCTTTACGTTTCCGGCGTTTCGGATTTGTCGAAGCGCTCAGCCCATATCGCCCGCATTCCGATCGAGGGCATCATTGTCGAGAACCGCAAGACGCTGCAGATGATCGAGAAGATCCGCAAGGCGGACGCGGTCAAGGGCGTGGTGATCTCCATCAACTCTCCGGGCGGAAGCACAACGGGCGGCGAGTCCCTTTATGAGGCACTGCGCGAGCTGGCGGAAAAGAAGCCCGTGGTTGCGGAAATCCGCACCGTAGGCGCGTCTGCGGGCTATATGGTGGCGCTTTCCGCGGACCACATTGTCGCACGCTACAACACGATCACCGGGTCGATCGGCGTTCTCTTCCAGTTCGGAAATATTCAGAAGCTGATGGAAACCGTCGGCGTGGAAATGGATGCGATCAAGAGCGCGCCGCTCAAGGCCGAACCCGACTTCTATTCCGAGACAACGCCTGAAGCACGCGCCATGCTGCGAAGCATGATCATGGATTCATACGACTGGTTTGTCGATCTCGTCGCCGAGCGGCGCGCTCTTGCGCCCGCCAAGGCGAAGGAGCTCGCCGACGGCCGTGTTCTGACCGGCCACCAGGCGATGGCAGAAAAGCTCATCGACGCGATTGGCGGCGAGGACAAGGCGATTGCCTGGCTTGAAAGCGAGAAGGGTGTTGCCGAGGATTTGCCCGTCGTCACCTGGCGGGCAAACGAAAGCCTGGAGGAATTGCCCTTCTCGTCACGCCTCTCCCGGGAACTGGGCAAAGGCATCGGATCGGTGCTTCTGGAACCCATTAATGAAGCTAAGGGGCTGATTCCTCGGGGTCTTACGCTTGACGGGCTCGTATCCGTTTGGCAGGCTTCAGACGCGGCAGACAATAATCGTTAAGCGAGGGGGCATTCCATGATCAAATCTGAGCTTGTACAGCATATCGCCGAACAGAATCCGCATCTGTATCAGCGGGACGTTGAGAACATCGTCAATGCCATCTTGGACGAGATCACCGAGGCCCTGATGCGCGGAGACCGGGTGGAATTGCGCGGTTTCGGTGCATTTTCGGTCAAGAACCGCCCAGCCCGCATCGGACGCAATCCCCGGACCGGCCAGAAAGTGGAAGTGGATGAAAAGTACGTTCCCTTCTTCAAAACCGGCAAGGAAATGCGTATACGGTTGAACGATGGTGTGGATCACGGCGACGACTGATTGCGCCGTCCGTATCAGACCGTCTAAAATTAAATTCTGATCTGGACTATTCCGGGAGACCGCAGTGACTCGCTTCATCAGAAATGTGATTTTGTTTGCGATTGCGGTGGTTCTGGTTCCCCTGTCGGTTGCCAACCGGCACACTGTTTCTCTCGCTCTCAATCCGCTTGATCCGCAAGACCCTCGCCTGACCGTCCCGGACATTCCGCTGTTCTGGGTGATTTTCGCCAGCCTGGGCGTCGGCATCATCATCGGCGGTCTCGGCGCCTGGGCCAAGCAGGGCCGCTGGCGCAAGGAAGCGCGCGTCAAACGCCGCGAAGCCGCCAAGTGGCACAAAGAGGCCGACCAGCTGCGCGATATGCAGGCACCGGCCCCGGTTTCCAACGGCATCAAAGGTCTGCCGGGACCAGGCAACCGGTCAGCCGCATAACGGCCCGCCACCCGCATGCGGATTATCTCCAGCGATGAAATCGACACCTGTCTTGAAGACAGGAACGTGCTTGAGATGCTGCGCCGTGCCTTCCGCTCCAATACGATCGCTCCTCAACCGCCGGATTTTCCGGTCGGCCGCCCGGGTGGGCAAGACGGCCGGTTTACCGTTCAGCCGGCCTGGTCAGACTTTTCCGCCCAAGGGGACACAAGACGCGGCTACATCGGCTGCACACTCATGCTGAACCTGCCGGAGCAGCAGGGATTGTCCTCCAGCCTCTATGTCCTCTTTTCCGGCTCGGGCGGCCAACCCATTGCCCTTTTCGACGGCATGCGTCTTTCCGTCTGGCGCACGGCCGGCCTGCATGCGCTGGCGGCCGGCTATCTGTCGCGTGAGGACACATCCCGGCTTCTCGTCATCGGCGATGATCCGCGTCTGCCCCGTCTCTTGTCCGCTTACGCCGCCGTGCGGAACTTCACGTCGATCCTGCTCGCGGGCGCGTCTTCAGAAACTTTCAAGCGCATAAGCGGCCTGCCGGCCCTGAAAAAGGTTCACATCGGAACAACCAGCGACATCATCGAGGCGCAAGAAGGCGCCGACATGATCTGCATTGCCGGGCCCGAAAGCGAGACCGGCTCCTATCATGCGTTGACATATCTCGACCCGCCGGCCGGCTGTCATGTCGATGTGCTGGATCCTGATGTGCCTCTGCCCGCCGACCTTCAGGAGGAGGCGCGCCTGTTCACGACCGATCTTTCCGCGCCGCCGCGGACGGAACTGGAGTGGGCTGCCGACCTCAACGAACTTGCCCAGGGCAGCAAGGCCGGACGCCGTTACTACGGGCAAAGAACCCTGTTCCTTTCGGGACCGCGGACTGCCGTTGCCGACTATGCTCTCGCGACACACGTTTTTTTGAGGACGTAGCCTCTGGAACTTTGTTGCAAGTCACACCAATTACAGCTGCAACAGAGAAACCCGGGATCAACGGACGTTCAATCGAAATCGGTTGAGCGTCCATTGCTGACCGATCTTCGATGTTGGAGCATCGCCTGTTGCGTTCCGATGAACGCAGGATGCTCCAGGAAACGAGCGCCACTTCTTAGCCTCCTGAGGAGCTAAAGCTGAGCGTGGACGCGTTTTTGGAACTGTCGGCTTGCAAAGGAGCAAAAAAATGCTGACGACACTTGCCTACTCGGCAAGCTTTCCGGCGATCGCAATCGGGCTGATTTATTGCGTTTCAGCCACTTCGGGGCTTGTCTATTAACCCGTAATTCTCTCTCTCCCCGAGAGAAATACGGGCCATATGCCACCCAAAAAGCCGGTTCCTTTCGAACCGGCTTTTGGTTTGGCTCATAACAACCGCAACAAACAAGACCCCATCAGACCATTTCAGCCGGTGTCATCCACCCCTGAGCCGCGCCTCCAGAATCCTTCAGAATTGCGATCCGGCCGATGCCGGGCACATCGAAGGGCGGGCGGATGATTTCGCCGCCATGGGCTTTGGCCAGCTCAAGGCGCTCATCGACATTGTCGACTGCAATATAGGACATCCAGTGTTCCGGAATGCCGTCGAACTGAGGGCCAACCATGGGAAAAGACCGCCCACCGGTTTGTCGCCAAGACTTGCCAGGACATAGGTCGCGCCGTCGTCCATCGGCATTTCCGAAAATGTCCACCCCAGCGAATTGCCGTAAAACTCCCGGGCCCTGTCCGTGTCCCGGGTCATCAGTTCATTCCAGTAAAAGGTTCCGTGCTCGGCCATTTTGAGATCTCCCTGTCACGCATGCCGCGTATCGGATGATAGCGTGCTCGCCGGACCAAACTGTGAAAGTCATCCTGTTTCCCGGTCCCTCTTCAATCAACTCCCGTCCCGGCTGCGATACCCCGGCAACGTCCAGCCGCGCAGGATTGCGCCGCCGCGCAGCACAAGGGCAACCAGCGCCGCAAGTCCCGCAGCAATCACTTGCGGTGCGCCGAGCTGTGTCAGGCCGACAAAGGTACCCGCGCCGGCAAAGGCGGCGCTGACATAGATCTCCGGCTTGACGATGGAAGGCGGTTCGCGGGCGATCGTGTCTCTCAGGATGCCGCCGAAGGTTGCTGTCGAAACGCCCATCAGGATCGCGACAAGGATGGTATCGCCCACCGTAAGTGACTTGGCGGCGCCCATGACGGAATAGGCGGCAAGACCGATGGCATCAGCCCATCGCAAAGGTTTGCTCAGGCGCTCGATCCAATGGGCAAAAAACCATACCAGAACGCTGACGATCAGGCAGACAAAGAGATAGGCCTCGTTCCCGACCCAGAAGACGGGAACACCGAGCAACAGGTCCCGAAGCGTGCCGCCGCCGATGCCGGTCAGCGTTGCGAAAAAGAGAAAGGCGATGAAATCCAGCTGCTTGCGCGAGGCGACAATGCCGCCGGTTACGGCAAACACCGCAACGCCGAGATAATCGAGGATCTGCAGCAGCATCGAAGGCCTTTCTTCCGGTTGCAGGTTTGAAGGTAGGATACAGGCTCCGATGGACCAAATCCCGGTTCCGACCGAGCCCAATTGGACGATACCCGCTAACCCATACCAGCAAAAAGCCGCCCTTGCCCGGGGCAAGGACGGCTTTCAGAACCGATTGGCATGAAGATGCCGTCAGGCGCTCTTGTCGACGGTCTGTCCAGCCTCGCCGGAGCCGTCCGCCGGTGCCTGCGCAACGTCCTTCGGGCCGCCCTTGGAGACGCCGACCATGGCCGGGCGCAAAACGCGTTCACCTATGACGTAGCCGGCCTGCATGACCTGAACAACGGTGTTGTTCGGCACATCCGTGTTCGGAACCTCGAACATGGCCTGATGGAAATGCGGGTCGAATTTCTGCCCTTCCGGGTTCAGTTTCTTGACGCCGTTCTTTTCCAGCTGGTTGAGCAGATCCCGCTCGATCATCTCAACGCCTTCGATCAGCGAGGCAACACCGGCGTCGGCATTGCGGCGGTCGTCTTCCGGCAGAGCTTCAAGGGCGCGGCGCAGATTGTCCGACACGGTCAGAATGTCCCGGGCGAAGCCGGATACCGCATATTGCCGGGCGTCCTTGATCTCTTTTTCGGTACGGCGGCGCAGATTTTCCATCTCCGCCATCGTCCTCAGAGCACGGTCTTTCAGCTCGGCATTTTCCGCTTTCAGAACTTCGACCGGATCCACCGCGGTTTCTTCAGCAGCCTCGGACTGCTTTTCGGCAGCATCAAGTTCCGGCGTGGCGTCTGCCGGCTGTTCTTCCGGGGTATTGTTTTCGTCGCTCATGAATGTTCCGTTTGCTCAGACTGTTTTGCGGATGCTTATAGTGCCAGTTGCCAGCCTTTTCAAAGCGTATCGGCGGATAGGCATTCGCTTATCCGCCGG
>JBNLAU010000361.1:0-6899 GCA_050302295.1 Roseibium sp. | reverse complement strand
TGCGAGACAACGACGGACGGGCGGTCGACAGTTTTCAGCCAGACAGCGATCCGCTCGCTCAGCATTTCATAGCTTTCGCCGCGCGGCGGAACAAATCCCCATTTGTCGGCCCGGCGCTTCAGGACAAGGTCCTGTTCCTCGTCGGCCAGTTCTTCCAGGGTGAAGCCCTCCCAGTCGCCGAAGGTGAGTTCCTTGAGCTGATCGTCGAGGCGGTAGGACACCGGCTCGAGCCCCATGCCCTGGCGGAGCAGCTCCATGGTTTCCCGGGTGCGGCCGAGCGGCGAGGCCACGTAATCCAGCATCGCAGGATCGATCCCTTCCGCCTTCAGATACGCAATCAGCCGTGCGCCGTTGGCTTTGGCCTGTCCCCTGCCGGTCGCATTCAGTGGGATATCCTTCTGGCCCTGCATCCGGCCCTCGAAGTTCCAGTCAGTCTCGCCATGGCGGACAAAGATCAGCAGATCCGGATCGTGGACTTTGGGCAGAAAGTCTTCTTCGGATGCGGACAGCGCAGAGGTCATTCAGCTACCTGGGTAGAAGCAAGCTCGGGATCAGGGCCTGTCGGGACGAAGGATATGGCAGGGCTTTGGATGCAAACCGTCTCGGGGCGCGGTGAAATTCGCTCCCCTGACGATCAGTCCTTGACGACGGAAATATCTGGCGCGTCAACTGCTTTCATGCCGACAATGTTGTAGCCGCAATCGACATGCTGGATTTCACCGGTCACGCCCCGGCCGAGATCCGACAGCAGGAACAGGGCGCTGTCGCCAACTTCCTCGATGGTGACTGTGCGGCGCAGCGGGGAATTGTATTCGTTCCACTTCAGAATGTAGCGGAAATCGCCGATACCGGACGCGGCGAGGGTCTTGATCGGGCCGGCGGAAACCGCGTTCACGCGAATGTTCTTGGGGCCGAGGTCCATCGCCAGATACTTCACACTGGTTTCCAGCGCGGCCTTGGCGACGCCCATGACATTATAATGCGGCATGACCTTCTCGGCGCCGTAGTAAGTCAGCGTCAGAATAGAACCGCCATCGTCCATCAGTTTCTCGGCGCGCTGTGTCACGGCCACCAGCGAATAGCAGGAGATGTCCATTGTGCGGGCGAAATTGTCGGAGCTGGTTTCGACGAAGCGGCCGGTCAATTCGGACTTGTCGGAGAAGGCGACTGCATGAACGAGAAAGTCGATCTTACCCCATTTGTCTTCCAGGGTTTTGAAAACCGCATCGATCGAGGCGCCGTCCGTAACGTCGCAGTGACCGGCAACAATGGCGCCGAGCTGATCCGCCAGCGGTTCCACGCGCTTCTTCAAAGCGTCGCCCTGATAGGTGAGCGCGAGTTCCGCTCCGGCATCGGCCAATGCCTTGGCAATGCCCCAAGCAATCGACTTGTTGTTTGCCACGCCCATGATCAGGCCACGTTTGCCGTTCATCAGTCCGCGCGTTTCCGCCATCGTCATCTCCGAAAAGGATTCCACTACTACCCGAGCGGGCTGGCATCCTATGGCACAAGGGGTTTCTTCCTTCAAGGGACACAGCGACGGAATGAGGCGTCGACGCGGGGGCAATCAGCCACTATGTTGGCGCCCGAATTTCACTGTCAAACTTCACGAGGTTCCCGCTCATGGAGCGCACTCCCCACGCCGATCGCTTTGCCGAAATGATCGGCGCAGCCAATGTTCTGACCACCCCCGACGACCAGGCCCCGTATCTGACAGAGTGGCGCGATCTTTATCAAGGCGTGACACCCATGGTGCTGCGTCCGGGCTCCACTGAAGAGGTCAGCGCGATCATGGCCTATGCTTATCAGCAGGGTCTGAAAGTCGTCCCGCAGGGTGGCAACACAGGACTGGTCGGCGGGCAAATACCGCAGGAAACCGGGGAAGAAATCGTTCTTTCACTCTCTCGTCTCAACAAGATCCGTGCCGTTGATCCCGCCGGTTTTACAATCACGGTCGATGCCGGCGTGATCCTCGAAACGCTGCACGGCGAGGCTGAAAAGGTCGACCGGCTGTTCCCTCTCACGCTGGGTGCCCAGGGCTCCTGTCAGATAGGCGGCAACATTTCCACCAACGCCGGCGGCACCTCCGTTCTTGCCTACGGCAACACGCGCGACCTCGTTCTGGGGCTGGAAGTCGTGCTGCCGACGGGCGAGATCTGGAACGGTCTCAGGACGCTGCGCAAGGACAATACCGGTTATGATTTGAAACAATTATTTATCGGCGGAGAAGGCACGTTGGGGATAATCACAGCCGCCTCACTGAAGCTGTTTCCCAAACCGAAGAAACTCGAGGCAGCTTTCATCGGCCTGCCCGACCCGCATGCCGTTTTGAAACTGTTCACGCTCGCCAGGGCGCAAGCGGGTCCGATCCTGACCGGCTTCGAGATCATGCCCCGCATCGGCGTCGAATTTTGCCTGAAACATCTCGAGGGCGCGCGCGATCCTCTGGAGGGCGAGCACGCCTGGTACGTGCTTATGGAACTGTCCAGCGGGTCTGATGCCTTTCCAGTGCGCGATCTGCTTGAAGGCATATTGGGCGAAGCGTTCGAGGAAGGCCTGGTGGAGGATGCCGCCTTCGCCCAGAACCTCACTCAGGTGCAGGATTTCTGGCACATTCGCCATGGCATGTCGGAGGTGCAGAAGGAAGAAGGCGGCTCCATCAAGCACGACGTGTCGGTGCCCGTCGCTTCGATTCCGGATTTTCTGGACAAGGCCATCGCGGCGGTCGAGGCCTTTGTTCCGGACTGCCGGCCGGTGCCCTTCGGCCATATCGGCGACGGCAACATACATTTCAATGTCAGCCAGCCGGTTGGCGCGGACAAGCAAGACTATCTTGCCAAATGGGACGACATGAACGCGATCGTCCATCGCATCGTCCACGAATTCGGGGGCAGCATATCCGCGGAGCACGGCATAGGCCGGTTGAAGCGGGATCTACTCAGGCAAGTCAAATCCGACATCGAACTGGACCTGATGCAGCGGATAAAGACGGCTTTCGATCCCAAGGGACTGCTCAACCCCGGCCGGGTTCTGTAATCCGGGGGCATTGCGCCTGGCATGACTTTACCTTGATTACTGGTTACTCAGCCGCGCTGTTCTTACAGCGTGGCTGTTTTGCTTTGAGACCGGCAATGCGGACGAATTAAGCGACGCCAAAGCGCGCGCCGTAAAATCGTGACGGTTTTGACCGCGTCATCGCCTTCTGACTTCCATTGATTCGACTCTGGATTAGGGGAGAATACCGGGCTCATTTTTCGACCGTCAGGTCAAATAGATACACAAAACTGCTCGGATATTTCTCTGGTTCCACAGCGGGGTTGGTTCTTTTGACGACTCATACGAACCACAACACACAAGAACTCATCTGAAATCGTCTCCGAAGATCCAAAATGCTACCAGACACCCCTGTTAGAAATAGCAGTTCCATTGGGCAGCATCTCAAAAAACACTTGTAGTAAATCCCAATTTTTACAGGGAACTTTTGAAAACTCGCAGAAAAAATTCCGAGTAGTTAAATTTTTCCTAAAATTGCTTGAATGCCCACAGGCATATTTAAAACAGCAGGAGGAGAACAACTCAACCAGGACTTATCGCAGATCCTGGTCATGGCGGACAGCAAGATTCTCTATGTAAATTTTACATGCTCAACATCCGTCATCTACAAAAATTACAATATGAATCGTCTATGACTTCATAAGAATTAGCTATTTGAAAACATGGTAAGTAAATGGTTAATTTTATGGCATTGGCGTCAATAAGCCACCGGTCGGGAGACCCCAATAGGGGCGGAGACCTAACAAAAACCAAGTGAGCAGCGGCGGCAAAAAAGACCGTAGCTCACTGACAGTGCACAGGGGGGAGCGGAACTTGCGTTCCCTCAAATGGAGGCCGCAATGCAGGTTCAGAACTTAGCCAGTTCGGATCAATGGGATCGCGTGAAAAAAGAGCTGAGAAGTGAACTCGGTGATGATGTATTCTCAAACTGGTTCGGGAGGGTAAAACACGAAGAAACGACTGGCGACGCAGTCCACCTTTCTGTCCCGACCCGCTTCCTGAAAAACTGGATCCAGAGCAATTACGAGAAGCAACTCGTCGGCCTCTGGAAACGTGAGCAAGACGACATCAACCGCATTGAACTGACCGTCCGCGGAGCCCTGCGCCCGCGCCGGACCAATGCGCAAGCACCCAAAGCAATCACAGCCCGCCGGATCAGTGGCCGCCCAGCCCCCTTCGGCAGCACACCGCACTTCGGCGCCACGACCGGCGCTGCGGCCATGCCCTGTCTCGCGGACACGGGTGAAGAAGCGGCCGCGGATTTCCTGAACGGTGCCGGGCTGAACCCCAAACTCACATTCGACACCTTTGCGGAAGGCTCTTCCAACAGTCTTGCCTGCGCCGCCGTGCGCCAGATGGCCGCCGGCCATGAAGGCTCGCTGGATATGCTTTATATCCACTCTCCCACCGGCATCGGCAAAACCCATCTGCTGCAGGCAGCGGCGCTGGAAGCGCGGAAAACAGGCCGGCAGGTTGCCTATCTCTCGGCGGAATTCTTCATGTACCACCTGGTGCCCGCGCTGCGCACACCGGCTTTCCCGGTGTTGCGGCAGGCAATGAAGTCCATCGATCTTCTGTTGGTCGACGACCTCCAGTTCCTGCATGGCAAACAGGGTCACGACGAATTTAGCAAAACCCTGGAACTTCTGATGGAGTCGCCCGCCCAGATCATCATGGCAGCGGACCGCCCCCCGGAGTTTCTCGATACGCTCGGCAGCGGACTGCGTCAGCGGATCCAGAAGGGGCAGATCGTCGGCATCCAGGCAACCGACTATGCCCTGCGTCATGAAATTCTGCGCAAGCGGATTACCTCCGCACGCCGCACCCATCCGGGTTTCTCGGTGCCGGACGAAGTCACTGATTATATCGCATGCTACGTCATCGCCTCCGCCCGGGACCTGGAAGGTGCCCTCAACCGCCTGTTCGCCCATAACCAGCTGACCAAACAGCCGGTGACCATGGATCTGGCCGAGAAAACACTGCACGATCTCGTGCGTATCGGCGAGCCGCGCTCGATCAAGGTGGAAGAAATCCAGCAGGTCATCTGCAAGCATTTCAGCGTCACCAAAGCGGACCTCCTGTCCGCCTGCCGGGCCCGCACGCTTGTTCGTCCCCGTCAGATCGCCATGTATATCGCCAAGGTGGTTACGGGACGTTCGCTGCCGGAAATCGGCCGCCGTTTCGGCAACCGCGATCACACCACGGTGCTGCATGCCGTGCGCAAGATCGAAGCCATGGTGAAGAGCGACCAGACCATGGCTCAGGAAGTCGAACTCCTGAAGCGGCTGATCCACACCTAACCCTATTCGGGGTTCCCCTCCCCGCAGACTGGTGGCAGCGGGTACGCCCGCTTCCACACCCGAGCTCCGGGCGGCAGCTGCTGCCAGGTGTTTCATCTTAACCTCCTCTCCTTGAAGCCGCGTCAGCGGCTTCTTTTTTGCCCGTTGACAGAGGTGCCGCCGGCGCCTAAGCCTGTTGTCGGTTGGAGGGAACCAGCCGCCCGCAGGCTTCGGCCCATGGTGAATGCCCTCGCGCGAACCTCATTCGCGACTTTGCTTGACCTTCACAAGACTGTGCAGGCCGATGGCAATGCGGGTCCCATTCATAGCTCCTGCCTTTCTTGAAAAGGTACCGATCCCATGACGCTTCCAGGCGTTGCCGATATGAAAGCTCAAGCCAAACGGCTGAGAACGGCTCTTGCCGCCAAGGGACAGGCAATTTCCCATAGCCAGGCGCTCGAACTTCTGTCCGCACAATACGGTTTCAAGGACTGGAACACCGCCAGTGCAACCATGTCCCGTCCCAACCACATGCCCTTTGCCGTCGGCGAACGGGTAACGGGCACCTATATGCAGCAGGCCTTCAAGGGCGAAGTGCTGTCGCTTTCCAAGATCGGCGAGTCCGGCCAATACCGGGTGACCCTGCAGTTCGACGAGCCGGTGGATGTGGTGACGTTCGACAGCTTCTCCGCCTATCGCAGCAGAGTCACTTGTGTGATCCACGCAGACGGAGTTGCCGTTAAAAAGACGTCGAACGGCGAACCCTATCTGAAAATGAAACTGATCGACTGACGACAGAAACACCGCTCCCAGCGGTACGGGTTCACAAGAGCGCAGTTTCAAGTGCCAATCCGGCATGGAAATTCCGTATCAAAGCCGGATTGGCGTGCCTCGGATCACCCGGACACTGAGCGCTTCCAGCGTTGCAAAAGTTTGAAAACCGGCCAACTATGGTCAAGCGGTTTTCGCTTGCGCGCGGCCGCTGCAACGCGACGTTGCGCACAGGGAGTGTGAAAGATGCGGGCTGGATCCGTCAGATCACTGTTTCTGCTGGTCGTCTCGATCTGCCTGCTGACTGTTGCAGCGATCTCCGGTTCACGAGCTTCCGTCATGCCCGGCGGCAGCAGCGGCTGGCTTGTGGTTGCCAGCCGCGCTGATGCCAATGCCGCCATTTCCGTCGCGGGCGGCTATGCCGGCGGGTTTCCGCAGACAACCGTCTTCCAGTCCAATAACGGCTGGTACGCCATTACGCTTGGCTGGATGCGACAGCCCGCCGGCAATGCCTACAGAAACCGGCTCATTTCTTCAGGAACCATTCCCGGCGACAGCTATTTTCACAACGGCGAACGGTTCCAGTATGTCATCTGGTCGGCCTCCGGGGTCACGGGCGGGGCGTCACAAGCCCTTTTCGCGGCAACCGCCCTTGCCCCTGGCAGCGGCGCAGCGCCCGGTTCATCCTCGGCGCAAGGCTATGTCACCGGTCTCAATCCACGGGGCGACAACTATCTGTCGCTGCGCTCCGGCCCTGGGAGCCGCTATCGGGAAGTCGCCCGCATGGGGCCGAAT
>JBNLAU010000360.1:0-5177 GCA_050302295.1 Roseibium sp. | reverse complement strand
CCTGGTCGGATTTGACTTCTGCTGTGGCGAGGCTGAAGCGATTGAGGCCGGCACCGAAGATGCATCGGTCGCCCAGTTCCCCTTCAACATGGCCAAATATGGCGTCGAGGCGCTTGTGAAGTCGATCAAGGGCGAACCGGTTGAAAACCTGATCGATTCCGGTTCTGCCCTCGTTACCAAGGAAAACATGAAAGACTTCATGTAAAGACCTCGCGGGATCGGGCCATTGCCCGATCCCGCATTGGACCGATCTCCCCGATACACAGTCTGGCACCTGGAGCACAAAGAACGTGGACGCGCTTGTTTGCACGGAACCGGGAACCCTTGAATTGCGGCAAATTCCGCCGCCCGTCCGCACAGATCATCAGATCCTCGTGCGACCCCGCCGCATTGGAATCTGCGGGACCGACTATCATATTTTTGAGGGAAAACACCCGTTCCTTCAGTACCCGAGGGTCATGGGTCACGAACTCGCCATCGAGGTGGTCGAGGCTCCGGCCGCCAGCGGTTTCGCAGCCGGCGACCTGTGTGCGGTCAATCCCTATCTTTCCTGCGGAAGCTGTGTTTCCTGCCGGAATGGCAAGCCGAATTGCTGCACCCGGATTTCTGTCCTTGGCGTTCATCAGGACGGAGGAATGGCGGAATTGCTGTGCCTTCCGGAATCCAATCTGCTTCCCGCAGACGGCCTGACGATTGATGAATGCGCATCTGTCGAATTCCTCGCCATTGGCGCTCATGCGGTCCGCAGGGCTGCGGTCAAGAAAGAAGAGAGGGTCCTGGTCGTCGGAACCGGTCCCATAGGCGTTGGCGTCGCACTCTTTGCGCGGATCGCCGGTGGCGACGTCTGGATCTTCGATGTCGACCAGCAGAGGTTGACCGCGATTGCCCCCCTGACCGGCAGCAGAGCGATCCACGCATCCGACGAGATGTCGGTCAGCGAGGCAATACTTGCTGCGAGCGATGGAGAGGGGTTCGACGCCGTTTTCGATGCGACCGGGAGCGGGCGCGCAATGGAAACAAGCTTCAACTATGTCACCCATGGCGGGCGGCTGACTTTCGTCGGCGTTGTCACTTCCCAAATCTGTTTTCAGGATCCGGGGTTCCACGCCAAGGAAATGACGTTGCTTGGAAGTCGCAATGCCACCGCGGAAGACTTCGATCATGTGATCGATTCAATTCGTGAAGGTCATGTGCCGGTCGAGAAAATAATCACTCATCGGACCAGTCTTGAAACTTGTATTGCGGATTTGCCTTTGTGGGCTTGCAACAAGACGGGGCTTATCAAGGCGATGATTTCAATCGGCTAGAGCACGTCGCGAAAAGTGGTAACCGGCTTTTTCGCAAGAAGACGTTCGTCAAAACAGATGGATAAAGCGCGCCAGGTGAATTTGAACGAACGCGACGCGCTTTAGGCCGAACCGGAACTTCCGCCTAAAATCCGAGAGCAATACCGTCCTTGCGAGATTCTGAGGCACCGGTCAGAGTGCCATTCTCCCAATCGATCCGAACCGCCTGGGCGCCGCCAATTGGATCTTCGGCGGGGACGGTCTCGAAACCGCGGCGCCTCAGTTCCGCGATAGTCTCGAACGGCAGAGTGTGCTCGACTTCAACGCATGGCTTGTTACCGCTTACGGGGACAAGGCGAGGCAGGTCAATCGCCTCCTGCATATCCATGCCGAAGTCGACGATCTTGGAGATCAGGTGAGCATGCCCCATGGCCTGATAATAGCCCCCCATGACGCCAAAGGACATTTCGGTGCGGCCTGCCTGTGTCACCATGCCCGGGATGATCGTGTGCAAGGGACGCTTTTGCGGAGCGACCATGTTGGGGTGACCTTGCGAAAGGGAGAAACTCTGACCGCGATTGTGCAGGATGACGCCAGACTTCGGCGCGACAATTCCGGAACCGAAGCTATCGAAGATCGAATTTATGAAGCTCACGGCATTGCGCTCGGAATCGACCACCGAGATGTAGACGGTGTCGCGGTGAAGAGGCATGTCGAAGTCCGGCAGATTTGTGAGCGCCTGCTTGAAGTCGATCATCCCTGCAAGGTGCGCGGCAAAGTCTTTGCTGAGCATCTCTTCCACCGGGACATCGGCCTTTTGCGGATCTGCCAGCCACGCATCGCGGGCCGCATATGCAAGACGCGTTGCCTCGATTTCAAGGTGCAGGCGGTCCGGAGAGCAAGGGTCGCCTTTTGCATCGAAAAAGGAAAGTATGTTGAGGATCATCAAGGCGATGATGCCCTGACCGTTTGGCGGGCACTCGTGGATCGTGTAGCCACGAAAATTTGTTGTCACCGGCTCAACGTACTCACCTTTGGCGTCAGCAAAGTCTTCCACGGTGTGAGCCCCGCCGAGCGAACGGAGGCGGTCGACAATGTCCGCGGCGACAGATCCGCGATAGAAACCATCCCGGCCTTCGCGGGCAATGCGCGTGAGGGTTCTTGCAAGCAGAGGCTGCCGGTGCACTTCACCAATTGCGGGTGCACGGCCCTGCGGCAGGAAAATTTCCCTCGCGGCTTCGTCGCTCGAAAGAAGTTCCACCTCTCGTGTCCAGTCCCGATGGACCCGGGGCGTGATGGCATAGCCGTTTTCGGCATAGCGAATGGCGGGGGCGAGAATTTCTTCGAACGGCAGGCGACCGTGATCGGCATGCAAACGCGTCCACGCATCGATCGCTCCAGGTATGGTGACCGCAGTGGGGCTCTGGCGGGGCACCTCATCCAGCCCGTGCCGCTCAAACCAGTCCACCGACAGTGCCGCGGGCGTGCGGCCCGAACCGTTGAAGGCAATGACCTTGTCACCACCCTTGGGCGCATAAAGAGCGAAACAATCGCCACCTATACCTGTTGAGCCGGGCTCGACGACACATTGCACGGCGCAGGCGGCGATCGCCGCATCCATGGCATTCCCACCAGCCTGCAGGATGTTGACGGCTACAAGTGTTGAACAGGGGTGCGATGTGGCAGCCATGGCACCGCTTGAAACAGCCACCGAACGGGTCGGTTTCTCGAAATTGCGCATTCCTTTGCCTTTCCTCGCGTTGAGGCCTTTCAGATCCGCTAAGTGCGGGTTCGGTACGGTGTCAGTTTGACCTCGAGCAAGGTCAGTGCGCGCACAATGATAAAATTGAGGAACAGGTAGATCGCACCGGCGGCGATGAAGACCTCAATCGCGCGGTAGCTTTGAGAAATCAGCCCTTGGGCAATTCCCGTCACTTCCATCAAGGTGATGATCGAAGCGAGCGAGGTTCCCTTCACCATCAGGATAATCTCGTTTCCGTAAGCCGGGATCGCCTGGCGGAATGCGAGCGGAAGGATTACCAGCCGCAGTGTAAGCAGCCGCGACATGCCAAGGGCAGACGCGGCCTCCGACAGACCGCGGGGAACATTCTTGATCGCACCACGCAGGATTTCGCTGCCATAGGCGCCGGTGTTCAGGGTGAGAGCGAGGATCGCGCACCAATAGGGTTCGCGGAACAGCCACCAAAGGCCCATCGCCTGCAAGGAGGGGCGAAACTGACCAAGGCCGTAGTAGATCAGGAAGATCTGCACGAGTAGCGGCGTTCCGCGGAATACCGCGACGAAAGCACGGATGGGCCAATTGACAAGGAGACGCTTTCCTTGCTGTGCAACGGCAAGCGACAGTGCCAGTACAAAGCCGCACAGGACCGAAGTGCCGGCGAGCTGCAGGGTCAGCGACACGCCCGACAACAGTTTCGGGATAATCTCAAGGAAGAAGCCGAAGTCGATCATGAATGCAGGATTCCGCGTGAAGCTCGGGTTTCCGCCGCGCGAAAGGCGAGGCCTGTAACGGCTGCGATCACGAAGTAGAGGCAGGCGGCCGCGGTATAAAAGAGGAAAGGTTCGCGTGTCGATCCCGCGCCGATCTGGGCTTGCCGCATCAGTTCGACGAGGCCGATGACCGAGATCAGCGCGGAGTCTTTTAAGACAAGCTGCCAGACGTTGCTCAGTCCCGGGAGGGCGTGCCGCAACAGTTGCGGAACGATGACGAGGCGAAGCATCTGGCTTCTGGAGAGCGCGAGCGCCCTGGCGGCATCGAACTGTCCACGCTCAAGTGCCAGATAAGCGCCACGGAAGACTTCGGCCTGATAAGCGCCGGAGATGATGCCGATGGCAAGGACGCCTGTTGCAAACGCTGGCAATCCGACGAACCCGCCCGAGCCGAAGAAGTGTGCGATCGCGGTGAGGGCTACGCTTCCGCCATAATAGAGCAAATAGATCGTCAGAAGATCGGGAACGCCCCTGAAGACCGTGCCATATATGGATGCGATCGTTTGAGGCAAACGGGCTGATGACAGGCGACCTGCGGCGGCGAGGCCACCGAAAGCGGCTCCCAGGAGAAACCCTGCGAAGGACAGGACCAGCGTCTTTGCGGCGGCGCCGGCCAGGGCCGGTCCCCACCCCCCACCGGCGAAGCCGAGCAGGTGCAAATTTTCGAGCATGTGGGCGAACCCTTTTGCTGTTCCACGCGTCCAGGGACCGGAGCAGCCTGCGTCTCTGCGGATGCAGGCAAATTGCTCCAACCTTTTTCACGTGATCAGTTCTTGACCTTCAGGTGATGCAACTGAGCACCCGGAGATCCGGCGGCATGTGGTTCGCATGTCCCTATTTGACTGGCGTAACGTCGGTGTTCACCCACTTTTCCGAGATGCGCTTGATGGTTCCGTCGGCGATCGCTGAGTCGATGGCCGCGTTCAGCATGTCCTTGAGTTTGGTGTCTTCCTTGCGCAGACCCGCGCCGGTTCCGAATCCGAAGACGCCGCCGACGAAGCCCGGGCCCGCAACGGTATAGTCTGCGAATTCCGGTTTAGCGAGAGTGGCAGCGAGCGCCGTTTGCTGGGCAAAGAGGGCATCGATGCGGCCAGCGGCCAGATCCAGATCGTGCTGTTCGGTCGTCTTGTATTCCCGAATGTCGACGGCGTCGGAGAAGTATTTTTTAACAAAATCGAGATTGGTCGTCGCGGCCTGGACTCCGACGACCTTGCCCTTAAGCAGCGGTTTCAGCTTTTCTATCGCGGCAAGAGCGGTTGCTTCGTCAGCTAGCGTGAACTTTTCTGCCGAAATGCCGAGCTTTCCGAGCTCGCTGTCCTTGGCGACGGCAAAACCCGACGGGTCAACCGCATAGGGCTGCGTGAAATCGATCGTCTCGAG
>JBNLAU010000359.1:0-15522 GCA_050302295.1 Roseibium sp. | reverse complement strand
GCCGACTATCTGGTGATGGCCGCCTGGCTGGCTTTTCTGAAATCCAAACTTCTGCTGCCCGAACAAAAAGACGAGGACGAACCGACCGGTGAGGAACTGGCCGCTGCACTGGCATTCCGGCTTCGGCGCCTGGAAGCCATGCGGGAAGTGTCCGAAAAGCTGTTGAACCGGAACCGCCAGGACCGGGAAGTGTTTCACCGGGGTGCGCCTGAAACGATGTCGGTTGAGCACAAGAGCATCTGGGATGCGTCGATTTATGACCTGCTGTCCGCCTATGCAACACAACGGCAGCGCCAGTCCGTAACCTCGGTCCGGGTGTTGAGACGGACAGTCTGGTCGCTTCAGGAGGCCAGGGAGCTTTTGACCAAACTGGTTGGCCGCATCAGCGAATGGGCTCCGTTAAATGCCTATTTGCGGGACTATCTTTACGACAACAAGGACTGGGCAACGGTCGTCGCCAGCACGTTTTCCGCAAGCCTGGAGATGGTGCGCGAAGGCCACGTTGAAATCAGGCAGGGTGAACCCTTCTCGCCGGTCTATATCCGCTCGATCAAGAGGGAGGCGGACGATGACATCTGAAATGGAAACCCTGGATCTGGAACCCGTGCCCGAGACCGGCAAGGCATCGGCTGCTGCAGATCTTTCCGGACTGCGCATGATCGAGGCATTGCTATTTGCGTCTTCCGAACCACTTTCCCTGGAAGAGCTGACGCTGCGCGTTCCGGAGGGCGCGGATGTGATCGGCCTATTGGAGGAACTGCAGAAAATCTATGCGCCCCGTGGTGTCAACCTTGTGAAGGTTGCGGGCAAATGGTGCTTCCGGACGGCTGAGGACCTTGCCTACCTGATGCAGCGGAATGTGGAGGAACAGCGCAAACTGTCTCGCGCGGCGCTGGAAACGCTGGCCATCATTGCCTACCATCAACCCGTCACCCGCGCTGAAATCGAGGAAATTCGAGGTGTATCGACGTCCAAAGGCACTCTGGACGTGCTTTTGGAAACCACCTGGATCCGGATGCGCGGCCGGCGCCGGACACCTGGCCGTCCTGTGACATATGGCACCACGGAGCAGTTTCTGATCCATTTCAGCCTGGAGAGCGTTAAAGATCTTCCGGGGCTGGAAGAGCTCAAGGGAGCCGGGCTGCTTGACAGCGCCGTTCCGGCCTCCTTCATGGTTCCGACACCCAATGATGCAGCCGCATTGACCGAGGAGGAAGATCCTCTGGAAGACGGTACGCTGTTTGACGAGGATGCGGAATAATCCGCCGGAACGTGATGCCTGAAAAAAATCAACATCGGAACCGCAATGGCCACTGGCCGGACTGGGGAAGGTCCGGCACCGCAGGCGCGACCATCGCTGCCGGCCTGGTTTTTGACAACATCTCGCATGACTACGACGGAGTGGACTCCGTCAAGGACATGAGCCTGTCCATTGCTCCGGGTGAAATCCTTTGTCTGCTCGGGCATTCCGGCTGCGGCAAGACGACCTTGATGCGTATCGCTGCCGGTGTTGAACGTCAGAGCCGGGGCAAAGTGCTGATCAACGGACAGGAGATCGCCGGAGACGCCGTGTTCCAGCCTCCGGAAAAGCGGGGAGTTGGCCTGATGTTTCAGGATTACGCCCTGTTTCCTCACATGAGCATCCTGGCGAATGTCATGTTCGGCCTGACCAACATGCAGAAAAAAGAAGCCAAGATCGCCGCCTTGGGGGCTCTTGGCCGTGTTGGACTTGCCGACTATGCGGCGGATTATCCGCATGCGCTTTCCGGCGGCGAACAGCAGCGCGTCGCTTTGGCCAGGGCGCTTGTCCCGCGCCCCGGCATCCTTTTGATGGACGAACCGTTTTCGGGCCTCGACAAGCGCTTGCGCGACAGCGTGAGAGATGAAACATTCGCGGTGATCCGGGAAACGCGGGCGACCTGCATCATCGTTACCCATGATCCGGAAGAAGCCATGCGCATGGGCGACAAGATAGCCCTGATGAGACGAGGGCGTCTCGTGCAGCATGGAACCGCGGCCGATCTTTACAAAAATCCGGTCGACCTCTTTGCGGCCCGTTTCTTTTCTGAGTTGAACCAGTTGCGAGGGCGCGTTACGTCTGCCGGTGTTGAAACGCCGTTGGGCATACTTCCGTCAAATGGTTTTTCTCCAGGATTGAATGTCGATGTCTGCGTTCGTCCTCAGGGTATCGTTCTGGGCAAGGCGGGCTTGTGTGGCGTGCCGGGCCGAATTCGGTCCAAACGATTCGTCGGCGAGGTGGATTTGCTGTCGATCATTGTTGACGGAATGGACCATCCGCTGCAGGCGCGTGTGCGCGCCGGAAGTTCCTGGGATACGGGAATGGACGTCGCGGTGAGCACGGATCCGAAGGACGTGCTTGTTTTTCCCAGCTTGGAGACCCAAGTCTAGGGAGAGTGGATCCGGCTAATCATTGTGTCTAAGAGCAATAATTGTTCTTGTCAGGCATATTGCAGGGAGAGAGCCCTTTTTGTAAGAAGGGCGTCAGGGCTTTAAAGCCGATTATCAGGAGTTTGGCGTATGGGCATTAGTATTTGGCAGATCTTGATCATTGCAGTGGTCGTGGTTCTGCTGTTCGGACGTGGCAAGATTTCCGAACTCATGGGCGATGTAGCCAAGGGAATCAAAAGCTTCAAAAAAGGCATGGCCGAAGACGACATAGCCGACTCCCCGAAGACGATCGATCATCAGTCCGGTGAAGCGGCAGAAACCGCCAAAACCGAAGATCAGTCCAAAGCGAGCTGATCTTAATCTGCATCGCGTCTCCTTAAGGGACGAAATATCTCATGTTCGATATCGGCTGGACCGAACTGTTGGTGATTGCCTGCGTGGCGATCATCGTTGTGGGGCCAAAAGACCTGCCGCGCATGCTGCGCACACTTGGACAGACGATTGGAAAAATGCGTCGCTTGACGCGCGAATTCCAGTCCACGTTCAATGACGCTCTGCGTGAAGCGGAGCAGCAGGCCGACATTGCAGACATGAAGAAGCAGGTCGAAGACGTTGCCAACTTCAATCCGCTGGGCGACATCAAGAAGTCCATTGAGGAAGAAGCCGTCAAAAACATCGACAAGGTGAAATCCGCAAAGCCCGGGGCTAAAGCTGAAAGCGCGCCCGCGACAAAGGCTGAAGGTTCGCCGGACGGAGTGGACACAGCCGAGGCTGAAAAGGCGGTCGAAGCCGATACGGCCCCAGCAGCGCCGGTTGAGGTTGCCGCCAAACCGGATGGCGAGCCTGTGACGGAAGATGTGAAGGCATGAGCCAGGAAGATATCGACGCCTCGAAGGCGCCTCTGATCGAACATCTGATCGAATTGCGCCAACGGCTTATGTGGTCGGTGGCAGCTGTCCTGGTGATGTTTGTCATCTGTTTCTATTTCGCGACCGATATCTACAACATTCTGACCGTGCCCTATATCAGGGCCGCAGGCGAAGGGCATCCGGTGGAGATGATCTTCACCGCGCCGCAGGAATGGTTTTTTACGCAGTTGAAACTTGCGCTTTTCGGAGCTCTGTTTCTGGCGTTTCCCGTCATCGCGAGTCAGATCTACATGTTCGTGGCTCCGGGCCTTTACAAGAACGAGCGCGGCGCGTTTCTACCCTTTTTGTTTGCCACCCCGATCCTGTTTCTGATTGGCGCCTGCCTAGTCTATTTTCTCGTCATGCCGATGGCGATGGGCTTCTTCCTGTCGCAGGAACAAATGGCGGGCGCCGGCCAGGTAGCCATTCAGCATCTGGCCAAGGTGAGCGAATATCTCGGCCTGATCATGATTTTGATCTTCGCTTTCGGCCTCGTGTTCCAGCTGCCGGTGGTGCTTACGCTTCTTGGCCGGGCCGGTCTGGTTTCTTCCGACGATCTGAAGAAAAAGCGCAAATACGCCATTGTCGGAGCCTTTGCGGCGGCTGCAATTTTGACGCCCCCCGACCCGATCTCGCAGATCGGTCTTGCACTGCCCACATTGCTTCTCTACGAAGTCTCCATTCTGTCTGTCAGACTGGTGGAGCGGCAACGCGCCCAGAGGAATGCGGAACGCGAGGCGGAATCCGCGTAGCCGGCGCCTCGCGCTTCCCGGTTCTTACGGCAGAATGATTGTGCAACGTCCGTCGTTCGGGAAGTGAAGATGTTTGATATCAAGTGGATCAGGGAAAACGCAGACGCTTTTGACAAGGCATTGGCAAAACGGGGCTATGAAGCTTCGGCCGCCAAGCTGATTGCTCTGGACGATTCCCGCCGCTCCCATATCACAAAACTTCAGGAAGCCCAGGAACGGCGCAATTCCGCTTCGAAGGAAATCGGCAAGGCCAAGGGGTCGGGAGACGATGCCAGGGCTCAGGAGCTGATTGACGAAGTCGCGCAGATCAAGGCATTCATCCAATCGGGCGAAGACGAAGAGCGCAAGCTTGTTGCCGATCTGGAAGCGGCCTTGGCTGTCATTCCGAACCTGCCGCATGACGATGTGCCGGTTGGCGGCGATGAAAACGACAATGTGCTTCTGAAAACCTGCGGCGAGAAGCCCGTTTTTACTTTCAACGACGCGCCCAAAGAACACTACGAACTCGGTGAGGCGCTTGGCGACATGGATTTTGCCGCGGCGGCCAGGTTGTCCGGCTCTCGCTTTGTGGTGCTCAAGGGCCAGATCGCACGCCTGGAGCGGGCGCTTGGTCAGTTCATGATCGATCTTCACACGCAGGATCACGGCTACACGGAGGTCTCGCCGCCGCTGCTGGTCAACAATGACCCGCTCTACGGCACCGGACAGCTGCCTAAATTCGAGGAAGATCTCTTCAAGACCACAACGGATCATTATCTCATACCGACTGCGGAAGTGCCCCTGACCAATCTGGTCGCCGGGGAAATGCTGGCCGAAGACCAGCTGCCGCTTCGTGTCACCGCCCTTACTTACTGTTTCCGCTCGGAAGCGGGATCCGCGGGCCGCGACACACGTGGCATGTTGCGTCAGCACCAGTTCATGAAATGCGAGCTTGTGTCGGTAACAACGCCGGAAGACTCGCTTAATGAGCTGGAGCGCATGCTCGGCTGTGCGGAAACTGTACTGCAGAAACTCGGGCTGCATTACCGCGTAATGACACTGTGCACGGGTGACATGGGTTTCGGTGCCCGCAAGACTTACGATATCGAAGTCTGGCTTCCGGGGCAGGATACCTACAGGGAGATTTCGTCCTGTTCGGTCTGCGGCGACTTTCAGGCGCGGCGCATGAACGCCAGATATCGTCCCGCCGAGTCGAAACAGCCGGTTCACGTCCACACGCTCAACGGATCCGGCATCGCCGTTGGACGCGCCCTGATCGCCGTTCTGGAGAACTATCAAAACGGCGACGGAACAATCACCGTGCCGGAAGTTTTGCGGCCCTATATGGCTGGCCTTGAAAAGATCGGCTAGATCAGTCCGCGTGTTTCAGAACGCGGCTTGATCGGGAAACCGAACTTTCGGATTTTGCCGGTCCGGGGCCATTTGAATTCTCTTCTTCAAAGGATGGTGGCCGCCGCCGGCTGCTGCCATCCTTTCCTGATCAGACCCTGCCGGGCCTGTCTAAATAAATGCCTTTTTGAACGATCTGATTGGAGCAGGCGGAAATGCGTATTCTGATCACCAATGACGACGGCATTCACTCGCCGGGCCTTGGTACACTTGAGACCATCGCCAGGACGTTGTCCGATGACGTCTGGGTTGTCGCACCCGAAACCGATCAAAGTGGCGTCGCCCACTCGCTGACCTTGAATGATCCTCTGCGCTTGAGGCAGATCGATGAGCGGCACTTTGCCCTCAAAGGGACTCCGACCGATTGTGTCATCATGGGGGTGCACAAGGTCTTGCCCGGCTTGCCCGATCTCGTCCTGTCCGGGATCAACAGGGGGCAGAATCTGGCCGAAGACGTAACGTATTCAGGGACAGTCGCCGGCGCAATGGAGGGAGCAATCCTTGGCATACGCTCCATTGCTGTTTCACAGGCCTATAACTGGGATCGATCGGCAGCTCCAAAATTTTCGGTCGCAGAGAACCATGCGCCGGACCTGTTTCGCAAGCTGATCGATTTCGACCTGCCGCCCAACACGCTGCTCAACGTCAACTTTCCCGCCTGTGATCCGGATGAGGTAAAGGGCGTAAAGGTGACCGTTCAGGGCCATCACGAACAAAGCGGGTTGTCGATTGACGAGCGTGAGGATGCGCGCGGCGTCCCTTATTTCTGGCTACGTTTCCGCGACAGAGGCAAATCCGTTCTTGATAATTCGGACCTGCAGGCAATTGCCGATGGATATGTTTCCGTTTCACCGTTACGCATAGATCTGACAGCCCACGACTTGGTGAGTCACCTGACAGGGGCGCTTGAATAATCCCTAACCGGGGAGCGGTGCATGACCGGCCAGTCGCCCGGCGGAGACGAAACGTCAGACCCCAGAGGCTTGCCCGATGAGGCCGAAGCCCGCGCAGCGCTTGTTCTCGGGTTGAGACGGCGCGGTATCGGCGCACGCGATGTTCTTGCCGCAATCGAACGTGTTCCACGACGTCTGTTTCTGTCAGCAAGACATCATGGTCTTGCTTACGAGGATGCGGCTTTGCCGATCGAATGCGGCCAGACCGTTTCCGCGCCATCCCTTGTTGCCTTCACCGTGCAGGAACTGAACCTCTCTACTGAACATACGGTTCTGGAGATCGGCACCGGATCGGGCTATCAGTCGGCCGTCATGTCCCATCTGGCGGGGCAGGTTGAAACGCTTGACCGGTTCGCAACGCTCGCTGACCTTGCCGAACGGCGATTTGCCGCGCTCAAGCTGAAAAATGTGAAAGCTCTTCAGGCAGATGGTTTTGAAGGATTGCGCAAAAAGGGACTGTATGACCGGATCGTCGTCACGGCGGCAGTCGAGACCGTGCCGGACGCCTGGGTCCAGCAATTGAAGCCGGGCGGGCTGCTTATTGCGCCTGTTGGCCAATCCAAACAACCGCAATCGCTGATCCGCTTTCAGAAGACCGACAACGTCATGACCGCGGAAACGCTGATGACGGTGCGTACGGTGATGTTGCAGCCCGGGCTGGCCAAAAAGCTGTAGATCGGCTCGGGTCCCGCCTGTAGATGGGAATCGCTGTTCTGAAAGGCGCCTCTTTAAGTGATTCCGGACCGGATTCGACGACCTAAATTTACTATATTTCCACCGCAAGACGTGTTGGAGCCGGACGAAAATACTGAGAAATCCGGGTTTTTGCTGAAACTGGCGGCGGGTCTTTAGCCTTTATAAACCTTACTGACGTCTACTCTTAACCATAGCAGCCATTGATAGCGGTTAGAGTTCAGGCGATGAAAAAGCGGATGCGTACCCTCCGCAGGGATCTTATGGGCAAGGTTGCGACAGTTTCACTGGTCGCAGTCACCTTAGCGGGATGTTCCAGCGCGGTAGAACGGTTTGGGGAACCACCGTACTACACCGGGAACACCAAGAATCAGCGCGAAATTCTGAACGGCTCCTCCAGGCAGCCGACCTATCAGGACATCGTCAACGGCCCTGGGGGCACGGAAGCAGGTTTGCCTCAGTCCTCTGCGGCTCCGGTCTCCACCGGTGCGATTTCCAACAGCTCGCGGGCGATACAATCGAGACCGCTGCCGGCCCCGACTGGGATGAGTTCGCAGTCGGCTCCGGCGCGCGCCGCGCCCATTGCAACGCAGCCGGCACCTGAACTGGTGAACACGTCTGCGGGATCGGCGACCAGCGGCCAGGTACGCAGCTGGAAAGGCTGGACATCAGCGGGCGGTACCCGGGTGCAAGTTCGCCAGAATGATGACCTGCGCTCGATAGCGCGGCGATACGGTGTGCCGGTTCAGGCGCTTGCAGCTATCAACGGCATTGAAGATCCCGGCAGTGTTCGCCCTGGTCAGAGCATTATCATTCCGACCTACGTCTATTCCGAGCGCAATGGTTCAACCAGTGTGACCGCGAGTGAGACCGGTAAGCTCAAGCTGCCGAAAGCCAGCGGAAGGAACGGGGGCGTAACAGGATCCGTGCCGACAATCGTCGGTACTTTGCCTCGTCCCGATCGCAAGCCCGTCAGCCAGCCGACTTTCGCCGACATCCGCCGCGGAAAGACCGCTGCAGAGAAGGGCGAAATTCTGCGGGTCAGCACCTTGCCGAAACGCAAGCCAAGCGGCTCCAGCCGGCCGCTTACCACTGCTTCGATCAAATCGGGTTCGGATAGCGGTGTTGCCGCGCCGCGCCGCCAGCCAGCCGCGCCTTCCGGGACCGTTAAGCAGACCCAGCTTCCCGCACCGGCGCTGACGCAGGAAGCCAAGCCGACGGCTCCCATCAAGACGCCGACGCAAGTTGCCAGCGTCAAGCAGGACGTCGACGTTTCCTCTGCCAAGTTCCGGTGGCCGGTGCGTGGCCGTATCATTTCCGATTTCGGTGCCAAGCCGGGTGGCGGCAAGAATGAGGGCGTGAACCTGGCGGTTCCTGAAGGCACGCCTGTCAAAGCTGCCGACAGCGGCACGGTGATATATTCCGGCAATGAACTGAAAGGGTACGGCAGCCTTGTTTTGGTCCGGCACGACGAAGGCTGGGTTTCCGCTTACGCCCACAACAGTCAACTCAAGGTGAAACGCGGCGACAAGGTTCGCCGGGGGGACGTGATCGCCCTTGCCGGTAAGTCCGGCTCGGTCAACCAGCCACAGGTTCACTTCGAACTGCGTAAGGGCAACAAGCCGGTTGACCCGCTCAACCATCTGCCTCGTCGCTAAGGCTGAATGCCTTGAGATGATCGGGTGCTGATCCGGTCGGTCAGGCCCAAAGCCATAATCGTCAAACACATGAGCCCGGCGCTGCGCCGGGCTTTTTTGTCAGGAAATCGCCTTGCCGAGCCGTCCGGCCAGATCCTGAATGAACTGGTAAGCAACACGTCCTGATCGGCTGCCGCGGGTTGTAGCCCACTCAAGTGCTTGGGCGCGCACGTCTTCTTCCGCAATGTCCAGCCCGTAGTGCGCCGCATAGCCGCGCACCATGTCCAGATAATCTTCCTGGCTGCATTTGTGAAATCCGAGCCAGAGGCCGAAACGGTCGGACAGGGACACCTTTTCTTCCACTGCTTCAGCGGGATTGATCGCGGTCGAGCGTTCGTTTTCGATCATGTCGCGCGGCAGGAGATGCCGCCGGTTCGATGTTGCGTAGAAAATCACGTTCTCCGGCCGTCCCTCGATGCCACCCTCCAGCACCGCCTTGAGAGACTTGTAGGACGTGTCATCGTTGTCGAAGCTGAGATCGTCGCAAAAGACGATAAACCGGTAGGGCGCCTGACGGATATCCACCATCAGTTTGGGCAGCGATTCTATATCTTCCCGGTGAATTTCGATCAGTTTCAGGATCGAGGACCCGCTTTCCTGATTGACGGAAGCATGGGCGGCCTTGACCAGCGACGATTTGCCCATGCCGCGCGCACCCCACAACAATGCATTGTTGGCCGGCAGGCTTTTTGCGAAGCGTCTCGTGTTGTCGAGCAGCAGGTCCCGGACATGCGAAACTGCGCAAAGTAGGTCGATATCGACCCTGTTGACCCGTTCAACGCCGTGAAGTTCGCCGGGCTCCGGCACCCATACGAAGGCGTCAGCGGAGCTCCAATCCGTTTTGCGAGCCTCCGCGGGTACGGCCCGGCTGATAAGCTCGATCAGGGAATCGAGTTTGGAATTCAAGGCAGCGATATCGTTTTGCGCGCTCATTTGTCTTGCAAGCCCTGTCAAAAAGGCCCATGTGAGGCCCTGAATATGTTGGCAGTTGGAGTAACACGGCGGTAGAAACACGAAAACGCCGATTATTCCCATACCGGTACGCAGGAAACTGCTTGCAAAGCTTGAAATGAGATGCGCCGCCGTTATAGTCCGCGCCACCAGAACGAGAGCGTTTGTGCCGGGGAGGTGGGTTTCCCCGGAATTGAACAGCGCCCCTTAGGAGATTTCTATGTTTATCACCCCAGCCTACGCGCAGACCGCCGGAGCAGGTGGCCTGGAAACAATTCTTTACGGTCCGATTCCGATGATGGTCGCGCTTTTTGCGATCATGTACTTCTTGATTATCCGGCCGCAGCGCCAGCGTATGAAGCAGCATCAGGAACTGATCGCCAATCTGCGCCGCGGCGACACGGTCGTGACATCGGGAGGCCTGATCGGCAAGGTTTCCAAGGTGGTCGACGACGGTGAACTTCAAGTGGAACTGTCCGAAGGCATCAAGGTGAGGCTGGTCCGCTCCATGGTCCAGGAAGTTCGCTCGAAAACCGAACCGGCCAAGGACAACGGTTAAGGGTCCGCTTCGCTGTGCAGATGATTTTGCCGGGCCGGTTTTCGATCGGCCTGGCCGCTTTTAAGGCTTGACCATGCTCTATTTCGCTCGCTGGAAAATCGCGCTGATCGTGCTTGTGGTTGCCGCTGGCATCCTGACGACATTGCCGAATTTCTTTACCGCCAAACAGCTTGAAAGCTGGCCGGACTTCCTGCCGAAGAACCAGATGGTGCTCGGCCTCGATCTTCGCGGAGGCGCTTATCTGCTCTACGAAGTCGACAAGAAGGACTACGTCCAAAAGCGCATGAAGGCGCTGGTCAGCGAAATCCGGGCAGCGCTGCGCGAAGACCCGCGTATCGGTTACACGGGATTGGGTATTCAAGGCGAAGCCGCCCAGGTCCGAATCCGCGACCTTACCCAGCTGAGTGATGCCAAAGAGCGGCTGCAGCCACTGATCAATCCGCTGGTTTCAAACCTCTTCGGTGGCCAGCCTGTCAACGAATTCGCGATGACAGTTTCCGATGACGGTTTGGTTCGGTTCACCTATACCGAACAGGGTCTGGAAGACCGCATGACCAACATCGTGCAGCAGTCCATCGAGGTGATCCGTCGGCGTGTCGACGAATTGGGCACCACTGAGCCGAGCATCCAGCGTCAGGGCGCAGACAGGATATTGGTTGAAGCGCCGGGTGAAGACGATCCGGAACGCCTGAAAGACGTTATCGGCACGACAGCCCAGCTGACATTCCACATGGTTGATACCTCCATGTCCGGCGAGCAGGCGCTCCAGAGCCGTCCGCCGGCTGGAACGGTTGTCGTCATGTCCGTTGACGATCCCCCGTTTCCCTATCTTCTGGAAGAAGTACCTCTTCTGGAAGGCGACGATCTCGTGGATGCCCAGGTCAGCTTCGACCAGCGCACCAACGAGCCAGTTGTGAATTTCCGCTTCAATCAGTCAGGCGCACGCAAGTTCGCCCTGATCACGCAGAAGAATGTGGGCCGCCCGTTTGCGATCGTGCTCGACGATGAAGTGATTTCCGCGCCGGTCATTCGTGAACCGATCACAGGGGGCTCCGGTCAGATTTCCGGGAACTTCACCGTCGACGGAGCCAATGACCTCGCAGTCCTCCTGAGGGCGGGTGCGCTGCCGGCAAAACTGACCGTCATCGAGGAACGCTCCATTGGCCCAGGCCTTGGCGCCGATTCGATTGAAGCAGGCAAGTTGGCTTCGATCATTGCGGGCATTGCCGTCATTGTGTTCATGATCCTGGCATATGGCCGTTTCGGTTTCATCGCCGATCTTGCCTTGCTGTCGAACATCTTCCTGATTTTCGGCGCGTTGACCGTGCTACAGGCCACCCTGACGCTGCCGGGTATTGCCGGTATCGTTCTCACCATCGGTATGGCCGTGGATGCCAACGTACTGATTTTTGAGCGCATACGCGAGGAATCGCGGGCAGGGCGGTCGGTGATCTCTGCGGTCGATGCCGGTTACAGCAGGGCTCTGGGAACAATCCTGGACGCCAACATCACCACGCTGATCGCGGCCGTCATCCTGTTCCAGCTCGGGTCCGGCCCGGTTCGCGGCTTCGCCGTGACGCTGGCGATCGGGATCTTCACGACGGTGTTCTCAGCCTTCACTTTCAGCCGGCTTCTGGTGGCTCTTTGGATCCGCCAGCGCCGTCCGTCGAAATTGCCGATTTGATCCGGGAGAAAGACCAATGTTGCTGAGAATTGTTCCGGACAATACCAAAATCAAGTTCATGTGGCTGCGGAAGGTCAGCTTCCCACTGTCCATCCTGATGGTTGTTGCCTCGCTTGCCGCGTTCTTTCTGGTCGGCCTCAACTACGGCATCGACTTCAAGGGTGGCACGATCATCGAGATCAAGACGGATGGTCCTGCGGATGTCGGCGCCATCCGCTCCGAGCTTGGAGCGCTCAATCTGGGTGATATTCAGGTGCAGGAATTCGGCGCGTCGGATGATATTCTGATCCGCGTGGAAGAGCAGCAGGGCGGCGAACTCGCCCAGCAGTCTGTTGTCCAGCGCATCAGGACCATCTTCGCCGGTGAAAACGTAGACTTCCGCCGTGTCGAGGTGGTTGGACCGCGAGTGTCAGGTGAACTGGCGCAGGCAGGGGCAATTGCCGTTGCAGCCTCCCTGTTTGCGATCCTGATCTATATCTGGTTCCGCTTTGAGTGGCAGTTTGCCCTTGGTGCGATTCTGACCACAGCCAATGACGTGGTCATCACCATTGGACTGTTTGTGTTGCTGCAGCTGGATTTCTCGCTCTCCAGCATCGCGGCGGTCCTGACCATTATCGGCTATTCTCTCAACGATACGGTGGTGGTTTATGACCGCATCCGCGAGAACCTGCGCAAATACAAGAAACGGCCTTTGACGGAGGTCCTGGACATGTCGATCAATGAGACGCTGTCCCGAACCACCATGACTTCGGTCACCACATTGCTGGCTCTGATTGCGCTTTACGCCTTCGGCGGCGAAGTCATTCAGTCATTCACGCTCGCCATGATTTTCGGCATCGTGATCGGTACCTATTCCTCCATCTTCCTGGCTGCGCCGTTCCTGATTCTGTTCAATCTCAGGGCGGACGCCATGACACCCAAGGATGACGATGGCAAGAAGGGCACCGATGCCAAGGCAACGGCCTGAGGACATTTGGCAATGGAAATCCGGAACGCGCATTTTCCGGGCCGAGCGCCGCTGGATGCCTATGGCAACGGCGGCTTCCGGTTTGCTGAAATGTCTCACCTGGGCTCGTTGTTGTGTGTTCCAAGCGGAATATACGGCTGGAATCTCACTGAACCGGCAGAGTTCTCTGAAGAGGCCTTTGAAAGGGTCTTTGAGGAACAGGCGGACATCGAGGTTCTGCTGATCGGCACGGGGCCGGACTTGCGTCCGTTGCCCTCGGACCTGAAGCAAAGATTCCGCGAGGCCGGGATTCTGGCCGACCCCATGTCAACCGGCGCCGCGGTACGGACGTTCAACGTGCTTCTATCGGAAGACCGAGCCGTTGCAGCAGCACTGCTGGCGGTGGACTGAGGCAGTAAACGAGCCAAATGGGCGGTTATGACCACTGACTTTGATCACGCCGCCAATGTGGTGCGCCAGTTTGACAGGGACCGCTACTTAAGCGCGCTTCTGGCTCCGGAAACGCACCGGCCGGGACTGATGGCGCTCTATGCCTTCAGCGCTGAAATTGCCCGCATTCGGGAATTGGTGTCCGAACCTCTTCCGGGCGAGGTCCGCTTGCAATGGTGGCGAGACCTGCTGGAAGGGACGGAACATGGTGCAGTTGCCTCCAACCCGGTTGCCAACGCTCTGCTGCAAACAACCGAGACTTACAAGTTACCGAGGCAGAGCCTCTCGGCCATGACTGAGGCGCGGATTTTCGATCTTTACAACGATCCGATGCCAAGCCTGAACGATCTGGAAGGCTACGCGGGCGAGACTGTTTCGGGTGTCTTTCAACTCGCTTGTCTCATTCTCAACAATGGGGATGATCCGGGAACGGCGACGGCCGCCGGACACGCCGGGGTTGCCTATGCTCTCACTGGCTTGATGCGGGCGCTGCCATGGCATGCCTCTCGAGGGCAGATGTATCTTCCCAAAGACATCCTGACGCGGCACAATCTTGATCCGCAAACCTTATTTCGCGGCGAGACATCGCCGGAACTGCGGGCCGTTCTGACGGAAATGCGCTCCCACGTGCGTCACCACATGAAGCGCGTCAGGCAGGCTGCAGGGAGCGTGCCTGAAAAGTGTCAGGCCGCATTTCTACCGCTGGTCCTGGTCGAGCCATTCTTGATAAAGCTCGAAGCGGCCGATTTTGATCCATTGAAGCAGGTGGCTGAACTCTCACAACTCAGGCGTCAATGGATCCTGTGGCGCGCGTCCGGCAACGTTTTCAAGCGGCTTTGAGCCGGTCCATACTGGCCTGCCAGCCGGCGAAATCGGCCTTGGCCCGGTCGGTCATGGCCTGTTTTTTCGCTCTGGTTTTGTCCTTGCCCTTCAGCCGTTTGCCATTTTCGTCTTTGGTAGGCGCTTCCACTGGCGGAAACAGGCCAAAGTTGACGTTCATCGGCTGAAAAGACCCGGGTTTGCCGGCACCGTCTTCACGGCTGATATGGCCACCCGTGATGTGCCCCAGAAGTGCGCCCATAGCGGTCGTGTCCGGCGGCGTGACAATGTCCAGTCCTCGGGCCTCCATTACCGCAAAGAGGCCGGCCATGCAGCCGACACTCGCCGATTCCACGTAGCCTTCGCAGCCCGTGATCTGCCCGGCGAATCTGATGCGCGGATCAACTTTCAGCCGCAAGCTGCCATCAAGTACCTTCGGGGAATTCAGAAAAGTGTTACGGTGCAATCCGCCGAGTCTGGCAAACTGTGCGTTTTCCAGTCCCGGAATCATGCGGAAAATGTCTGCCTGGGCGCTGTATTTCAGTTTCGTCTGGAAACCGACCATGTTGTAGAGCGTGCCGAGCGCATTGTCCTGACGAAGCTGAACCACGGCATACGCCTTGACGCCCGGATTATGCGCGTTAGTCAGGCCCATTGGCTTCATTGGCCCATGGCGCAGGGTTTCGCGGCCGCGCGACGCCATCACCTCGATGGGCAGGCATCCGTCGAAATACGGCGTATTGTCCTCCCATTCCTTGAAATCGGTTGTCTCTCCAGCCAGAAGCGCGTCGATGAAGGCTTCGTATTGGTCTCTGTCCATCGGGCAGTTGAGATAGTCCTTGCCGGTTCCACCGGGTCCGACCTTGTCATAGCGTGACTGGAACCAGGCTTTGCTCAGGTCGACCGACTCAAAATGGACAATAGGGGCAATGGCATCAAAGAAGGCGAGGGCATCCTCGCCACTTTTTTCCAGAACGGCCTTTGATAGCGCCGGTGACGTCAGCGGGCCCGTCGCAATAATGACTTTCTCCCAATCATCCGACGGTAGACCGGCGATTTCCTCTCGCGCGATCTCAATGCGCGGGTGATCTTTAAGCGCCTTTGTTACGGCACCTGAAAACCCTTCGCGATCAACAGCCAACGCGCTACCGGCGGGCACCTGATGAGCGTCCGCCGAAGCCATGATCAGCGATCCGAGCTGACGCAATTCGTGATGAATGAGACCGACCGCATTCTGCTCGGAATCGTCGGAACGGAAAGAATTCGAGCAGACCAGTTCCGCCAGCCCGTCGGTCTGATGGGCATCGGTTTT
>JBNLAU010000358.1:0-5038 GCA_050302295.1 Roseibium sp. | reverse complement strand
GCGGCTTGAGGGATATGACGATGGAACGCTTGCAGCGTCTCGCCGCGTCGATCTCTAATCTGTGCGAAGCCGCAATTGGTGTGATACTGCGATTTGGCTAACGAATGCACACTCAAGGCTGACTTCGACGCTTGTTATTTCGGCCTATATAGCGATCAACGGAACTCAGCAATGACGAACTTGAAGCCACATACAGTTGCGTCGCGGGGCGAAGAAATCGCAGCCGCTAAACAGGATTTTTTGTGCTTTTGAGTCCAATTTGGCGAATCGATAACTCTGCATTCCTACCGCTAGGTCTGCTTTCAAACAGAACTTCTACACCGCGCTAAGCACCGCTTTCGGGCGAGTATGCGCTTGGGCCGGCGACGACAATTTCCCGTGGACCTCTGACCGCCTGGGCCTGGCTCGACGAGGCCCACCAGCCGCATCGGGCACGGGGACCGGGCGCATTCGCCCGGTGCTTACAGCACTCCAAGAATGCGAAGCTTGCCTTGAGCGCGAACTTTAAGGTCCAATCCCTGCTCGACACCCAGTTCCTCGATGGAAAATTCAACATTTTCCACTTCGGTCTTGATCCCCGCTGCCAGTTCCCTGCTGAGTTCGGCGGCAATCTGGCTTTCCACCTTGCGGAATTCGGCCTCCAGGGAGATGATTGCCTGTTTTTCGATCCAGCCTCTTACTGGCGGGCTGTTGAGGAAGCCGTTCAGCACGAAGGCGTTCATGCTGCTTTTTTCCAGTTTGATTTCGAGGTCTATGAACGAAATCCGTTCGGACGCAGCCTCCCACCTGAGCTGGCTGGACGCCAGAACAGGCCCGTCAAATCTCGGCAGACCGGGGCCCGAAATCGACGTGTTCAGCCGGACGGCGAGCCTCCCCGCCTCGCCTGAAAGAGAGCCAGCGGACACGATGATCTTTCCGCCTGCGGGAATTTGAAACTCTTTCGGCGGCTCCAGTTCCTTCGCGAACATCCGGTTCAGGGCATCGAAACCGACCGTCACCGGCAGAACAACGTCGAACCCGTCGCCGACCGGTACCGGCGTCCTGTCGGGCAGCGCCACCGCGCCGCCTCCAAAGGGCGATGCGATGCTGTCGGTTCCCCGCAGTTCTGCGGTGAGCGAGAGCGCGGTTTCAATCTGTCGGTCGGTGACGATCAGCGGCGCGAGACCGAGGCGCCCTGGCCGCACGTGCAGATAGAGCGGCGCGGCATCAGGGATCTCGATTTTCTGCGGTTTCTGAAGGTCCAGCCAGACCTTCTCCAGGCGCCCTCTCAGATCGAATTCGTCCAGAAGTCCAGGCAGGTCATTCTGCTGGAAGTCCGCGATTTCCTGCTCCAGCTTCTCACCAGCCTGACTGCCGAAGGTGACCGGGATCACGCCGAAAAGCACGACATTGGGCCGTTCGGTCCAGTCGAAACGGACATCGAGCGGCAAGCTGGCCGTCCAGTCCGGCTTTACTTCAGGACGCGCATGGATTTCAAAACGCGCAGCGCCATTGACCGTTTCACGGATATACTTGCCGATTTCGCCGCGGCCGGAAACGGTTGCCTGAGCCCGTACTGTCTGTTGCAACAGAAGCTGGCCTTCATCGCCTGTAACGCTGAGGGTCCCTTCCCGCCAGACACGGTCTCTGATGGTGCAATCGATTGCTGGGCTGACCTGAATGCATTCCCTGCGCGAATAGATCTTCAACCCGCGAAATTCGGGGATCTTTGTGCAAGCCTCCTGCGCCTTGACGCATTGCTGCGCACGCTCGCCGGTGTGAAGTTCCACCGGCAGGTCACGATTGGCAGCCTCCTGCAGCGCAGCCACGGAAAGGACGACCGGCACCGTGATCGTGGACTGCTCCTGCGCCTTCGCTAGGGGAAGCGGAAGCATGCTCAACGCAAGAAACAAGAAATAATACAAACAACGCAAAGACATAACTGTCTCCTTATCGCGCAATTCAATGACCATGAATAGACAATTGGGCGCGATGCTGATATGCAATTAAGGATTGCTCAAGTTTATCACACACTCCCAAAGAGTTCCAGGACGGTCCACCGGTCTCGATGCAAGGCCTTTATTTCGGACCAGACGTTTTCACGACTGCGGGTGGCCCTGATGTCGATTTCCTCTTCTTCCTCCGCCGGTGACAAAAACGGTTCCTCCAGACGCGACCCGTCCGTCGTCTTTTCCGCCGTTGTCACCGCGCTTCTGAGTTCGCATGCCATGGATATCGGGCGACTCGTCATGGTGGCGAAAGACACGCTTCTCGGATCTGAGCCCAAGCCGGTCTTCCAGGTCGAGGCAGGCCTTTTGGTGCTCGGCGTTGGTTTCCTCGTGCTTCTCGTGATGAATGCAAGAAAGGCGCTTGCCAGCGGCACGGACGACGATCACGAGGCGCTCACGACCTCGATCATCGTCGGACTGATCGGCGGCGCTTTTTCAATCCTCGACAAGACCACCGATTCCAACGGCATCCCGCAGCCCGAGACCTTTAACGGTCTGTTCTATCTGGCAATCCTGTCGCTGATTCTGCTGCCGCCCATCCTCGCCCTGCCCTGGAACCAGGACACACGGAACAGCCTGACGAAGCTGGCGCTGCGCCTTGGGCTGGCCGCGCTTTCGGCACTTGCCTTCGCGGCTGCGCTCATGCTTATTTATGCGGGGCTCGGCCAGCTGTATCACTGTGAAACGGTCGACGGCACCGAGATCCGGTGCGGATATCTGACCCTCGGGTCGACTTCCTTCTTCCTGTCTGCCCCTGCCATCGCCGTCCTGATCGCCCCTTGGGCGTTGCTGGCAGTAGACCCGGTGGTCCGCCCCGACCACTGGTCAATCAGGGGGACGCGCTGGCAGCGTGGTTGGATGCTGTCCTATCTGGCGGCCGGCGTTCTGTTGAGTGTCTTTTACGCCGGAGCCCTCTATTTTCCAAAACATGGCGTGCCACAAAACGGCTGGATGCGCTCGGGTCCCCTCGACCCGATCACCCTGCAGCAAACGGTTCTGATCTTCCTTGCGCTTCACCTGCCCGCCCTCCTGGGCGCAGCCTGGTGCGCGGCAACTCTCAAGCCGCAGGAGAGACGCCAGAGGCTCATTGCCACGGACGTTCGGGGCCTCACCGTCGTCACCGTCATCGCGGCGTTCGCCGCAGGATGGGTCGCCTGGACGATCAGCGGACGCGCCGGCATGGAAAGCGGCAATATCTGGCTCTTCATCGCCGCCCATGCCGTCACTGCCTTCAGCGCCACCGCTGCCGTCCTAATCGCCTACCGCTGGCCTACCGGCGAAGACGCAAAGGCACAGGAAGCAGCGCCGTGAGGGGGAAGGGGCTTGTTTCTCTCCGGTCGGAGGTGTTGGTGGATTGTGAGACTTGATGAACGGTTGCGCTGCAACGGCGGCAATGCGTCCCCAGGACGGTCGTTCAGAGGCATGAGAACGGTCTCCGAAAGCCGACATTCATTTAAGACGCAGCAAATTTACGAAATGGGCGGGAAGCGGACGTTGGCTGCGGTCGCAACGAATGACCGAAATGGGGCAGGGAGCGGATTGGTAGCTTGCAGCCTTCAATCGAGAGAAGCCGACATTCACCCATGGTTTTTGTGTCGGCTCTTCCGGACAGTTTTTGTCGTTCTCGTGTTCTACTGCGATGAGCAGACTATTGTCGCTGTTCGGAACCTCATCTTGCCCCGACCTCTTCATACCAGCAGACCCTCGTGACGTTGACAGATGAGGTTCGGAATTTTCTCAAATTGCATAATTGTTGACAATCTTACAATATGGTTGCTCAATGCTGTGTCGAAATTCTGATCCAAAAAACAAGAGGGGATCGTGTTATGAAGATTACGCGCAGGAAATTCTCGCTCCTGACCGGAGCAGCCCTGGCAGCCTCCATTGCCGGCGGTGTTGTTCCGGCACTTGCCGCAGGCACGATGGAAGATATCAAGGCGCGCGGGTCGCTGCGGGTTGGTGTCACCCAGGCGCCGCCGTGGTATTCCAAGGATCCGGCTACCGGTGAGTGGACATCGGGCGTCGGCGTTTCCGCAGGCAAGGCAATGGCCGAAGCTCTCGGCGTAAAATTCGAGCCGGTGGAAGTGACTTGGGGAACGGCGGTCGCCGCCCTTCAGAGCAACAAGATCGATATCATGTTCGTCCTCGACGCCACGGAAGAGCGGAAGAAGGCCGCTGACTTCCCTCAAGCGCCGCTGCTTTATTACTCATTGGCGCTTCTGGCTAAAGACGACCTGCCCGTGACGACATGGGAAGACCTGAACAAGCCGGATATCAAGATTTCCGTGCCACAGGCAACCAGTATGGACAAGTTCCTGACGGAAAACGTCGGCAAGGCCGACATTCAGCGCTTCCCCGGCAACACCGAAGCGATCGCAGCTTTCCAGTCCGGTCGCGTCGACGCGGTCTGTCTGTTCCATCCGCCGCTGATCGCCGCCCGTCAGAAACTAGGCTCGGGCAAGATCGTGGTTCCCTCGCCGGTCAAATCCAATCCGACGAGCGCCGCGGTGCGCAAGGGCGATAGCGAATTCGTCGCCTTTGTCGATACCCAGCTAAAGGACTACTACACCTCCGGCAAAATCCAGGGCTGGTATGAGAACTTCCTGACCGGCTTCGGGCTCGATCCGAAGGCTGCCCCGCCCATCATCAAGGAACTGCTCTGATCAGGGAATTCCGCGATGTATGACTGGGATTTTTTGCCAGTGCTGAGCGAAAGCGGCTTCTTGTTGGCCGGTTTCCGCAACACGCTCGTCCTCACGGCAACCGCTCTCACGGGCGGTCTTGCCGTGGGCCTGCTTCTTGCCCTGGCGAGACTCTCGCACCGCCGGCTACTCAGTCTGCCGGCGGGCATCGTTATCGAGGTGTTTCGGACAACCCCGCCTCTTGTTCAGCTCTTTTGGTTCTATTTCGGCCTGCCGATTATTCTGTCGGTGGAGATGACGCCGTTCCTGGCGGCTGCGCTGACATTCACGATCCAAAGTGGGGCATTCTTCGCCGAAATCTTTCGCGCCGGAATTGTTTCCATCGAAAAAGGCCAATGGGAAGCCGCA
>JBNLAU010000357.1:0-6931 GCA_050302295.1 Roseibium sp. | reverse complement strand
TGTTCCGGGTCACCACCTGGGGGGAAAGCCATGGACCGGCAATCGGCTGTGTCGTTGACGGCTGTCCGCCGCTGATCCCGCTGAACGAGACCGATATTCAAGGGTTCATGGACAAACGCAAACCAGGGCAGTCCCGCTTCACCACACAGCGGCGTGAAGCGGATGAAGTCAGCATCCTGTCCGGCGTGATGGTCGATGAAGATGGTATCCAGAAGACCACCGGCACGCCGATTTCCCTGATGGTGCACAACACCGATCAGCGTTCGAAGGACTATTCCGAAATCAAGGACCGTTTCCGGCCGGGCCATGCCGATTTCACCTACGATGCAAAATATGGCATCCGCGACTATCGCGGTGGCGGCCGTTCCTCTGCACGCGAAACCGCGATGCGGGTTGCCGCCGGAGCTGTTGCGCGCAAGGTGTTGCAGGGTGTTTCCATTCGCGGTGCGCTGGTGCAGGTCGGTCCGCACAAGATCGACCGCAGCAACTGGGACTGGGCCGAAATCAACAACAACGCCTTCTTCTCGCCGGATGCCGGGGCTGCGGCTTTCTGGGCGGACTATCTGGATGGTGTGCGCAAGGACGGGTCTTCCGTTGGCGCGGTGGTTGAAGTGATTGCCGAAGGCGTGCCAGCAGGCTGGGGCGCGCCGATCTATGGCAAACTTGATACCGACCTGGCCGCCGCGATGATGTCCATCAACGCGGTCAAGGGCGTTGAAATCGGCAATGGGTTCGAGGCGGCAAGCCTGACGGGCGAGGAAAATGCCGATGAGATCCGGACCGACGATGTGGGCCAGCCGATGTTCCTCACCAACAATGCCGGTGGCATCCTGGGGGGAATTTCAAACGGTGATCCGCTGGTTGTGCGCTTTGCGGTTAAGCCGACGTCCTCGATTCTGACTGCGCGCAGATCTATCACACGACAGGGTGAGGAAGTCGACGTCATGACCAAGGGCCGTCATGACCCCTGCGTCGGCATTCGTGCCGTCCCGGTCGGCGAGGCCATGATGGCCTGCGTGCTGGCGGACCACTTCCTGAGACACCGCGGCCAGATCGGCTGACCGGGCGGGCAGCCGCAGGTTGTCACAATTCAATATGCCGGAGGCCATGGACCTCCGGTTTCATCCCCCTAGATTTCACTGGGCAAAGGGGCCTCGGGCTTTCAGGGAGTGATGACATGAATGAGATGACACCGGCGCGCCGCATGACGGCGAAGGATTTTCCGCAGGAACTGCTTGATCTTTATGACTATTACGCTCACGGCAAAATAACCAAGCGTGCATTCTTGAACGGAGCCGCGAAATTCGCTGTCGGTGGCGTCACCGCGGCCATGCTGCTTGATCAGCTCTCCCCCAACTACGCTCTTGCCCAGCAGGTTGCCCCGGATGACGAAGCGATTGTCACCGAGCGGATCACCTATCCGTCGCCGAACGGCCATGGCGAGGTCAACGGCTATCTGGTGAAGCCCGCCGGTGCGCCGGGCAAGCTTCCAGCCGTGTTGGTGGTGCACGAAAACCGGGGTTTGAACCCCTATATCGAGGATGTCGCCCGTCGTCTCGGCAAGGCGGGCTTCATGGCTCTGGCTCCTGACGGGCTGACGTCGGTCGGCGGTTATCCGGGAACCGATGACGAAGGCCGCGAACTGCAGCGAACCGTGAATCGCGAGAAACTTCTCAATGATTTCTTCGCCGGATTCGAGTTCCTGCTGAACCATGACGGCAGCACCGGCAAGGTGGGCGCCGTCGGTTTCTGCTATGGCGGTGGCGTCGTCAACGCCATAGCGGTGGCTTATCCCGAACTGGCCGCCGCTGTGCCCTTCTACGGCCGCCAGCCGGATGCCGCGGATGTTCCGAAGATCCAGGCGCCTTTGATGTTGCAATACGCGGCGCTGGACGAGCGCATCAATGCTGGCTGGCCTGCTTATGAAGAAGCGCTGAAAGCCAACGGCAAGGACTATGTCGCGTATGTGTATCCGGGCGTGAACCACGGTTTCCACAACGACACCACGCCGCGCTACGACGAGGAGATGGCAATGCTAGCGGAAGAGCGCACCATCGCATTCTTCAAGGAAAACCTGACGTAGTGGCCAAATAGAACCGGGCGCTTTCAGCGCCCGGGCTTTGCCGGTCCTGCTGTCAGATTGTGCCGATTGATCGCGATCAGCGGATCTTATGCGTCGAGGATTTCGGTGTCGTCGATCTTGATGTCGAACCCTTCCAGCCCCACGTAGTGCCGCTCCCGCGAAGCCAGCAGGCGGATTGAGGTGACGCCCAGGTCTTTCAGGATTTGAGCGCCGAGACCGATCTCCCGCCATTGTTCCTGCCGCGCTTGCGCGGAACTGTGCTCCTCACTGTCGGCGGCTTCAAAGTCCGACCTTGCGCGCAAGGATTGGCGGGCGACGCCCGCTGAGCCTTCACGCAAGTAAACGATAACGCCTCGCCCGCGCTCGGCGAAATGTTTCATGATCTCGTCGAGCGGCCGCGTTTCGCCGAAGATATCGTCGAGAACCGATTCCAGCTGCAGGCGCACCGGGACGCTACGCCCGTCCAGAATGTCGCCATAGACGATCGCAAGGTGGTGCATCGGATCGTACGGGGTGGAGTAGGTCATCGCGTAGGCCGGGCCGGCGATGGTGTCGACCGGCTGCTCGTTGACGCGCTCCACCATGCGCTCTGTGCGCTGCCGCCAGGCGATCAGATCGGAAACGGACACCATCTTGAGATCGTGTTCAGCGGCGAATTCCGCGACCTGCGTGCCGCGCTTGACTGTGCCGTTGTCATTGACCAGCTCGCTGATGACGCCGACTTCTTCCAGACCCGACAGGCGGCAGAGGTCGACTGCAGCTTCCGTATGGCCGGAGCGCATCATGACGCCGCCTTCCTTGGCAACGAGCGGGAAAATATGGCCGGGACGGACAAAATCCTCGGCAGCCACATTCGGATTGGCAAGGGCATGGACGGTGGCGCAGCGTTCCTCGGCGGAGATGCCGGTTGTCAGTCCGTGACGGTAATCGACGGAGATGGTGAAGGCGGTTGCCAGAGGGGCGTCGTTTTCCGCCACCATCGGGTCCAGCCGCAGGCGCCGGGCCTGGGCGATTGTCATCGGTGCGCAGATGATGCCCGAAGTGTGACGGACCATGAAGGCCATCTGCTCCTGGGTGATCTTGGAGGCGGCGACAATCAGGTCGCCTTCGTTTTCGCGGTCGTCATCGTCGGTCACGACCACCATTTCACCACGTTCGAATGCGCGGATTGCTTCTGCGACACGGGCCTGGGACACGGGATGCTCCTTGGTTGTAGACAGTCCGAGAAAGTCGTTGGGTGTTACTTCGCCATCGGTGGCAATGGCGATTTTGCGGGCCATGTCCCGCGAGACCCAGACATTCGGGTCGTTGCAAAGGGCAGTAACAGATGCGGGAGACAAGTTTGCCCGGCGCGCAAAGGCGCTACGGTTTTCCCCAGTCTGCAAAAGCCATTGATCGAGTCTCATGGCAGAGCATATACGCCAGATTACTTTCAGTCTCAAGAGAAAGCAGAGCTAAATTTCAGTGATACTGAAAGATAGGTGGATTGGCAGGCTGCGATGAAAACGGGCGTGGTTACAATGAGACGATATCCGAAGTCACTTCATTGTTCGTCTTTGACGTACTCCACGGCACGCGAGACGAAAGCCGGCGTCATCCAGCGCTCGGTCAAACCCTCGGACGCGCAAAGGCCGGTCAGGTCTTCTCTGAGATAAGACGTATAATAAGGCTCGTGGAAGAGCTGCGGGAAGAGCGACAGGAGACCGTCGTAATCCGGCACGTCGCCGGTTTGCAGGCTGTCGACAAAGAGAAACGAGCCGCCGGGCTTCAAGACACGCGCCACTTCCCTGATCACCTGCCGTCGCACCTTCGGCGGCAGTTCGTGAAAGAGAAAGACGCAGGAGACCACATCCAGCGAATTGTCGGCAAAGGGCAAGGCTTCGGCCATCGCGGTAACAAAGCTGGCACGGTGTGATCTGGTCCTCGTGCGCGCGACATTCAGATAGGGTTCGGAGAGGTCCAGCCCGGTTCCCTTCAACCGGGGAAAGGCCTTCAGGGCCGGGCGCAATAGGCCGCCGGTGCCGCAGGCAAGATCAACGTAAGAAACCGTTCTCTGGTCTTTCTTCCGGAGGATCCGGGCGAATGGCACCAGCGCGCGGCGGCGCATGGCGGCTGTTGCGCCCGAAAACAGCACATCCACCTGGAAATCGTAAAGCTTGGCGCTTTCCTCTGACAGCCAGCCGTCGGTCTGGAAGTGGAAATTCTGCCGATAGTAGCGCGGCAGGGCATCCGCGAAGCCTTCCGCCAGATCATTGACCTCCTGATGCGCACCCGTGGCACGGCGCCGCGCCACTTCCGGAACGTCCTTGAAAAAGGCACGGCTGGTGGCGATCAATTCGCCGGGCGTCATGGTGCCGTCGGACGGCATCGGATAAAGCCCGTTCTCGACCGCTTTCAGGTCGTCGGTGAACAGCTTGAGGATATCCGCCAGCATACGCCGCTGGCTCGGCACCGGGCCGTCCGGCACGACGTCAGGTGTCTCGGGAAGCTCCTGCTTCAGCTTGCGGTTCATGCGCCGCATGGCTTCCGAATGGAGCGTATAGAGCGCAACGCGGCTGCCCTGGTGAAGGGCGTAGCGTGTCAGGCGGGCAAGGCTCATAAGCGGCGGACGCGTGCGGGCCCTCGCTGTAGTCCCGAATTCCCCGTCCGCTGCACTCATGGCTCACTCCCGTGTTAGCACTGCCACCACTTCAATATGGGGCGAAAAGGCGAACTGGTCCACGGGTGTGACGCTTTGGAGCACATAGCCGCCGTCGATGAGGATCCTGAGATCACGGGCAAAGGTTGCCGGATTGCAGGAGACAGCGACAATGGTTTTTACCTTGGAGGCCGCAAGTTGTTCCGCCTGCGCCTGTGCCCCCGCGCGTGGCGGGTCAAAGACCACGGCGTCAAATGACTCCAGTTCCTCACGTACCAGCGACCGGCGGAAGAGATCGCGTTTCTCGAACGTGACCTTCTTCAGACCTTGTGGTTTGCGCAGGGCCTTGTCGAACGCCGCGACCGCTGCCGCGTCGCCCTCAACTGCGTGAACATTGGCTGTGCGTGCCAGGCGAAGCGCAAACGTGCCGACACCGGAAAAGAGGTCGGCAACTGTTTTGACCTTGCCGACACCCTTGAGAACCAGCTCCGAAAGAGCTTCCTCGGCAGAAAGGGTCGCCTGGGTGAAGCCGCCGGGGGCGGCCACGATCCCGACCCCGCCCATATCGAGCAGGGGCGGGCGTACTTCAAGCAGCACTTCGCCATTGATTGTCAGACGGGCAAGGTCCAGCTCCACGGTCTTTTGCGAAAGTGCCGGGATCTTGCGCTCGTAAGCCTTGTCGGCCTGATCGATGGCAACATCCAGACCGGACGTCGTCACCAGAACGGTCAGGCGCAGTTCGCCCTTCTTCGGCAGCACTTCGGCAGCCAGGGATTTCAGTCCGGGCAGAGCTGTGACGATGGCCGGGTCGAGCACAGGGCATTCCGAAATGTCGACAAGCCGATGGCTGGATTTTTCATGGTAGCCGAGCAGTGTATGGCGTCCCGCCCGCGTGGCTGTCAGCACGGCGCGGCGGCGGCCACCTGACGTGGCCGCGACGGTTTCGGATACTTCCTTTTCGATGCCCCGGTCGCTGAGTGCCTTTTCGACAAGCCCGCGTTTCCAGGCAAGATATGGCCCTTCGGCAAGGTGCTGCAGCGAGCATCCGCCACAAGTGTCGTAGTGCCGGCATACCGGCGCGATCCGGTCCTGCGATTGTGTTTCAATGACAGGATTTTTCGCGCGTCCGTTGACGACTTGCGCCCGCACTTTTTCTCCGGCCAAGGCTCCGGCCACGTAAACCGGTCCATCTTCGGTCATCGCGATGCCGTCGCCGCGATGGCCAAGTTCTGTAATTTCAAGCTCTCTCTCACTCATCGCTGAGCGATAGCGTCAAATGGCGGAGGCGGCAAGCATTGCGGCACGCTCGCACCGGAAAATCGGGCAGTGCCGAATGTCACCCGGTCTTTTTCCCGTAGAGCAGCCATTCCGCGTTGCCGTCGCCACCTTTGACAGGCGAGGGCACAAGGTCTCCGGCTTCCCAGCCCTGAACGGTTCCCAGCCAGGCTTGGAGGTTTCGGGCCGTGTCTTCGGCAATCGCCGGGTCCACCAGCCCACCCTTGCCGATCTTGTCCTTGCCCGCTTCAAATTGCGGTTTGACGAGGAAAACCCCTTCGCCACCCGGCGCCGCGAGCTGCAGAGCAGGGGGCAGGGCGAGTTTCAGGGAAATGAAGCTGACATCGGAAACGAGAAGGGAAGGGCACTCACCGCCGAGATGGTCCGCCGTCAAGTCGCGCGCATTGAGGCCGTCTGATGCCCGCACCTTCGGGTGGTTTCGCAAGCTGTCATGAAGCTGATCATGGCCGACATCGATGGCGTGGATCTTGGCGGCGCCTTTTTCAAGCAGAACCTGCGTAAAGCCGCCCGTGGAGGCGCCGATATCGAGACAGATCCTGTCCGCCGGATCGATGTGAAAAGCCTTGAGGCCCTCAATTAGCTTCAGCGCCGCGCGGGAGACGTAGCCTGAGGCAGGGTCCTCCACAGCAATGGCCGCATCGGATCCCACCTTCTGAGCCGGCTTGGTGCAGGGCGTGCCGTTCAGGGTCACCGTCCCGCGCAGGATGGCATCGCGCGCCCGGGCGCGGCTCGGGAATAGGCCGGTGTCGACGAGATGCTGGTCCAGACGCTGTTTTGACATGTGCCGGGTTTTATACGAACCGCAATAAATGGAAAGCCATCTTGTGGCACTGTTCCGGTTCGCCGCCGGGCGCGTTGCGCAAGGCGTCCTGGGTGGCTGTTAAGGCAATGCCCGTGCAGCTTCAGGCGGGTTT
>JBNLAU010000356.1:0-5197 GCA_050302295.1 Roseibium sp. | reverse complement strand
CTGAGAAAACCGCAAACGGACGGTTCCTGAAACAAATTCACACTTCCGCCTGCAAACGATTCACAACGGTGTTGGGGCCGGAGGCGGATCCAAATCACAAATCCCATTTTCATCTCGACATTGGCTGTCACGGCAAGGACTGCACCTACCTTATTTGTCAGTAGACCAAATCCACATTGCAAATCGTGCCAGAGCTTTCGCCGCAATAGCATTGACTTCCAGCCCACATTTCTCACACTCGCTTTGTCCTGCGCCGGCCCGAACAGGCGCCTGGGAGGATGAGATACACGGTCTGACACCGGAAGGGCTGATGGAACGATATGATACTGCCGTAGATGCCGCTCTAGACCTTCGTCCCGATCATCCGGTCTATTGTTTCCGGCCCGATGTGCTGAGTGCAGACGCGCGGCAGTTCCAGGAGCTGTTTCCCGGCAAAACGGCCTATGCGGTGAAGACCAATGGCGAGCCATTTGTGCTGGAAGCACTCGCAAAGGCTGGATTCGATTGCTTTGATGTTGCCTCTCCGGCCGAATTTGCGGCGGTTCGCAAAGCGGCTCCCAAGGCCGAGATGTTATATATGCATCCGATCAAGGCTCAATCAGACATCAGGCTCGCGCTGGAAGATTACCGGATACGCACACTCTCCCTCGATCACGAAGATGAAGTTGCGAAGATCCTGCGCATTGTCCGGGCGCTGGACATCGACCCAGGAACGATAACGCTCTTTGTGCGCATAGCCACCAAGGGGCATGCAGCTTATGAACTTTCCAAGAAGTTCGGAGCGGCTCCGGGGCACGCGGTCGAGCTTTTGCAGCGCATAGACCGGATCGGCTTCAAATGCGGCCTGTGTTTTCATGTCGGCAGCCAGATTGAAGAGCCGGAGACATACGAACGCGCTCTGGCCTCGGCGGACTGGATCAGGTCCCGGGCGGGCGTTCCAATTGTGGAGTTGGATGTTGGCGGTGGATTTCCTGCTGTTTATGGACACGATCCACGCCGCAAAGTCCCCAAAATGCCTGGACTCGAAGAACTCATGGGCCAGCTGAAGGCCGATATCGCGGAATGGGAGTTTGACGATTTGCCGCTTGTGGCCGAGCCCGGGCGCGTGATTGTTGCAAGATCTATTTCTTTGATCGTGCGCGTTCTGCTGAAAAAGGGGCGGCGGCTTTATATCAACGATGGTATCTGGGCTTCGTTGTCGGACAGCTGGACCGGCAAAATCACATTGCCCGCCCGCTTCATCCCGGACCCCGCGCGCAGGACACGGTCCGGACGGGCGAACAAGATCGTGCCATTCAAGGTCTGCGGTGCAACCTGCGACAGCGTGGACATTCTCTCTCGCCCATTCTGGCTGCCGGAGACGATCGATACTGGAGACTGGATTGAAATCGGTCACATCGGCGCGTACAGCCTGGCATTGCGAACCCGCTTCAACGGATTTTATCCGGATAAGGTGATCGAGGTCTGTACGCCGTTTGACGCCGGAGAAGCGCCGGAAGGCTTTGCGTCTATCGAGACCATGGCCGACTGATTTTTGCTGCGGTTTTTCTGGCTGTCGAACCTGGAATCAAAGTGGCCGGCGATCCATGGCGCGAAGAGGCTGGGCGTTAAATGACTAAGCCGACAGGAGCCATGGCAATCCACTCTCTGGCGCCGTTGGTATTTCGGAAATGAAAAATACGGCAACAAGCAGGTGGTCAGTTCGGCTGACCTGTTGCTCGATGCCGCAAGTTCACGGAACTTGGTTCATTCGTTCTTCGGGCCTACTGGCAGAAGCGCTGTTCGCCGCGATAAGTGATGTAGGTGCCGCTTGACGGGTCGAAAGACCGGTACTTGGAAGAACAATACCGGTACCATGCCGGGCTCCAGGGCTGGTACCCAGCAGCAGGCGATACGCGTCCGGGATAAGGCGCACGCGGGTAGTAGTTTGCCGGGGGAGGTCCGGCGTAGCTCGGCTGACTGGTCGCACCCAGAAGGATTGCACCGGCGGCCAGTCCGATGACGCCGGCTGCGACGGCCGCGCCCAGGTTGCCATTGTTCTTGTGATGGCCGTGCCTGTTATGCTTACGGTGATGATAGTGATGGCGGTCGCTGCGATAGTCGCGCCATCCATGTCTGGAGCCAGCTTCGGCAGTGGCAACGGTCGGAAGAAGAATGGCGCTTGTCAGGGCGGCTGCGATAAGGCGTTTGCTTGTCATGTTCATCGGTTCTGTCTCCAAAGTCCCGCGCCTTTTGGATGGCGCCGTAGCTGATGATGCTAAGATTGCACAGGGGCTCTGAACCGGTTCTGAGATGTCTGTTCATCTGGCGTTCAGGTTTCCGGTATGAGTTGATTCAAGCAGAACAAATCTCCGCAGTCGTTCGGCGCAGAATTTTTAATCGGGGGAATTCTTGGAAAATCAGAATGATACGGGCAGGGGAAAAAAATCTGTTGTCCGGCCGACGGATGATCAGGCACGCCTTCAGGCAAAAGGCCTTATCCGGACTGCGCGCTACGGCGCTCTGGCCGCGCTGGAAGCCGGATCCGGACATCCGCTTGCCAGCCGGGTTGCCGTGGCGACCGATCTTGATGGTACTCCGGTTATTCTAACCAGCGCTTTGTCCGGTCATACGGCCGCAATTCAAGAAACCCCGTCTTGTTCGCTACTGGTCGGTGAGCCAGGCAAGGGGGACCCTCTGGCGCATCCAAGGGTTTCTATTTTTTGTAACGCCGTTCAGGTGGAACGGGGAAGCACGGTGCATGACCGATTGCGCAGCCGTTATCTTGCCCGCCATCCCAAGGCTGAGCTTTATGTCGATTTCAGTGACTTCTCGTTTTTCCGGCTCGAGCTGCTTCGGGCCAGTCTGAATGGCGGATTCGGCAAGGCATTCGAATTGCACGAACATGATCTTCGAACGCAGGTCGACGACATGGAAAGCTGGGCGGCGATGGAAGTTGGCGCGGTGGCGCATATGAATGAGGATCATCACGAGGCCGTAAAGCTATATGCGGAAGCCCTTTGCAACGCTCACGAGGCAAATTGGCGACTGGCATGTCTGGATCCGGAAGGGCTTGATCTTGTTGCGGGAGATAGCGTGGAGCGGCTCTGGTTTTCCGGTCCGTTGAGCGATCCTCGGGAGTTGCGACCGGCACTTGTGGCGTTGGCGCTTCAGGCTCGTAGCGACTAAGGCGAAAAAATATCGCTAAAGCGCTTTATTGCTCTTGCAGTTTCCTTTGCCACAATTCACTCTAGGGTAGGTACTGTTGAAACTACTCACCTAGATGACATGTATCGTTTGTTCGATTCAGTAGTCTCGTCAATTATCAAGAAGGGTGATCTTCGCGTCATCGACCCGTCGGGTGTTCTTCACCTCTACGGTAACGGACGGGGAAAACCCGTTGAAATGAAGATCAAGACCCAGGCGACCGCAGGGAAGATCGTTGCGGATCCGGATTTTTATTTCGGTGAGTGTTATATGAATGGTGACTTCGAAATTACCGAAGGAACCATTTACGATCTGCTCGCGGTATTCCTCGACAACACCAGCAAGACGAATATTGCAATTACCGCCAAAGTGTTGGAACGCTTTCGCCGGGCGATCAGATGGGTCGACCAGTTCAACCCTATTGGCAGAGCAAAGGCCAATATTGCCCATCACTACGACTTGTCCGGTAAACTCTATGATTTGTTCCTTGATGGTGACCGTCAGTACTCCTGCGCCTATTACGAGGATGCGCGCGATACCTTGGAACAGGCACAACTTGCCAAGAAACGGCATATCGCCTCCAAGCTTCTGATCAAACCGGGAATGCGTGTGCTCGACATTGGTTCCGGCTGGGGCGGGCTTGCGATTTATCTGGCCGAGGAATGCGGCGCTCAGGTCCTGGGCGTCACGCTTTCAGAAGAGCAATACGCCTATTCCAGAAAACGTATCGAAGCCCGGGGCCTGAGTGACCGGATCACGATTCAGCTCAGGGATTACCGGACTCTGGACGGTGAATTCGACCGGGTTGTTTCAGTCGGTATGTTCGAACATGTGGGCGTTGGTCACTACCGGGAGTTTTTCAGCAAGGTCAACGGTCTTCTGGCTGCCGATGGCGTGGCCGTTCTCCACTCCATCAACCGTTCGGATGGCCCAGGCGCCACCAATGCCTGGGTCAAGAAGTACATCTTCCCTGGCGGATATATTCCTGCACTTTCCGAAGTTGTTCCGCATCTTGAGCGCTGTGGGTTATATCTCACGGATGTGGAAATTCTCAGGCTCCACTACGCGGATACGATACGGGACTGGTCAATTCGTTTTGCGGTGAAGAGGGAAGAAGCCAAAGCACTTTTTGACGAGCGATTTTGCCGGATGTGGGAATATTATCTGGCAGCATCCGAATGTGCCTTCCGGTTCGGAGGGATGAACAATTTCCAGATTCAGTTTGTCAAAGACCAGAGCGTCCTACCCATCACCCGGGATTACATGATCGAAGAGGAACAGCGCCTCATGCCGGATGAAGGCAGCCTGGGTTCAATAAGTTCCGCGTCTTGATGTCCTTGTCCCACCCCATCTTGGCGGTTGGACGTGCTTGGCCTGTTTTTCGCTCAAGCTCTGTGTGCTGCGCCGGCTCAAGCCGGCGGCAGCGAGCGTCGAAAGGCTATGGGTGACTAGAAGACAATCAGATTGCGCCCCAGCCACCAGCCGTTGGAGTGATCACTGTAACCGCTTCTCCGACCTCCAGAACTGTCTGGTCGCAGCCCTCGAGCTTCTGGATTGTTCCGTCCAAGCGACGCACTTCCGTTAGGCCGAGTTCGCCGTCGCCGCCTCCCGCCAGGCCTTTCGGCCGTACGGTTCGGTGAGAAGCGAGGATGGCGCAGTCCATTTTCTCCAGGAAGCGTAAGGTCCGTCTGGTTCCATCGCCCGCGGTCCATTTTCCCTTACCGCCGGAACCCTCGCGGATGTGGAAATCCTCCAAGAGCACGGGGAAGCGGAATTCCAGCACTTCCGGATCGGTCAGGCGCGAGTTGGTCATATGCGTGTGGACGCCGTCCGTACCGTTGAAACCGGGACCAGCAGGTGAGCCGGAGCAGATGGTCTCGTAATATTGGTACTTATTGTTGCCGAAGGTCAGGTTGTTCATCGTCCCCTGGGCGTTGGCCATGGCGCCGAGCGCCGCGAACACCGCGTTGGTGACGTGCTGAGACGTTTCCACGTTTCCGGCGACCACCGC
>JBNLAU010000355.1:0-9360 GCA_050302295.1 Roseibium sp. | reverse complement strand
GGCGTCGAGGAAGGCTGTCTGCTTTTCGAAAAGGGTGGGAAGTCGGACAGATACGATCTTGTCATCGATGCCTCCGGCGCCAATTCCAATCTGTCGCCGCTCAAGTCAAGACGGCTTTCCTTCGGCGCTGTCTGGGGCACGGTGAACTGGGTGGAGGACGCCTTGCCCATTGATCATCTGTCCCAGCGTTACCGCAAGGCCGACCGGATGATCGGAGTGCTGCCTATCGGCAGGATGCCGGGCGACGACCGGCTGAAAGCAGCTTTCTTCTGGTCCCTGAAGCAGGAGACCTATGACGACTGGCTACGTGGCGGGCTGGACGCCTGGAAAGCAGATGCTCTGGCCCTGTGGCCGGAAGCCGGGCCCTTCCTCTCCCAGATCGAAGATCCTGCGCAAATGACCATGGCGCGCTACAGTCATGGCACGCTCGGCAGGATCTACCGGGACCGGATTGCCTTTATCGGCGATGCCGCCCACCGGGCAAGTCCGCAGCTGGGGCAGGGAGCCAATATGGCGCTGCTGGACGCCGCGGCGCTTGCCATGGCTCTTGAGCGGCTGCCGGTGGACAAGGCGCTGCGGGCTTACAGCCGCGCCCGCCGCGTCCACGTGGGCATCTATCAGGCTATAAGCGCCATGTTCACGCCTGCCTATCAGAGCGAGAGCTCCTGGCTGCCGTTCCTCCGGGATCACGTCCTGTTTCCCGTTAGCCGCATCCCGCCCGTGCCGCAACTTCTTTCCAGGCTGATTTCCGGCACGCTTGTTCCCGCAATGTCGGGGCTGCGCCGGGCCGAATAGCCAGGCTCACCCGCCGAGCGGCAGAATAATCTCCGCCTCCAGTCCGCCTTCGGCGCGGTTTTTCAATGCAATCGTGCCGCCGTGGGCGTGAATGATGGAGCGGGTGATCGCAAGCCCGAGGCCGATGCCGCCGGTATCCTCGCTGCGGGACTCCTCCAGGCGGACAAAGGGTTCGAAGACATCCGACAGACGGTCTTCCGGAATGCCGGGGCCCTGATCCGTTATGCGGATGACGGCGTCATTTTCGTGCTTTTCCGCCTGAATGGAAACGGCGTCACCATAGCGAATGCCGTTTTCGATCAGATTGCGCAGCGCGCGTTTGAGAGCCACGGGACGGCAGGACAGGATGATCTTTTCCCGAACATCGACACTGCAGGTCTTGCCGAAATCTTCCTGATCACCCGCAAGCGCCTCCAGGATGGCGCCAAGATCGGCAGCCTCCGCAGGCTTCGCATTTGCTTCGTCCTTGGCAAACTGCAAAGTGGCCTCGGTCATGGCGGCCATTTCGTCCAGCGTATTGATCATCTTCTCGCGGTTTTCATCGTCTTCGATGAATTCGGCGCGCAGCCTGAGCGAGGTGATCGGTGTTCGCAGGTCATGGCTGATGGCCGCCAGCATTCGGGTGCGGTCCCTGACGAACCGGGTGAGGCGGTCCTGCATGTCGTTAAAGGCCGTGGTCAATGCCTGCACTTCGCTCGGGCCTGTCGGTTTCAGGGCTTCAAGATCCTCGCCGCGGCCGAGTTTTTCCGCTGAAACGGCGAGGTCTTTCAGCGGGCGGGTGACGCGCCGGACAGCAAAGCCGATGATAAGGACTGCGGCGAGCGCCGTCAGCCCAAGCTGCACCAGCAACGGAACCAGGCTGCCGGGGGGCGGGCGATAGCTGGTGGCGACATTCAGCCACTTTCCATTTGTCATCTGAATGGAAAGCGACAGGTCTTCCGGTTTGTTCATGATCTTGCGCAGGTGCTGCGGGCGCTCCCGCCGGGGCACATCCCGCCAGCTTGGCGGCTCGTCCTCTGCCGCCCTCGGTCTTTCCGGGCCGCGCCGCTCGTCCGCATGAACGTTGATATGGACCGCCTGGTTGCCGCCCAGCCGGTTCGCCATGAAGTCTTGAAGCCGCTGCTCGAAACGGGATGTGCCCGCATGCGGGGCAAGCGGTGTTTCACCCAGCCAGAAAACCGCAAGGCGGCTGCTGCTGGCGCGCAATATGCGTTCTTGAAGCGGCTCCGGCGTATCTTCCAGAACGTCGGCAAGGGAAACGGCGCGCAGCAAAAGATTGTCACGGGTTGCGGCAACCAGGGCAATGCGGCGCTCGTCCTCGAAAATCCAGATGCTAAAGGCCTGTGCCGCGACGATCGCCACCAGCATCAAGGTGATCAGCTGTGAGGCGAGCGTCCTTGGCCAGAGATTGGCAAGCCTGTTGCGGACGCGCTCCGAATTGTTCATTCGATCCCGTCTTTCACTTCGGCGGTGAACATGTAGCCGCCGCCCCAGACCGTCTTGATCAGTCTCGGGTCCTTCGGATCGGCTTCGATCTTCCGGCGCAGGCGAGAGACCTGATTGTCGATGGACCGGTCGAAGACCGCAGGTGCTCGTCCGGTCGTCAGATCGAGAAGCTGGTCCCGGTTCAGCACCATTTTCGGCCGTTTCAGAAAGGCGCACAGCAGCTGGAACTCGCCGCTCGACAGTGCAACGGCCGTTCCGTCCGGGTCATGTAGCTCGCGGCGGGAGACGTTCAGCGTCCAGCCGTCGAACTGGAGCTTTTCCTGCTTGATGGGATCGCGCTCCTTTGGCGCGAGCGACGTGCGGCGCAGGACCGCCCGGATGCGGGCCAGAAGCTCGCGCGGGTTGAACGGCTTGGTGACATAATCATCGGCGCCGATTTCCAGGCCGATCACACGATCCGTTTCGTCGGCCATGGCGGTCAGAAGGATCACCGGCATGGCGCCGGTCTCCACAAGATGGCGGCACAGGGACAGGCCGTCCTCGCCCGGCATCATGATGTCCAGCACGACAAGATCGATCGATGCGGCCTTCAGGGCCTTGCGCGCATGGGCGGCATTTTCCGCAGCGGTGGCACGCAGACCGTTCTTGATCAGATAGCGGGCCAGCGTCTCGCGAATGTCGCGGTGGTCGTCCACCACCAGAATATGCGGGCTCGGATCGCTCACGAGTTTCTCCTGTTTTGCCGTCTGTCACTGCTTTGAAGCGTCATCGGCCGCTAATGCCTTTGTTCCATGACTAAAATAATCACAGGCGCACCCGCGTGCGAGGCGAGTTTGTAACAGAGTGTATCGCTGGGGCCAAACGGGACAAATGGCGACACTTCTGCCCGGTTGGGAGGGTACTCCTGCGACAATTGCCACCTACCTTCAGCTCATCAACGAACCAAGGAGTTGTTGGAATGAAACCGTTCAAGAAGATTGCATTTGCCGCCCTGGCTGCGAGCGTCGCGGGTGTCGCGCTGACTGCCGGCCTGTCTGCTTCGGCCCAGAACGGCCCTGCATCGGGGAACGGGGGGCAAGAAATTCTGCGGCCGGGCGGCGAACGTTTTGCGCATATGGGTGAGCGTGACGGGCGCGGACCGGGCCGTGGACATCATGGCGGAGAGCGCGATGAGCGTCGCGCGGAACGTCTGTTCGAGCGTTTCGACACGAATAGTGACGGCGTGATCACCGGGGACGAAATCGCCGAGGTCCGCAGTCAGGACTTTACCACGGGCGATGCCGACAGCAGCGGCGACATCAGCCTCGAGGAGTTCAAGGCCGTATTCATGACGCGCTCCAACGATCGCATGATCAGGGCGTTCCAGTTCCTGGATACCAATGGTGACGGCGCGGTGACACAGGAAGAGGCCGATCTGACGGCAAACCGGATGTTCAGCATGCTGGACCGGGACGGCAACGGCACCGTTGAACGTGTTCGCGGGCCCCGCGGACCAGGCGGGCCGGGCGGACGGGCAGCCGAAGACGACGGGGAACGTGGCCCGCGCGCAGACGGGGAACGCGGCCCGCGCGCTGACGAGGAACGCGGCCCGCGCGCTGAAGCCCGCGAACAGGGTGGCCGAGGCGGCCCGCGTGGTCCCCACGGACATGGTGGCCCCGGTGGCCCTGGCGGGATGTTCCTGGGCCTGTTTGATGCCGACGGCGACGGTTCGGTCACACGCGAGGACTTCGATGCCAAACGCGCGGAACTCTTCGCCCTGGCTGACAGCGACGGCAGCGGTTCCTTCTCCCTGGAGGACTTCGGACCGTTGTGGCTGAAAGGCAATGAAACCCGCATTGTCGACATGTTCCAGCGCGCCGATGAAGACGGCAGCCTCGGGATCACCGCGGAAGAGCACGACAAACGCCTCGACCGTCTGATGGAGCACGCCGACCGCAACAAAGACGGCGTCATCACCAAAGCCGATTTCAGAGGCGGCAGGAACGGGAGAGGCGAAGGAAGGGAGAGGCATCATCGCGGCTGATCCTGCAGCCGGATATCTCCAGCCGCCCCAACGCTGGAGCAGTTTCCCCGCCACCTAGCCCGCTTGAAGCGGGGAAGCGCAAAGGGAGCCGTATCCGCGGCTCCCTTTTTTTATTGTGCTGGCATAGCGCTCTGGGGGCGGTTTGAAGGCTTGAAGCCCGAAATGCGCAAAATCTGCACATAGCCTCGACAGGTGCTGCAAGCGGTTGGGGCACAAACGTGGCCATGACCTATTTGCATTCACACCTCACTCTCATTGCCCGCGCGAAGCCGGCTGTCTTTCACAATCGCCGGCCGGAACAGAGCCGCCGGATATCGCCGGCCAGGCAATCAGCCCGCCTGATAGCCACCGGAACCGGGACCGGCGAGCCTGCTGACCGGACGCTGCCGCGCAGTCTCGTCCGGGATGGCTGGTGGCTAGAAACCTGATCCTGCCTCAGTTATGGGTAATCCTGCCGCCAAAGCTTATTTTCGGGACGCATAAATTGCCGAGCAAAACCGTTCTTGTCGTTGATGACGATCCGCATATCCGGGACGTGATCTGTTTCGCGCTTCAAAAAGCGTCCTATCCCTTCGAAACCGCCGCAGACGGCAAGGAAGCAATCGACAAGGCCGCCTTGTTCGATCCGTCCCTGATCGTGCTCGATATCGGCCTGCCAGAGATGGATGGGCTCGATGTCTGCCGCCATTTGCGCAAAACCTCGGAAGTTCCGATCCTGTTCCTCTCTGCCCGGGATGAGGAGGTCGACCGTATTGTCGGGCTGGAACTGGGGGCGGACGATTATGTCACCAAACCCTTCAGCCCTCGCGAACTGATCGCCCGGGTCGGGGCGATCCTGAAGCGCTACGGAGCATCTCCGGTGGAGGAGACTTCCGGGGAAAGCGCGTTGCGGCAGGGCGCACTCGTTCTTGAAAGGGAGCAGCGTCTCGTCACCATCGACGGGAGCCCTGCTTCGCTCACCGCCATTGAATTCGACATTCTGGCAACCTTGCTCGCTCGTCCGAAAATCGTCTTCACGCGCGAGCGGATTCTGGAGAGTGCCTATAAGGACAATATCCATGTATCTGACAGGACCATCGACAGCCATATTCGCAATATCCGCGCCAAGCTGACGGCAGCCGGATGTCCGGAAGCAATCGAAACCGTGCATGGCGTCGGTTTCCGGCTTGGGTCTTGTCAAGGCGGCGGCGGTTAGGCATTTCCATGCGGTTATCCAGGACCTTCCGCGACAAATGGCGGCCACCCCTTTCCGTGGTGGTGGCGCTCGTGCTTGCCATCATGCTGCTGGTGCCCTTTGGCGGGATCGCGTTTTTCCGCGTTTATGAAAACCAGCTGATCCAGACGACGGAAGCCGAGCTGATAGCCCAGTCGGCGGCAATCGCTGCCACTGCTAGCCAGATGCTTGAAGAGCTCGGCGGGCCGGATCTGCCTTTGGGCGCCACGGCGACAAGAGCGCCGGATGTCAAATATGGCAGCGATCGCGCCGCGCCCAGGCCAAGCGGCAAATGGACGCCGCAACTGCCGGAACTGGATCTCAACAAGACGCTGGTCCTGCCTGAGCGTCCGGACCCGTTGATGGCGGGCACTGAAGCCCATCCGGCATATGCGGAGGCCGGCCGCCGGTTGGCACCAATCCTCGAGAGCACTCAGAAACTGACCCTGGCGGGGTTCCGGGTGCTGGATTTCAACGGCACCATCATTGTGGGGCGGGAGAATACCGGTCTTTCCCTTGCCCATATCCCGGAGGTCAGGAGGGCGCTGTCCGGGCGGTATGCCAGCGTGTTGCGCCAGCGGGTCGTCGACAATCCGCAGCCGATCTATTCGATCAGCCGCGGCACAAGCGTGCGGGTATTTATCGCCTTGCCGATTGTCGTGAACGATAGGGTCGCGGGCGTTGTCTATGCCTCGCGCACGCCCAGCAATATCCTGAAGGAAATGTTCCTGAAGCGGGAGACTGTTTTCTGGGTTGGAATTTTCATTCTCGGCGCGACATTCGTGGTCGGCTTCATCTTTGCAAGGGCGATTTCCGGGCCGATCAAGGCGCTGACGGCCCGCTCGCTGAAGATTGGCAACGGTGACCGGGAAGCCCTGAAACCGCTCGCCATCCACGGCAACCGCGAGATCCACGCGCTTTCACAAAGCATGCTGGACATGTCGCGCAAACTGTTTGAGCGCAACGATTACATCAGCACCTTTGCCAGCCACGTCACCCATGAGCTGAAATCACCGCTGACGGCCATTCAGGGCGCGGCGGAACTGCTCAAGGACGGTGATGACGACCTGAGCGAGGCGGAGCGCACGCGGTTTCTGCGCAATATTCTGACGGACACGGAGCGCGCCTCCCGGCTGCTCAACCGCCTGCGCGACCTTGCAAGGGCCGACAGCGTCCAGATCGGTGGCTCCTGCCGCCTCTCGGAGGTTCTGGGGGGCATACGTACTGGCAGCGGGGGTATGACCGTCAGCGCGCCGGATGACTGCGAACTGCCCATGTCGGCGGAAAATGCCCGGATCGTCCTTGAAAACCTGATCGACAATTCCAGGAAGCATGGGGCGGACAGGATCGATATCACAGCCAAAGAGACGGACCACGGCCTGACACTGACTGTTGCCGACAATGGTGAAGGCATTTCGGCAGGCAATGCGGAGCAGATCTTCGATCTGTTTTTCACCACCCGCCGGGAACGCGGAGGCACCGGCATGGGGCTTGGCATCGTTCAGGCGCTCCTGAAGGCGCATGGCGCCGATATCAGGCTTGTTCCGCAAACGAAACAGGGAACGGCCTTCGAACTGACCTGGCCTCGCCAGTCCGGCAAAGTCATGCCGACCAGCGTGAACTGAATGCCCCCGCCAGGTGGTCGATCAGCGCGCGCAGGCGGCGGGTCAGGTGCCGGTTGGGCGGATATAGCGCGTAGACACCGAACATGTCGGTCTCATAGTCCGGCAGGACCCGCTCCAACCGGCCTTCCGCGATTGCGGTCTCCACGGGGTAGAGCGGTGAGAGGTCAATGCCAAGTCCGCCGATGGCCATCTGGGCAAGAGCGCCGGGCGAGTTGGATGTTACGGCACCGTGCAGGCGGACGATCTGTTCTTCGCCGTCCTTGCGGAAGCGCCAGATATTGAAGTCCTGCTGGTTGCTGCTGACGAGGCAGGTGTGGGTGGCGAGCGCCTCCGGGCTTTGCGGCCGGCCGTGCCGGTCCAGATAGTCTGGCGAGGCGCACAGGACCAGCGGCATGTCGGCGAGTTTTCTGGCGATCAACGTGGAATCCTGCAGGGCACCGATCCGGATCGCCAGGTCGAGACCTTCCTCGACCAGGGACACCCGGTTGTCGGTCAGTTTCATCTCGAGTTCGACCTCGGGATGGTCTTTCAGGAAGGGAACCAGTGCCTCCGTCAGCCGTGTACTGCCGAAGCCGGTTGGCGCGGTGAGGCGGATCGGGCCGGCAAGCGCACCCTGGCGTTCACGCACCAGATCGTCCAGTTCATCCATCTGATCCAGGATCGGCCGGCAGCGTTCCAGATAGGCGGCACCGACATCGGTCAGGGACACGCTGCGCGTGGTCCGGTTGAACAGCTGGGTCTGTAGCTGCCCTTCCAGGTTTTGGACATATTTGCTAACCAGCTTGGTCGACAGACCGAGCCGACGTCCGGCGGCGGTGAAGGACTGGTCTTGGGCGACCGCCACAAAGGCGCGCATGGTCTCGATCTTGTCCACGACGTATCCCCGCTCGGCTGAATCTATTTTATCTCCAAATTGTACATAATTATTGAATAAGTTCGAGGATTATTTCTTTTTTTGGCAGGGGACATATTGCGGTCAGCGGGGCCGGAATCTGGTCGCCGCGGATTTCTCAAGACGAGGGGAGACCGCCATGTCAAACGCCATTCGCATTCACACCTTTCCACTGTCCGGTCATTGTCACCGGATCGAACTTTTCGCCGGACTGGCCGGGATCAATCACGAGCTGGTCAAGGTTGATCTCGCCGCAGGCGAGCACAAGCAGGAGCCGTTCCTGAGCCTGAATCCGGCCGGTAAGGTGCCGGTGATCGAGGACGGCGATTTTGTGCTGGCCGATTCCAACGCCATTCTTGTTTATCTGGCCCGCAAATACGCGCCGGACTGGCTGCCTGTTGACCCGGCTGAAGAGGCCCAGGTGCAGCGGTTTCTGTCGCTGGCCGCCAACGAAATTGCCAACGGTCCGGCCGCGGCGCGTCTTGTCACCGTCTTCGGTGCACCGCTGGACGCCGACAACGCCAAAGGCATCGCGGCATACGTTTTCGGTCTGCTCGAAGGTTTGCTGGAAGGCCGGGACTGGCTGGTCGGCAGCCGACCGAGCATCGCCGATGTGGCGGTCTACAGCTACACCGCCCATGCGCCGGAAGGGAATGTCTCGCTGGAACCGTATCCACGCATTCGGGCCTTCGTGAAACGCGTCGAAGCCCTGCCTGGGTTTGTGGCCATGCCGGCGACGCCGGTCGGCCTCGCAGCCTGACGTTCGACACTCCGCCGGAGACCCGATGGGACCTCCGGCGGCTGCCTTTGCCTTCGACCAAAGAGGACCGGACATGTTTGGCGAGGACCAGACCCAAAAGCGGCTGGACGGGACCTCTCCCTTTCACGAGGGCGAGCAACGTGTTCAGGCACGTCTTGGCGACAGCGACGTGCAACGCTGGGCGCGTGGGGCCATCCGTGGCTACATGCCCGATCAGCACAGGCTTTTCTTTGAAGATCAACCTTTCCTGGTGGTCGCCGGCCGAGACGAGGAGGGCTGTCCCTGGGCGACGATCCTTGAAGGCGGGCCCGGTTTCGTGCGCTCACCGGGGCCGACGTCGCTCGAGATTGCCGCGCTACCGGTGCCCGGCGATGCGCTGGAGAACGCTCTGACAGCCGGCGCGGATATCGGACTCATCGGCATTGAACCGGCAACGCGCCGCCGCAACCGGGTCAATGGGCAAGTGGCAGAGGCTGATGTGGGCGGGCTGCGGTTTTCCGTCAGCCAGTCCTTCGGCAATTGCCCGCAATATATTCGCGGGCGCAAGGCATGGTGGAGCCCGGACAAGCCCTCGGGACAAGTGACCCGGGCAACGCGGCTGACCGC
>JBNLAU010000354.1:0-15203 GCA_050302295.1 Roseibium sp. | reverse complement strand
TGCGTCTCGAAATCCGCTGGCGCGATCGATGAGCTAAGGCGCACCTCGATCTTTGGATAAATGTCGTGAAAATGTGTGAGCCGGGGAATAAGCCAGCGTTGAGAAAACGTGGTGTAGGATTGAATGGCGAGAATGTCCCGGCGTCCACGGCGCGACACCCGCCGCGAGGTATTCGCGATGTCCTGAAAGGCCCGCGTGACACCTTCATAGAGCTGTTGCCCCTCGTCAGTCAGTTCGACGCCGCGGTGCAATCGCTTGAAGAGCGTAACACCCAGGTAGTCCTCAAGTACCTTGACCTGCCGGCTGACCGCGACCTGACTGACATTGAGTTCCTCAGCCGCCAACGTCAGGCTGCACAGCCGGGCGGCAACCTCAAACGTTCGCAACGGATTTAAAGGCGGAAAGCTGTTATGTGTCATAATGTTGTTTCTTTGGACGCACCTCCAACAGCACCGGGCCGTTCTTCACAAAAAAAGCCCGGCCCTTGCCGTTTGATGCTAGACGCGCTCGATGACCATGGCAATTCCCTGCCCAACACCAATGCACATTGTCGCCAAAGCACGCCGGGCACCGCGTAAAGACAATTCGAGCGCCGCCGTTCCCGCGATCCGTGCCCCTGACATTCCAAGCGGATGACCGAGAGCGATCGCACCGCCGTTGGGATTAACCCGGGGATCGTCGTCGGCAATTCCGAGATCCCGCAATGTTGCAAGTCCCTGGGATGCAAAAGCTTCGTTTAGCTCAATGACATCGAAATCCTTTTCACCGAGCCCGAGCCGGGCCATCACCTTCTTGCTGGCCGGCGCAGGGCCAAAACCCATGATACGCGGCGCGACCCCGGCAGTGGCACCGCCGGAAACACGCGCGATGGGTGTCAGGTTGTGGCGCTTCATCGCGGCCTCGGACGCCAGGATCAAAGCCGCCGCGCCGTCATTCACCCCGCTTGCGTTGCCCGCGGTAACAGATCCCCCCTGGCGAAACGGCGCACGCAAGGCCGCAAGACCCTCAAGACTTGTCTCGGGTCGGGGATGCTCGTCCTGGCCGACAACCTTCGGCTCCCCCTTGCGCTGCGGGATCGTGACCGGCGTGATTTCCCGCGCGAAACGCCCTTTCTGCATGGCGTTGGCGGCCTTTTGCTGCGACTTCAGCGCGAAGACGTCCTGATCCTCGCGGGAGATGCCGAAATCCTCTGCCACATTCTCAGCGGTTTCGGGCATGCTGTCGACGCCGTATTGAGCTTTCATCAGCGGATTGACGAAACGCCAGCCGATCGTTGTGTCGTGAATCTCAGCGGACCTCGAGAATGCCGCTTCGGCCTTCGGGATCACGAAAGGCGCGCGCGACATGCTTTCAACCCCGCCCGCGACAATCAGTTCAGCCTCACCGGCCTTGATCGCGCGTGCGGCGGTGATGACGGCGTCCATACCCGAACCGCAAAGGCGGTTGATCGTGGTGCCCGGAACCGTCTCGGGCAGACCCGCGAGCAGCAGGGACATCCGCGCGACGTTGCGGTTGTCCTCGCCAGCCTGGTTTGCGCACCCGAATATCACTTCATCGACCGCTGACCAATCCAGGTCATGACGCGCCCGCAGTTCTTTCAAGGGAACCGCCCCGAGATCGTCCGCCCGAATTGAGGCGAGTCCACCACCAAAACGCCCGATCGGTGTGCGAATATAATCGCAAATGAATGCTTCGCTCATGTCTTCCTCTGAAGGTATCAAGGGCAATATTGCCGTGAAACAGGTAGCGAATATCCCGGCTGCCGTGAGCAGCCGAAGGCTCAGCCGAGAACCACCAAACTGTCCCCGGCGCGTGTTCCCTGGCCCTCCGGCAGGACAAAAACGGGATTTATTTCCGCTTCCTGAAGCCGTCCATCGAGTGTCTCCACCATCGAAGAGAAGCAAAGGATCGTGTCGACCAAGGCCTCGATATCCGCCGCGGGCTTGCCACGAAAACCCTTGAGCAGAGCCCCGGCCTTGATCTCGTCGATCATGCCGCGCGCGTCCTGCCGGCTGACGGGAAGAAGGCGAATAGCGACATCCTTGTAGAGTTCGGTGGTCACACCGCCGGCACCGAGCAGAATGTAGGCTCCGAGCTGAGGATCGCGATTGAAGCCAAGGATCATTTCCACGCCGCCGGAAATCTGCTCCTGCACCAGGAAGCCATCGACCTTCGCCGCTGTTGCGGCCCGGACGCGCGCGAGCATGTCTGTGCAAATCCGGCCGATCTCTCCAGATGCTACATTGAGCGCGACCCCTCCCACTTCGGATTTGTGCAAGATTTCGTTCGAAAGGATCTTGACCACCATGGGGCCATCGAAGTCCTGTGCGGCGGCCGTTGCCGCTTCAGGGGACTCGACCGCGACTTCACGTGTCACCGGTACTCCGAACCGGGCAAACAGGGCCTTGGCATCGGCTTCGTTGAGAGAACCTGAGGAGAACTCCGAGCAGTCCATATCCCGCTTTTGCGGGACTTCAACCGCACCAGGCTGCGAGCGCGGCTGAAGTCCCTGAAGCGCGGAAGCACAGCTTTCCGGCGCCGCAAACGCAGGTATCCCGCTGGTGTTCAGGTGCTTGACGATATTTGGCGCATCCGGGCTGACATAAGCCAGAATGGGCTTGTTCGTGTACTCCAGAGAATCGAGCACCGGCTTCGCGACCAGATCGGGCTGGGCAATCGAGGACGATCCAACGACGACCACGATCGCATCGTAGGACGGGCTTTCCGCCAGGATGCGCAGGATCGATCGGAAAAGATCCGGCCGCAGGCCCGCAAGGGTCACATCGATAGGATTGCGGTCCAGTACCGCTTCCTTCAGTTCCAGCGCAAGCAGCTTCTTGGAGGTCCCGGAATCCGGCGCGGGCATTTCGAGATTTGCCAGCCCGACATTGTCAGCGACGACTGTGGCCGCCCCACCGGTCGAGGTGACGATCGCAACCCGGTTGCCGGCCATCCGGCGTCCCTGGGCAAGCGCGGCAGGAATATCGAGCAGGTCAGCAAACGTTTGCGCCCGGATTACACCAAGCTGAGCAAATAACGCGTCATAGACCTCATCGGCCCCGGCCAGCGCACCGGTGTGAGAAACAGCAGACTGTGCTCCGGATTCCGATCTGCCGACCTTATAGGCGACGATTGATTTCCCGGCCGCAATCACCCTGGTTGCCGCTTCGCGGAACTTGCTAACGTCCCGGATGGTTTCCAGATAAAGCGCGACCACCTCTGTCGCCTCGTCATCGGCCAGTGCGCCAAGAAAATCCGAGACCTCAAGGTCCGCTTCGTTCCCCGTCGCGACCAGTTTCGAAAACCCGATGCCCCGTGCCACCGCGCGTGAGAGCAGAGAGCCAAGAATGCCGCCGCTTTGCGACAGGAGCGCAATCCTGCCGGTCGGGAAGTCGTCCACTTCCATGGCGCCACTGGCGGTCAAAGGGATGCGGTCGGTCAGATTGACAAGACCAATCGTATTCGGACCGAGGATACGCATGTCTCCGGCGGCCTCGCGAAGATCCGCCTGAAGCTTGCGCCCCTCCTCTCCGGCCTCGCCGAAACCGGATGCCAGCACCACAGCCGTTTTCGTTCCCCGTGCGGCAAGATCCCGGACGGCATCCAGAACGCGGTGCGCTCCGACCAGAACGAGACCGAGGTCCGGAGCTTCCGGCAGATCGGCGGCGGAAGCATAGCACTTAAGCCCCGCGATCTCGTCGCTTCTCGGATTGATCGGATAGATCGCTCCTTCGTAGCCCTGGCTTTGAAGGTAGGCGATCGGACGTCCTGTCAGCTTCGAAGCATCATTCGACGCCCCGACAACAGCGACGCTCTTGGGATTCAGGATCGAGGAAATCACGTCCATACCCCCTCACTTCGCCGTCTTGTTCAGAAAATCTTCGACGGACTGGCGATGCTCCGCCGTCGTGTAACAGACGGCCTGCGCTTCGCGGCCAAGCGCGAAGATCTCATCGTCACTGCGCTCGAACGTCTTGTCGATGATTTCCTTGGTGAGGGCAATCGCCGTCGCGGAACCGATCGTCAGGTCCTTCGCCCAGGCCTGGGCTTCGTCGAGCAAATCCTCAGGCTTCGAAACCCGGTCGATCAGTCCAAGCGCAAGAGCTTCTTCAGTCTCCACGACCCGGGCCGAGAAAATCAATTCCTTCGCTTTCGACAAGCCTACCCTGCGCGGCAGAAAGTACATGCCGCCGCCATCGGACACGAGCCCGCGCCTGATAAAACTCATCGACATCTTGGCGCCCTCGGCGGCGATAATGAAGTCGCAGGCAAGCGCCATATCGAGCCCCAGTCCGAATGCCGCCCCATTTACCGCGGCAATGACCGGCTTGGTTACCCCATGGATGGCCGCGACACCGCGATGGGTGCTTTTTTGCCGCTTCCAGCCGTTGAACGCGATTTCGCCAGCAGGAGAATCGAGCCGGGACCGCATGCCCGCAATGTCGCCGCCTGAGCAGAACCCCTTGCCGGCGCCCGTCAGGATGATGGCGCGGACCGACTTGTCCGCATCAGCCTTGGCAAAAGCTTCAATCAGTTCCACCCGCATCTGATCATTGATAGCGTTCCGGACGTCCGGCCGGTTAAGAGTGATAACGGCGATCCCCTCATTTACCGAAACCGAAATGAACTCGTGCGCGATTGCTGCGATGTCCATGTGTCTATCCTTTTCGTTTAAGCACACGGCACAGGACGTGCCTCTTGTTGATCTGCCGCAGTGACCGATGCGAGCCGCAAGGGTCCCGGGATGTCGTCGCTTTCCAGAATTATCCGTTGCAATCGGGCGGCCTCACCGGGCGCCAGAACGGGGTCTGTCAGACTCCTGAACTTGGCGATGAGAGAGCCACCATCAATTGGATCCTCGGGATCGCCTTTTCTCGTCTGCTGGAAATGTTTCAGTTCGCGGCCGTCGGTCAGTCGCACAGCTATCCGCGCCATCCTGCGGCGGGGATACTGGGACGCAAGATCGTCCGCCTGCTCAACTCTTATTCGCTTCATGATCGCCCGGATCCTGCTGCTCGACAGGTTTTCCGGTTCGAATGCAGCGAGGGCCACTTGTCCGAGAACCAGCTGGGCGGCCAGACAATACTGAGCACTGAACCGCGCTTCTTGAGCGGATTGCGGATCCGGACGGTCGCAAATCGTCTTGGTGGGGCCATATCCCTCAAGGAGAATTGCAGCGATGTCTTCCGGTATGAAACCGAATTCCGATTGCAGCGACTTAAGTCCGTCCAATCCGGGGAATATGTGACCACAGCAACCGTGGATCTTGACCGTCATACGCGTGATCGGGGTCCACGCGCCCGCGCCGTCGAAGGCGGCATCCCAGTTGCCGGTGCCCTCGGACGTTGCCGCGGCATAGCCTTTTGGACCCTCAAGGCTGTCGAAGGCTCCGGTCGCACCGGCGCGTGCCGCATAAGCGGCCAGCAATCCCGCATCAGCCGCGTGTCCGGGATGCATGGCTTTCACCATGCTCCGTCCCTGAAGGTTCTGCTGATGACCGCCGGCAAAACTGCTCGAAATGGCTATGGCGTTTGCAATGCCGTCGCTGTCGCACCCCAACAGCAGCGCGGCTGAGGCGGCGGCGCCCATGGTGCCGACGGTTGCGGTGATATGCCAGTATTCGTAGTGGCTAGGTTGCAGAGCCATCGCCAGGCGGCATCCGACTTCGTAGCCACCGATGACAGCCCGGTCGAAGGTTTCACGGGAGGCTCCTGTGTCCTGCGCGACAGCGAGGGCTGCGGCAACGGTCGGCGAACCGGGATGATAGCCGCCATCGCGGAAGATGTCGTCGAACTCCACCGTGTGGCTCGCGGTCCCGTTGATAAAGGCCGCCGCGCGAGGGCTCGTAAGGGAGCCATCGACATAACACACGGCTCTGCCGGAACCGGTCCCCAGCCCTGCCGCGGCGAGAAGTGTCGCCGGTTCGCGGACCGCGCCCGGCAGGGTGGTGGCAAACCAGTCGAGGGTCGCATTGCGAACGGCTGCCCGAACGGTCTCGTCCAGCGGACGGGTCTGCCACTGGGCGGCGAGATCCGCCAGTTTCGACAGGGGCTCCATCACGCGACCTCCCCTGCTTGGCCGCCGGCTTGCTCAAACTGCTTGGCAATGCCGGAAATGCACAGCGCCTCGATTTCGGCATCGCCAAATCCGATCTGACGCAGAATCTCGGAGGTCTGCGCGCCTACTGGCTGTGGCGGCAAGGTCACGCCTATGTCACTGCCCGACATGCGAAAAGCCGCCGAGGGCACCCGAACTCCGTCCACACGGCCAGAGGGATCGTCGATCGGGATGAAGAGGCCGCGCGCTTGGGCCTGCGGGTCCTCAAGCGTCTCTTCCATGCTCCGGACCCGCGCCGCGGGGATACGCCGGTCGTTCAAGAACCCTTCCCAGAAATCCGCCGGCATGGTCGAGATGATCTCGCTCAGAACAGAATACTCTTCGTCATAAGCATCGATCCGGTCGAGATTGTTGGATTTCACCAAATCCTCCCGGCCCAGCGAAATCCAGAGCCGCCGCTGCTGGGCAAGGTTAGAGGCGGCAATCATCATGTCGGTGTCTGCCGCGCGATACATTCCGAGCGTCGCGAAAGCGAAACGGTTTCCTTTCGCTTTCGGATGCTTATTCGTCCAAAGAAAATCAGTCGCCTGGGACGTCAGCAGCGTCATAGCGACATCAAGCATGGCAACATCGATATGCTGTCCCGTGCCGCTTCGCTCACGCTGATAGAGCGCAGCGCTGATGGCGAAGGCCGCGGTCAGTCCAGTCGCATAGTCAACGGCCGGCGCTCCGCACTTCAACGGGCGGCCGTCGCCGTGGCCGGTAAGATCCATAATCCCTGAAAACGCCTGGATGACGTTGTCATATCCTGTTTGTTCCCTTCGCGGGCCGGTCGCCCCGAAAGCGGAAATCGAACAATAGATCAGTTTGGGATTTATCCCGGAGAGTTCATCGTAGCCGAGGCCCAGTGCATCGAAAGCCCCCGGACGATAGTTCTCGACGAAAACATCCGCCGTTTCGACGAGCTTGCAAAGAGCATCGCGCCCTTCTTCCGTCTTGAGATCGATCGCGAGGGCCTTCTTACCTGCGCCTTGCGCCAGGAACGAGGTCCCCATGCCTGAGCGCACAAGATCCCGGTCGTTTCCGTTGAAGCGTGCCTGGTCAGGATCTTTGGGGCACTCGACTTTGACGACATCGGCGCCAAGCAAGGCCATCTGGTAGCTGGCGAACGGGCCAGCCAGCACATGCGTCGTGTCAATCACACGCAAACCTGAGAACGCACCAGACATAGTGTCCCCGTCTACTTTCCTTCGGAGCATGCCCCCGCCGGCTGCACAAGGCGGCAGGGGCAATAGGTTGCTGTCAGTTGGAAGTCAGACCCGCCGCCTCGAGCTGGTTCTCGGCCAAACTCGTCAACTGCTTGACGAATTTGGCGTATTCCTGCGGACCATAATCACTGTCTTCAACGCCTGCGCTGCGGGCATATTTCTGATAGCTGTCGGCTGCCATCGCGGTGTGAATGGCGTCGGCGATCTTCTGCTGCAGTTCGAGAGGCATGCCCTTGGGACCGAAGACACCCCGGACCTGGATCCAGCTCGTGTCAACCTGGTATCCCTGCTCAGAAAAGGTCTCCATGTCCGGCAAGGTCTTCAGACGCCGGTCACCGAGGACACCAAGACCCTTGAGACGGCCTGCTTCAAAGAAGGAAAGCGCCGGACCGAGGTTCGAAATGCCGACATCGACATGGCCGCCAAGCACCGCTGCGATAATGTCCGGGGTCGACTCAAAGGCCACCCAATTGAACTTAACGCCAGCTGCCTCCTCAAGCATCTTCATGCCGATGTTCTGCATGGAGCCGACCGGTCCGAATCCGCCAATATTGACTTCACCGCTATTCGACTTCGCGCGCTCAACAAGATCCTTCATCGAATTGAGAGGAGAGTCCTTGGCAGCGAAGAACATGATCGGGTCTTCCTGCGCCAGTGCAATCCATTCAAAATCATCCGGCGAAAACGTGCCGCGCAAATTGGTCAGCATGCCGGTAAAATGGGTCACAGTGTTGACGCCAAGCGTCAGTCCGTCGGGCTTTGCAGCCCGCATCTTGGCCATCTGGATTGCGCCGCCACCGCCGGGTGCGTTCACCACGACGATCGGCTGGCCGATAATCGGCTCAAGCTCCTTGGCAAGGGTGCGGCTGAAGACGTCCACTCCGCCACCAGGCTTGGTATGCAGAACAAAGTTGACGGGTCCTGTGGGCTTCCACCCGTCTTCCGCAACCGCGCTTCCCGAAGAGCAAAAAGCAAATGCAGCCGCCGCAATGAGTCCGAAGGCTGTATTCTTGAGTTTTCTGGGCAACATGCTTTATTCCTCCCTTAGCATCGCACCGGGGAACAAGCAGAACCCCGATATAAACCATTCTCGGATTTGAATTCCGGCCGGTAAACTGAGTGTTCGTCAGTCAATCGCGACCTAATACTTGGTCAAACGGTGCGTGCCTTTTGCCGGCGAGCCCTCAACAGGGACACGCCCGGCAGTACGAAGGCAAGAAACGCGATCACCACCAGACCCACCGTCAAAGGCGACGAATAGAAGATCGCCCAGTCACCTTGCGCGGAAATCAGAGCCCGGCGGAAATTCGTTTCCATCATTTCGCCCAGCACCATCGCGAGGATTATGGGAGCGAGCGGAAAACGCAGCTTCCGCAGGACGTATCCGGCAATACCGAACGCGGTCATGATATGGACGGGAAACATCGTGGTTTCCGAGGCGTAGGCTCCAACGTAGCAAATGCCTGCGACAATCGCGGCGATCGCCGGACGCGGGATGTTCGCGACACGCGCCCAGATCCGTGCCCCGGCCAGACCGATGATCACCATAACCGGGACACCAACCCACAGCGAAGCGAAGACGGTGTATGGAATTTCAGGGGACCGGGAGAAGAGCAGCGGTCCGGGCTGTATCCCTTGAACCATCAACGCACCGATCATGACCGCCGTTGTCGGCGAGCCAGGAATACCGAGCGCAAGCAAAGGTGCGAGAGCTCCGGCAACGGCGGAATTGTTTGCGGCTTCTGAAGAGGCTACGCCCTCCAAAGACCCCTTCCCGAATTTCTCCGGCGTCTTTGACAGCCGCCTTGAGACCGCATAGGACACAAACGAGGCGATGGAGGCACCTGCTCCCGGTATTACGCCGATCAGATATCCAAGAACCGAACTGCGGAGAATGACGGTTTTCAGGCCGAGTACCGTTTTGACCGGGATCGCGATTAGACCGCCGACCGGGGAGTTTTTCATCTTCTCGCTCGGCCCGTCTTCAATCATGAACAGCACTTCGGACAGTGCATAAAGTCCAAGCAAGACCGGCACCAGTGGCAGGCCCTCGAAGAACTCGGGGCTGCCGCCGGTAAAGCGGGGAACGCCTGTTTGCACATCCAGGCCGATGGTCGCGAGCGCAAGCCCGATGGCCATGGAAACCGCCCCTTTGAGAGGAGACCCCTCAGACAGTCCGGCAACCAGGCTCAGGCCGACAAGGGCAAGCGCGAAATACTCTCCGGGACCGAAACGCAGCGCCAGCTCCGACAGTGGTATCGCAGTCAGCATCAGCAGCAGAGTGGAGATGAAAATTCCGGTACCGGAGGAAATGATGGAGATGCTCAAGGCCTCTCCCGCCCGCCCCTGCTGCGAGAGTGGGTAGCCGTCCCAGGCAGTGGCGACGGCGGCGGCAGTGCCGGGCGAGTTGATGAGCACCGCCGTGATGGCTCCGCCGTATTCCGCGGCCGCATACAGCGCCACAAGGCCCACGATGGACACGACCGGATCCATCCCGTAGGTAAACGGGATCAGCAGCGCGACGCCAAGACTTGGGCCAAGCCCCGGTATTGCGCCGATCAGATACCCCGCAAGGGCACCGAAGACGAGAGCGACCCAGACCATTGGATCGCCAAAAGCGGCAAAGCCGACTGCAAGATTCTCAAACATGACGGTCCTCAGGGAAGGTTCACGGAAAGCGCCATAATGAAGACGCCGTAGATGAAGGCGGCCAGCGCAATGGGAACGCCGATAAGATGCACGATCCGGCGTTCACCGCAGGCGAGCATGGTCGCGGCGGCAAACAGGACCACACTCGGCATCGCACCCAGTTGCTCGAACCAGATGGACTGAGCGATCAGGATCATTGCTGTGACGACGACATAGAGAGGCCGTTTGATCGTGACCCATTCGACCGGAACCGCGTCAGCGACCCGGATGACCGCCGCGACGGCAACGAGCGGGATGACCAGGAGCGCGGCCTCCGCCAGGAGAACCGGAAAGCCTCCGGCGCCGATATCGATTTGATTGAGCGGCCGCGGCAGATCCCGAGCCTGTGTAAAGTATGACCAGAAGACCCAGAACAGAATTGCGCATCCGGCCAGGTCAGCGGCTGGAAGCGATGCGCGAATTAATTGCGGGCTCAGGCGCCACCCTTTTTCAGGTGCCGTATCGTCGTTCATCGTATCCTCCCTAGATCGACCCGCGAAAAGCGAGGCGACCTTTCCTGCTGTTAAGGATCAGGAAGACGGCCCAAGAGTGAACTGACTATTTGTTATCTCAGAAGCACCTTTAGATTTGCCAGGAAATACGTTTAATTACAATGACTTATAAGAAATTACAGTCTCAGCGGGGCGATTCCGCGAAAAACTCGGGAGACTGACCCGCCTGTTTTAACAGCCAATCGATGAATCTGCGTGTCTTGGTGTTCACCGAGACATTCGTCGGCCAGACGACATGGAAGGCCAGTCCCGTCTCCAGCGGCAGTTGCAAGGGCGCGGCGAGCTCCCCCGTCTCGATCTCGTCGAGGAGTAGATCAATCTGTCCGACCGCCAACCCAAAGCCCTGGGCAGCGGCGCTGTAAGTCAAAAGAGAACTGTCAAACTCGGAGCCCTGCCGGTAATCGAGTTCCACACCCATTTTACTGGACCACTGCTCCCATGCGCGCCGCCGATAATGAGAGTGCAGCAGCTCGCCCATGCGAACGTCTTCCGGCGAGCGGACCGGTCCGATTGAATCCAGGTAAGCTGGTGAGCCGACGACATCGATGCGCTCGTTGAAGAGTTTACGCGACCTGGCCTCACGCCACATGCCGTTGCCAAGTTGAATGGCCGCATCCAAATGCGTCCCGCGAAAATCCAGCGGGTTGACCCTTGTGTCCAGCCGTACCCTTAGTCCCGGATACAGCGCATAGAAATCCTTGAGGCGCGGCAGCAGCCAGTAATGCGCGACGCTTGGATAGACACGCAGCTTGATCGTGCTGCCGCTTTCCTTCTGCAACAATTGCTCAGTGGCGACTTCAATTTCGTCGAACAGTCCCGCGATCTCCTGACCGAAGACCCGCCCCATGTCCGTCAGGCGCGCGGACCGGTTTCCCCGTTCGAACAACTGAACGCCAAGATAGTCCTCGAGGATCGCGATCTGTCGGCTAACCGCGACCTGCGAGACCCCCAATTCACGCGCCGCCGAGGTAAAATTCGGATGCCGGCTCGCAACGGCAAACGAGCGCATCGGATTCAAGGGCACAGGTTTCCGGACGTTTGCCATAACTATTTCTTTCTCTACCCCTATCAGGAGGCGGTTTCGATAATCTCCGCTTAGCCTAATCTCTGACCAACAGGTGCGCCAGGAGAAAGCGGAAATGGAATTTGCGTTTACAACCGATCAGGAAATCTATCGGGACACTGTCACAAAATTCGCAAGGAAAGAACTCGCCCCGGACGCCGTCAAACGCGCCACCGATCCAGACTTCCCCTGGGACATCGCAGGACGCATGTCCGAACTCGGTCTTCTCGGGATAGCAATTCCCGAAGCGGATGGCGGACAGGGCGGCACCCTGATGGATTCGATCCTTGCCATTCAGGCCGTGGCGGAGGTTTGCCCCCGCAGCGGGGACGTGATTCAGGCCGGAAATTTCGGACCGGCCCGCACTCTGGCCGAATATGGAACACCTGTTCAAAAGGAGCGTTTTCTTCAGCCTGTCCTGAAAGGGCGCGCGCTCATGTCCCTGGCCATGACCGAACCGGATGCGGGATCTGCGGTCACGGATCTGAACACCACGGCCGTCGCGGCCGGTGACAGCTATATCGTCAACGGAACCAAGATATTCGGCACCCACAGCTGCGACGCGAGTGTCTTTCTCGTGTACGTGCGCTTCGGCGCCGGCGTCGACGGAATCGGGTCTGTCTTGATCGAAAAAGGAACTCCCGGTTTCAGCATCGGCCAGCCTTCCAGGTTCATGAACGGAGAAAGCTGGTCGCAGCTTTATTTCGACAATGTTCGCGTCCATCCGGAAAATGTGGTTCTCGGCCAGGGCGGGTTCCGCAAACAGTTCGCCGCTTTCAATATCGAGCGGCTCGGTAACGCCGCACGCTCCGTCGCACTGGGACGCCACGCATTCAACCTGGCGCGTGAATATGCATCGAACCGTAAACAATTCGGCCGCGAACTCTGTGAGTTTCAGGGGGTGCAGTGGAAGTTTGCCGAAATGGCCATGAGGCTGGAGGCGGCGCAGCTGCTTCTCATGCGCGCGGCCTCGAAATTGGAGAATGGACTGCCTTCGGCGCAAGACACCGCAATGGCCAAGCTGGCCTGCAACGAGGCCGGATACTTCTGTGCCAACGAAGCGGTTCAGATCATGGGCGGCACGGGTTTTTCCAGGGAAAGCACTGCGGAATATTGCCTGCGCCGGACACGGGGCTGGATGATCGCCGGCGGCTCGATTGAGATCTTGAAGAACAGGATCGCCGAAGGTGTCTTCGGCCGCCACTTTTCGCAGCGGCCGTCGTGACGGTCAGACTGCGCGACCCCGGCCCGCCATGAACATCGGGCCGCCCTTGTGCCGCGGAAAGCCGTAGCCCAGCACCATCACCACGTCGATATCGCCGGCGCTCTCGGCAATCCCCTCATCCAGTATCGTCTGCCCTTCGGCCTGCATGGTCCGGAGAATACGCGTCATGATCTCCTGGGAGGAAAAATCACGGCGGGTTCTGCCCGCTTTCCCGCTCTGTTCCTCTATGATGCGCTGGACCTCCGGATCCGGAACCTGCGTGCCCGTCGCATAATCGTACCATCCCTTGCCGGCCTTGCGCCCCAGACGGCCGGCCTCGCAAAGACGGTCGGCGATATGGGCATAGCGCTCGTTCGGGCTGCGAAGAGGAGCGCGGGCTTTCCGTTGTGCCCAGGCGATGTCCAGACCACTCATGTCCTGCACTTCGTAAAGACCCATGGCAAATCCGAATTCACGCATCGCCGCGTCGATGTCCTGCGGAAGCGCTCCTTCTTCCAGCATGAATTCGCAATCCCGCCGGTATGCCGCCATGATCCGGTTGCCGATGAAACCGTCGCAGACACCGGCGACGACCGGCACCTTGCGCAAGAGCCTGGCCAATGCCGCGCCGGTCGCAAGGGCCTTCGCGCCAGTCGCCGTGCCACGCACAACTTCGAGAAGCTTCATGACATGAGCTGGCGAGAAGAAATGCAGGCCAAGAATGCGCGAGGGGTCCTGCGTGGTCAAAGCCAGTTCGTTCACATCCAGATAGGACGTGTTCGTTGCCAGCACCGCATCCGCTGGCATGACCGCGTCGAGTTTCGCAAACACATCCCGCTTGATGGCCATATCTTCAAAAACCGCTTCGATAACGAGCGGGCAATCCGACAGACTGGAATAGTCGGCACCAGCCGAAAACCGGGCCAATGCTTTATCGGCATCGTCCCTCGCCACGACGCCGCGCTTGACGCTGCCCTCCAGCGTATCGGGAACGCGGCCCCGCGCGGCCTCGGCCGCCTGTTCGTCCCGTTCGATCAGCCGCACCCCGGAACCGGCTAAAAGCAAAGCTGCCGCGATGCCCGCCCCCATGGTTCCTCCGCCGATCACGCCGGCCCTGGACAAATCCGCCGGCTCCGCCCCGGCCACTTTCAAACCTGCCCCGGCATTGCGTTCGGCAAAAAACACATGCCGGAGTGCGGCGGCCTCCTCCGAGGCCGCCAGTCTTAGAAACCGCTCGCGTTCTTTCGCGAGTGCCTCGGGAGCCGGCAGAAGAGCACAGTCGCGCAGCGCGGCCAGCGCTTCCAACGGAGCGCGCGCACCGCGGCTGCGTTTCGCCAGTCTGGCCTCTTCCCCGGCCCAGTCGATCGCATCGCCGGCAACCAGTTCACGGGTCACGGCCGGCACGAGCCGGCCTTCACCGGACAGCTCAAGGGCAAATGCTTCGGCATCGGCAAGCAGGTTGCCTGAACTTATACGGTCCACCAGCCCGATGCCCGCAGCGCTCCCAGCGTCAATCGGCCTGCCTCCCGTGACCATCTTTATCGCATCGGCCATCGGAACAAGCCTCGGCAGCCGCACAGTCCCTCCGGAACCGGGAATGATGCCGAGATTGACCTCCGGCAGGCCCAATTTGGCGGTGGGCTCGGCGACGCGGCCATGACACGCCATCGCGAGCTCAAGACCTCCGCCGAGGGCGGTGCCGTGTATCGCGGCAACCCACGGGAAGCGGCAGGTCTCAATGGCTGCAATGACGTCCGGAAGATAGGGTTCCATGGGCGTCTTGCCCAATTCGCGGATATCTGCCCCGGCAACGAAGGTCCGGCCCGCGCAGGCAAGCACAGCCGCACGAACCGTTTCGTTTTCATTCGCGGACCGGATGGCTTTCAGCAATCCGTCACGCACATCCTGCCCAAGCGCATTCACAGGAGGGCTGTCAATCGTCACACGCGCAATCTGCCCACGGACGTCCAGTGTGACGGTAACCATGCTATCCTCCCATACCAGCGTTTCGGCAAGTTGAGCCGTTCTGGGAACATATACGGGCTAAGCTACTTCCCGTGACCAAACAATAGATTGGGTTTGATAGCCGGTTTGCTTATGCCGTTCTTGAAAACCAATTTCCAAAGCAGGTAATAGCCTCCAGCTCGGCCTTCAGGATGGATTCAATCAAGGTGACGACCGCTGCAATTTCAATGATGGTCCGGCTCGGTTTGTAAGGGATGACCGGGACAGAGTGCTGTCTGGATTTCTCATGATCAGTATCGATCCAATAGTTGGGAAGTGATGTGCTCCCGCTAAATGCCCTCGATTTAGTTAGAGTTCTCCACAAAACCGGCAGACCCCGCGCAAGATCGGCGGAAAGTCGGGGCTCTGGTCTCATGGAACCAAACGCCCCGTAAACTGTTCGCCAG
>JBNLAU010000353.1:0-4037 GCA_050302295.1 Roseibium sp. | reverse complement strand
GCCGCAGGCGCGCTCATAAAATACCATCAGCTCTTCGCGCGGCTCGAAGCCCCAGAGCGGTGGTGTCAGGGCACCGACGTCCAGCGCCTGTGTGGTGACGTTCAGAAGATGCGACAGCAGGCGGCCAATTTCGGAATAGAGCACGCGGATCAACTGGCCGCGCTTCGGCACTTCGATGTCGAGCAGACGCTCGACCCCCAGTGCGAAGGCGTGCTCCTGGTTCATCGGTGCCACATAGTCGAGGCGGTCGAAATACGGAATGGCCTGCAGATAGGTCTTCTGCTCGATCAGCTTTTCCGTGCCCCGGTGCAACAGACCGATATGCGGGTCGACACGGGTAACCACCTCGCCGTCGAGCTCCAGAACGAGCCGCAGCACGCCATGGGCCGCAGGGTGCTGCGGACCGAAGTTGATATTGAAATTACGGACCTGAGCCTCAGCCATTTTGAGGTTCCTGCATTTTTTGCGTGTAGTACGCGAAGACTTCCGGGCCGGTCATTTTCCGGGTTTCGTTTGCGAAGGCGTAATTGGCCGGCTGTTCGTCAACGAAGATTTCAGAGGTGAACTTGAAGACGGACGGGTCATCGAAGGCCTGGGCGGACATCGACACGTGTGAGCCGTCCGCCATGCGCCACATCAATGTGGAACCGCATTTGGCGCAGAAGACCCGCTCGCCATGATCGGACGACTTGTAGACGCCAAGGGCGTCCCTTCCCTCGACATCGATACTGTCCATCTTGCCGCAGCTGACGGCCATATATGTGCCACCGGTCCAGCGGCGGCACATTCCGCAATGGCAGACGCCCATCTCGCCATCCGTGGGCGTTGCGGCAAAACGGACCGCTCCGCAAAGACATCCACCTGAAAGTCGTTCGCCCATTACCCGTCCCGCCTTAGTTCGTCGTTGCCTTCTCATCGCCCGGCAGCACGTATTCCGTGCCTTCCCATGGCGAGAGAAAGTCAAAAGACCGCATTTCCTGGTTCAGGCGGACCGGCTCGTAGACGACACGTTTCTTCTCGTCGTCATAACGGACCTCGACAAAACCGGTAACAGGGAAATCCTTGCGGAGAGGATGCCCATCAAAACCATAATCCGTCAGGATACGGCGCAGGTCCGGATGGCCGGAGAACAGGAGGCCGTACATGTCGTAGGCCTCGCGTTCGAACCATTCCGCGCCCGGGAAAAGCGCTGTCAGCGAAGCAATCGGAGTGACTTCGTCGGTCGCGACCTTTACGCGGATGCGCTGGTTCTGCACCGGGGACAGGAAGTGGTAGACGACGTCAAAGCGCTTTTCGCGCGCCGGATAGTCCACCCCGCAGATATCCGTCAGATTGACGAATTTGCAGGAACTGTTGTCACGCAGAAAGCGGACCACGTCGAGAATATCGGGCGCGTTCACGGTCAGCGTCAGCTCACCGAACTCGACCTTCCAGGACACAAGGGACTCAGCCAGGCCAAGCTCGATATGCTCAGCGAGTTCCTTCAAAGTCTCGTCCATCGTGTTCGACCTCACTCCCTCGGAGTCCTTTTAAGCAACGCCGGGCGGCGTCCGTCCTTAAAAATCCGCCGCATTTCCTGCGGCAAATTCCTTATCGTTCAATCGTCCCCGTGCGGCGGATCTTCTTCTGCAGCATCAAAACACCGTAAAGAAGCGCTTCCGCGGTCGGCGGGCAGCCGGGCACATAAATATCGACCGGAACAACCCGGTCACAGCCGCGGACCACCGAATAGGAATAGTGATAGTAACCGCCGCCGTTGGCGCAGGACCCCATGGAGATGACGTAACGCGGTTCCGGCATCTGGTCGTAGACCTTGCGCAGAGCCGGCGCCATCTTGTTGGTCAGCGTACCGGCAACAATCATCACATCAGACTGGCGGGGGGATGCGCGCGGTGCGAAACCGAAGCGTTCGGCATCATAGCGCGGCATGGACATCTGCATCATCTCAACGGCGCAGCAAGCCAGGCCGAAGGTCATCCACATAAGAGACCCGGTCCGGGCCCACTGGATCAGACTGTCCGTGGAGGTTACGAGAAACCCCTTGTCGGCCAACTCGTTGTTGACCTCCAGGAAAAAAGCGTCGTCATCGCCGACCGGCTTGCCGGTATTCGGATCGATAATGCCTTTCGGCTGCGGAGCGACGAGCGGCTCGGTGGTGGTCAATCCCATTCCAGCGCTCCCTTTTTCCATTCGTATATAAAGCCGACGGTCAGGACGCCAAGAAAGACCATCATGGACCAGAAGCCGAACCAGCCGAGGTCACCGAACACGGTCGCCCAGGGAAACAGGAACGCAACTTCAAGGTCAAAGATAATGAACAGGATCGAGACCAGATAGAAGCGCACGTCAAACTTCATGCGCGCGTCGTCAAAGGCGTTGAACCCGCACTCATAGGCTGACAACTTTTCCGGATCCGGCTTTCTGTAAGCGAGCAGAAACGGCGAGACCAGCAACGCAAGGCCGATCACCAGAGCAATGCCGATGAACACGACGATCGGGACATATTCCCGTAGTAGTTCTTCCATGTCTTTCGCGTCCTTGCATATGGAGGCGGACCGGGAGGCGATCCGAAGCCCAAGGCCACGCTTCATTGCCTCATTTAACCGGCAGTGCGCGCAGAGCCCGTCGGCTGATTGAAACCAACATGCGATCGCACGCTTATCTTACGACTTGGTGCAACGCAAGACCCCCTTGGGACCAAACTCTCGCCACAAATGAACCAACTTCCCGGCGAACCCCGGCAATTCCTTTATTTCAGCCGGTTTGCCCAATTGCAAAATCTTTACACAGGCAGCGCGGAAAAGCGACGCACCCGATTTGGAATTCCAGCACGGGCGCAGATTCGGATTTCAAACAAAGGAATCTGCAAAAGCGCAACAATAAGAACGGATTGCGGAAGTCAGGCCATTCCCGGAACAGGGAAGCGCACACATTGGACCGCAGGCCACAGCAAACGCACCGCAGAAATCCGCCGCGCCAGCTCAAGCGCTGCTTCAATATGTCTTCGGAAGTATCTGGGAAATAGGCGATACCGTGAGTGGCGCGAGTGACGGGGCTCGAACCCGCGACCTCCGGCGTGACAGGCCGGCACTCTAACCAACTGAGCTACACCCGCACATTCACGGTATATATAAGCGCCCTTCGTCAAAAAAGTACGTCAAGTACCTTGATGGGAAGTGGCGCGAGTGACGGGGCTCGAACCCGCGACCTCCGGCGTGACAGGCCGGCACTCTAACCAACTGAGCTACACCCGCTTCGTCAGGCGACAAGCTGTCACCCTGAAGTGGCGCTGATGTACGGCGGCTGGATGGTGAAGTCAAGCACCCTAACTGGACCGAATTGCTGTTTTTTGACAAAGATGCATGCAATTCCGTGTTTCCTCATTTGCCCGCCGGATTTTCAGTGTGGATAACTCCCTGTTTTGCAAGGCGAATGTGAAAGTAACCTGGAGTTTTCCGACACCTGTTTATGGACAAACCGGTTTTCAGCGCCCGCAACTGGAAGCGCGTGTTAGCATTTACCGGAGCACCAGGTTTTTCCGCCCCTATTCGGCCGGCACCAGACGGGTTTCGCGCAGCTGGCCCTCCCGCGCAAGGATAGGCACCGCGGCAGCGGCGAACAACGAATTGATCTCCTTAAGACTGCGCACGACCTCCAGATGAGCATTACTGGATTCGATGCTTTGCATCGTTTTGGACTTCAGCCGTTCGAGATGCTGGTCATGACATTCGCGCTCCATCTCCCGCATCTTGTCTTTCTCCGCAATCAGCTCTCTCGCGGAGGTCACATCGCCGGAAACCAGAACGTTCATGGAGAGCTGCATGTTGGCAAGCACGCGGTCATGCATGCGTGTCAGTTCCTTGAGACCGGCTTCCGAGAAGCGGATATTGTTGTGCTGAAGCTCCAGAGCCAGGTCCAGCAGATTCTTGGCAACCAGGTCTCCGGCCCTCTCAAGATTGACTGCGAAGCTCACCAGTTCCATGCTTCGCTCCGCCTGTTCTGCGGAGAGCTCGCCCCGATTGACTTCAGCAATGTAA
>JBNLAU010000352.1:0-4659 GCA_050302295.1 Roseibium sp. | reverse complement strand
AAGCTTGCCGGATGTATCTGCAATCGCAACGCTGCCGCGATGCAGGCTTTCGGTCAGCATGCCACGGGTGACGTCGACCAGTACCGGGTTGTCCATGAAGTTTCTCATCTCGAAAATAGCGTTGCGTCAAGCTAGGCGGATTCGGCGCGTAGCGCAGTCAAAAAAGCGGCCAGTCTCGAAAGCGCTTCATCAATCACACCGTCCTGCTTGCAGAAGCAGAAACGGATGTAGCCGGTGGGCGCCTCCCCTCCATAGAAAGCCGAAACCGGCACGGCGGCGACACCCGCCTGCCTGACCAGCGTCTCGCAGGCGTCCACATCCGTATCGCCAAGGCCGAGCCCCTCAATGCCACAGGTCAGGAAGTAAGTCGCCGCACAGGGCAAAACAGTAAATCCCAGGCTGCTCAATCCTCTTGCCATCCGGTCCCGTTTGGCCGCCAGGTCTTGCGCAAGGTCCTGATAATAGCTGTCATCCTTGCCGAGGCCGTAGGCGACCGCCTTTTGCAGGTTGGGCGCCGTGGTGAAGGTGACCCATTGATGAGCCTTTGACGCAGGCTCTATCAGCTGTGCCGGACCGGTGACATAGCCGACCTTCCATCCCGTCAGGGAAAAGGTCTTGCCCGCGGACCCGATGCGCAGCGTGCGTTCGCGCATGCCGTCGAACGTCATCAGCGGCCGGTGGCTCAATCCGTCAAAGACCAGATGCTCGTAAACCTCGTCGCAGATCGCATACGCATCGTGCATCTGGCACAAATCGGCGACCAACCGCAGCTCCTGCTCTGAAAACACCTTGGCGGTCGGGTTCATGGGATTGTTGATCAGGATCGCCTTGGTCTTTTCAGAGAACGCCTCACGAAGGGCTTCTTCGTTGAGTGCCCAATCCGGCGGTGTGACGCGCACCCGCACCGGAATTCCGCCTGCCTGCTTCACCAGGGGCAGGTAACAGTCGTAAAGCGGTTCGATCAGCACCACTTCGTCCCCGGGCTCGACCAGCGCAAAGATGCAATCCGCCAGCGCCTCGGTTGCCCCCGAAGTCACCATGACCTCGCTCTGCGCGTCGATATCCAGACCATAAAACCGCTTGTTGGCGTCAGCCACTGCCTGGCGCAATTCCGGAACACCCAGCATCGGCGGATACTGGTTGGGTCCCTCCATGAGCGCGCGTGCGGCCGCTTCGCGGATGTCTTCCGGCCCGTCGACATCCGGAAACCCCTGACCGAGATTGACGGCCCCATGGGCCATGGCAAGGCGCGACATGGTCTCAAACACCGTGGTGCTGATGCCGGTGAAGACCGGATTGGTCGGTTTCATGGTTTCTCCCGGTTTCCGCGCTTTATGCCAATCCGCATTGATTTGTGGCGCCACATCGGTCCGCGGATCAGGCGTGGCGCACAGCTCGAACGGACGGTCACGCATTTATCCGATGCCCGCATCGACCTGCGAAATGCTCCGGACCGGGCAATTCGAAATCGCGGCCGGATGGGGCGTTTTCATTGGAGTTTGATATAAAACGCCCCCTCACCGCCGTCGAGCCTTTTGTCGCCGGGTGGTGCTCGGGTCAAATCGCGGTTGTTCGGATATTACATAAGCATGGTTTGACTCTCGCGATTTCAGGACGTCTGATACTCTCCGGCAAAAAGCCGCAAGGGGGAGACCGGTCAATGCTCAACGTGATCATCGGAATTCTGGCGATACTCATCGGCGCCGGTTCCTTTTTGCGCCGTTCCGGTGCATCCGCCAGCAGCCACCGGCTGGTCCGGCTGTTCACCAGCAAGATCATGGGCACCATACTCATTCTGGTCGGCGCCTTCATGCTCCTGTCCACGTCCTTCATCCTGGTCGATGCAAACGGGGTCGGCCACCTGAAGCGCATCTATGCCTTCAAGGAACTGCCCAAAGGGCGCATCATCGCGCTTGACGGCGAAAAGGGCCCTCAGGCCCAGATCCTGGGCCCTGGCTTTCATTTCATCCCGCTTGTCCGGGTTCTCTATGATTTTGAAGAATGGGACATCGTCACCATTCCCGAAGGATATTACGGTCAGCTGACGACGCTTGACGGTGGGGCAATGCCATCGGGCATGTTCATGGCCCCCGCCATTCCGGACGATAATGTCGGCGACATGCTGACGGCCGAAAGCTTCCTGACCAAAGGCGGTTTGCGCGGCCCCCAGGAAACCGTGCTGAAGCCTGGTCAGTACCGCTTGAACCGGTATCTTTTCAATGTCCGTCTGGATGAAAACACCAAGGCCACGGTCATTCCGGCCGGGTTCGTGGGCGTCGTCAAATCCAACGTCACCCAACCTGGCATCAACTGCGTTGAAGAGGAGGTCTCCGCCTCCTCCGCCTCTCGTGAAGCCTTAACCGTGCCGCTTGTGCCGCGCGGCTGCGTCGGCATCTGGAAAGAACCGCTGTTTCCCGGAGCCTACTATCTTAACCGGCAGGCCTATGAGGTTTCCCTGGTCGATACCCGTGTCCAGACCTGGGAATACAAGGGCGGCTATACCAAGCGCATCATTGACCTTTCCGTCGACCAGCAAGGCAACATCCAGCAGAACGAACGCTCTGCGCAGGAACGTATCCCGGACGAAGCAGCGGACCGTGCAGTCTTCGTCAAGGTTGAAGGCTGGGATATTCCTTTGGAAATGCGGGCTCTGGTACAGGTCGATCCGTCCAATGCACCGGTTGTTGTCGGATCGGTCGGCGGCCTTGAGGAGATTGAAAACCGCATCCTGACACCGGCCATCCGGTCCATCGTCAGAAATGTGGCAGGTGCGTCGATCCGGGTGCAGGACAAGAATCCCGATGGCACGCTGGTCCAGCCACCCAGCTATACGGTCCGCCCGACGCGGGTTCTCGACCTGATCGAGAACCGGGACGCTCTGGAACAGACCATCGAACAGCAGATCAAGGTGGAGGGCAACAAGGCCGGAGTGGACATCCGCGAGATCCGTCTTGGTGAACCGGCCATTCCGCCGGAGCTGCTGGTCTCCCGGCTCCGCGTCCAGCTGGCCGACCAGTTGTCCATCGCCTACGATCGCGAAACCGACGCCCAGCAGAAACGTATTGAAACAGAGCAGGCCCGCTCGACCGCCGACGAACAGCCGCGCCTGGTGGAAGCCCAGATTGCCGTTCAGGTCGCCAATCAGCGCGAACAGGAACGCGCCGCGCTCGGCCGCGCGGAGCGCCAGTATCTGGAAGAACTCGCCCGCGGCCAGCGCGCCCAGGTCGACGTGCTGGGCCAGGATCGGGTCGCCCTGCTTCAGGCACTGGAAAAGCTGCTGGCCTCGCTCGAACGCAAACCGGAGCTCGTCGGCCTTGTCGGCAAACTGGTTCCCAACACCGTCGTCGGTGGCGACAGCGGCTTTTCCGGGGCTGCAGCTCTGTTGGGAGCCAGCCTCGGACAGGCCCAGCAGCAGGGTTCCGCAAACCGTCCGGCGTCGGGACAATAGGTTTCGCCCGCCATCGCCTGTTTCAGCTCACACTCGCCCGCATTTCCAATGGGGGTGTGGCCCGTGACTGTAAGTTTGACAAGAAATCGGAGCCGGGCAAGGAGCTGTTCCGGGCTTTGGGGCTTCGGCAATTTGCGCGTTTATCAGGAAAATAACCGTACTACCCGGGGATGTAAGCAGATCAAGCAACGGCACTGGACCGTCGGACGGTGAATTCAGTTGTCCGCTCTGCCTCTATCCAGTGTCGACCCATCCGATTGAGCAGCCGCATCCATTGACTGAACCAATATCGTCTCAAGCTCCCCGCTTTCCAACATCTCTTCCAGAACGACCGTTATGCCGGGAACCAAACGCTCGTTCTTCTTGTGAAGATAATGATAGAGATTTACCGACTCGATAGATTTTTCCATCACTTCAATTCCGGTGAACCCAAGCTCATCGAGCGTTCTCTGGCCGTCCTGAATGGCGGTAACCACAACATCCAGGCGATCCGCCAGGAGCATTTCGAACAGTTCCTGATTTGAATGGCCTTCCCAAACGCCTGAATAGTCTTGCGTTCTCTTCTTCAGTTCCACGACACCACCAAGGCGGCCGATGCGCAAGACAGGCAAGTCCTCATAGGTCCAGTCCCGAGCCCTTTGCCGGACGACGAAAGCGCCGGAATCGAGATGCGTAACCGGAACATCGACCCGCAGCAATGTGGGATAAGCGTCACCCACGCTCTTGATCCGCAGGACCTCGCCGTCGACAGCCCCCGTCGAAGACATCAACAGCGCGCGGTCGCCGGACGTGAATTCGACGTCGATATCGATATCGAGCTTGCCATATGCTGCCTTCAGCACCGCCACCGCGGCCACAGTAGTTGGCGACAGTTCAACCGTTGAAAACACCAGCTTTTCTTGCGCTCCTGCGCCTGCCGCAGATGCGAAAAACCAGAGAACCATCCATGTTTTGGCGAAGAAACGCACGGCAACATCCCCTAACGTAATTTACGTTAAAGCCGAATTCAGACAGAACACAAGAAATGAAAGACCTTTTTGAACAGAACATTCCTCCCGATTTCAACTGAATCGCGACGAATTTCTACCAATCAGCAATACAACCATGAGCGCGCACTTCAAAATTTTAAAATAAGAGCGTGCACGCGCTCAATTCAAACGAATGATGATCGATTTTTGTCTGGAAGATACCCCTGAACGACCTTCCTTGCA
>JBNLAU010000351.1:0-5522 GCA_050302295.1 Roseibium sp. | reverse complement strand
AATGGCTCAGCCGCCCTTGGCCGACGTTTCCGGCCAGACCTGTGGCCAATTACCAAAGCATGTCTGCTCAAAAGTCAGGCTGCGTCACCCGCGACCTGACGGCGCACCATTGAGACGGTCCCTAGTCAAAGTAGGGAATGGTATTCACACAGCGGAAGACCAGACAACGCCTTGTATCTGCTGCCGGAATCGAGACGTATTTGGCGTATTCGTTCCGCAGACAGTAGCCCTGGTTTGCAACATATCTGTCGAAGGTATGCGGGCCAGTGTTCATGACGACGGCACCGTTCCGGAGAATCAATGCCTGCACCTGGGCACAGCTCATTGAAGTCGACAGCGGCCGCCGGGATTGCGCCTCTGAACTTGTAACGGAAGACAAGACCAAGGTACCGGCAAAGGCGGCTATCGCAAGACCGATGGCCATTGAAGGTGCTTTAAGAAAGGAACTGCTCATAACTGCTTCCCGAACAAATCGTCTTTTCAAGGATACGTGCTCCAAGGGAAATGGTATCGGCGGCTCCACCGTCAAGTTATACCAAGCGCAACAAATAGGAACTCATCTGACCGCGTTTGAAGACCGTCTCTTAGTACGGCTGACTGTTCCGCTTTCGGTCCAGGCAGAATCGGATATGGTTCCCGCCTGTTTTCCAAAAGCTGTTTTCCCAAGGGCTGTTTTCATGGCGCTTTGTTCCAGAACTGCCAGACCTGACCGCATGCTGGGCAATCCTTATGCCGCTCAGGAACAGGACCGCGTTGCCAGGCTTGAAGAGATCCTGAAATCGGTTCCCCATGTCATGACGATCCTTGAAACTGTCCGGAATCTCTCCCTGCCTGACGCCTGGCTTGTGTCCGGCGGCATTTACCAGACCGTCTGGAATGTGATGACGGGCCGGCCGCTGATGCACGGCATCAAGGATTTCGACATCATCTATTTTGACGGAACAAACCTTTCCTATGAAGCTGAAGATGCCATCATCAAAAAGGTAAATGCCGCGCTGCCCGACCTGGCAAACCTTCTGGAAATCCGCAATCAGGCCCGTGTACATCTGTGGTACGAACAGCGCTTCGGGCGCCCCTACCTGCCGCTTGACTGTTCGATGGATTCGCTGACCAGTTACGCAGCACGCACGCATGCCGTGGCGGCCCGGCAGGACGAAACCGGCGGCCTGGTGATCCAGGCCCCCTTCGGACTTGCCAATCTGTTCGCCATGCGTCTCGTGCCGAATTACAGCCAGCCATACCCCGAAACCTATGCAGAAAAGGCCATACGGATGAAGACGCTCTGGCCGGAGCTGGAGATCGTTCCCTGGGACGACGCCAGGAAATAGCGTGGTTGCTATCAGATCACCCTGCCTGGCGCTGGACCTGCAGGGCTGGGTTGATTTCCGCGCTTGCCGGCTGCGAGGCCGAATTTGCGATCAGCCGGCCGCGGACGAGCCCGCGTACGGAATTGCCCACGAAGATCTCATCCGCCGTATCAAGATCGGCCCGGGTCAAATCGGCTTCAAAGGCAAGCCCCCTTTCCAGAAGCCCGGCCCGCAATGTGCCCGGCAGCACGCCGTGCTGAAGCGCGGGCGTCAGCAGCCTGCCGTTCTTCTTCAGGAACAGCGTCATGTAGCTTCCCTCGGTCAGAAATCCCCGTTCGTTTTCAAACAGGACTTCCTGGCAGCCGGTTTGCGCCTGATAGCGCGCTCGCGTGTCATCGTAAAATGCGCGGTTGGTGGTCTTGTGGTAGAGGAAACGGTCGCCGGAATTGGTTCTCTCGCCGGCCAGAACCAGATTGAATACCGTGTTCCGGTCGGCAGGCGTCAGATTGGCGGCGGTTATCGACACCGCCCCATTGGCATTCAAAAGTAGCCGTACACGCTGCGGTCCTGAAAAGCCCGGGACCTGCGACAAAAGAGCGGAGCGAACCGCGTCTTCACTGAAACGGAACCCGAAATAGGCCGCGGATTTCTGCAGGCGCTGCAGGTGCCGCTCCAGCAGCAGGTAGCCTTCGTCAGGGTCATAGGCCAGTGTCTCGATGAGGTCGAAGCCGGGTGTCGCTTCGCTCATGAATTTCAGCTTCAGGGCGCATTCGTCATATTCCGGCGAGGCGCCGGAATCGAATACGACGCCCGAGCCGCTGCCCGCTTCACCCGTACCGTCCATGCGCAACACCAGCGTCCGGATGGCAACGTTGAAGCGGAAATCGCCGCCGGGGGCCAGATAGCCGATGGAGCCGGTGTAAACGCCGCGCGGCCCGGTCTCAAGGTCATGGGCGATCTGCATTGCGCTCAGCTTCGGCGCGCCGGTGATCGAACCGCAAGGGAAGAGCTTGCGGATGACATCGGCAAATCCGACGGAAGCCGGCACATCGGCTTCGACGGTCGAGGTCATCTGGTGCAGGCTCTGATAGCGCTCAACCTCGCAGAGCTTTGTCACCCTGACCGTGCCCGGATCGGCAATGTGTGACAGGTCGTTGCGCATCAGATCCACGATCATGATGTTTTCCGAGCGCTGCTTGGGGTCGCTGGCCAGTTCCCTGGCGATCTTGTTGTCTTCAGACGCATGGCGGCCACGCGGCGCCGTGCCTTTCATCGGCCGGGTGCGCAAACATGTGCCCTGCCGCTCCAGGAACAACTCCGGAGACAGGGACAGCACCGTGCGGTCGGTCATTTTGACCAACGCGGCAAATTCAACCGGCTGGCGGCGCATCAGATCCAGAAACATCCGCTCCGGTGGTCCCTGATGGGCAATCCGCGCGCGCATGGTGAGGTTGACCTGATAAATATCGCCTTTCGCCAGATGGCCGCGAACCCGATCAAAAGCACTTCCGTAGGCGTCCCGGTCCATGTCGAAGTCCGGTTTGCCGATGTGCGCCTCATCCTCCCCGGCCGCCGTTTCCAGCAGCGCCCTGGTGTCTTCAAGGCTCAATTCCTCGGGCTGGTCATAAAGGCCGAACCAAAGCAGCGGGTCGCCGTTTTCCTCAAATCGCGCCTTGAGTTTGTCCTCAAAGGCAAAGCCCAACTCATAAGCGAGGAACCCTGCGGCAAATTTGCCTTGTTTCTGTGCGTCTTCAAGCCTTTGGAGGCAGGAGGAAACACCTTCCAGGCGTGTGCAGGAAACGGTCTCCTCCGGCGCCGTGAACAGATGCGCCGACCGCTGCTTGAGGAGATCCACAAGCAGTATCGTTCCAGGCTTCAAAGCGCTCTCAGACATCAAGGCGTGCCGATTTCCAGGGTCCCATGGACGAACAGGCCGATTGTGCGCCGATTTCATGCGCTCGGATGGCCCGTAAAAGGCGGCTCATGACATCGAAGCGACATCAGGTCAAGTTTGGCCTGCGACAAAGATCCGCTGATTGCGAAAGACCGGGCGGAACAAGCTTGCCGTTATCACCCTTCCTGGACCGGCTCCGCCGGACAGGAAATGCCCGTGCCGCTGATGCCGCAATAGCCGGACGGGTTCTTGGCCAGGTACTGCTGATGATAATCTTCGGCGAAATAGAACGTGTCCAGCAGGCGGATCTCCGTCGTGATCTTCGCCGCACGGCCCCCGGCCTTCAGCGCCTGCTGGTAGGCCTCCCTGGACCTTTCCACCACCTCAAGATCCTGCGGTGAGGCCACATAGACAGCCGAACGGTATTGCGTTCCCGTGTCATTTCCCTGGCGCATGCCCTGTGTCGGGTCATGGCTTTCCCAGAATACCTTCATAAGGTCGGCAAGGGTGACCTTCTCAGGGTCGTAGACGGCCAGCACGACTTCCGCGTGGCCGGTGCGGCCTGTGCAGGTTTCGTGGTAGGTGGGATTGGCGGTGTAGCCCCCGGCGTAGCCGACGGCGGTTACATACACCCCAGGCACCTGCCAGAAGAGCCGCTCCGCCCCCCAGAAACACCCCATGCCGAACATGACTGTTTTCAGCGTGTCCGGATAAGGCCCCATGAGCGGCCTGCCGTTCACGAAATGAGGCTGAGCAGGCTCGATTGCCTCTGCCCGCCCCGGCAACGCCTCCTCCTTGCCGGGAAGCGAAAACTTCTTGGTCAGCATGTTCATGAATGACATTGTGTTTCTCCCGGGCATACCACTTGGGCCGCATACTGGCTCAAGGCCGCCCACAGACTGTATCCGCCGCAGGCGGGCCCGCAGTTTGCGGCACCGTTGAAGAGAATGTGGCGCAGTTGTCCGGACTTTCCAAGTGGTCACTGAAACAAAGCGCCGAACATTATTCTTCAGGCGTATTGCACCTTTTGCCGGCGGCGTTTTGCACCAAGCCACAGAAGCAGCAGCCCGATGGCCGAGAAAACCACCCAGACCGGCCAGGTCAGCACGGTTTGAATGCCAGGATCCCAGAGCCCGGGATGGACATACCGCTGCACCACCGCCTGGGTGAGATTGAGCGTGTCCGGCGCCAGATCAAACCAAACCTGGCCAAGCGGCGCCAACGAGATCCGGGATTGCGCAATGGAACTGCTGGCGTCCGAGATGCCGGCGATAATTGCCACGGCGAGACAGCCATATCCCAGTACACGAAATAAAAATTTCAAAACACTAATCATGGAGTTTCTTTCAGCCCTACCAGCTTAAGCTAGATAATACTCACGGTGGTATGTTTTCAAAAATTACACCTTCCGTTGAATGCGTAATAAATAAAATATAGCGAAAAATGATTGCACAAGAATTGATATGCAACACATTTCCGTGAGATTTCCGTCTCATTGGGCACCTTGGGCGGGCCGATCCAAAAGCGGTTCAGAACCCCGAAATTGCCAATGAATCCACAAACATCCGGCTTGCCAAAAAAAACTCTCTCAAACGCTTGCGCTTGACTGCGTCATGAGTATATTGCGCCCCACTCAAGCGGGTTTCGCTTGCGAATGGACAGGTGGCCGAGTGGCTGAAGGCGCACGCCTGGAACGCGTGTATACGGGCAACCGTATCGAGGGTTCGAATCCCTCTCTGTCCGCCATTTTCTCTTTTAATATTTTGTTTTCATTGAACTTTATTTAGTTTGATACGTTGCCCCAAGAAAAACCCTAATTCTTGATTTCCTCTGTCCGGAGCATCCTGTAGCGCGCAATTTCGTTTTGCTCATCGCGCTCCATCCTACTCTGGAGTTGGAGCCTCCGGCAAACCCGGCGCGGTTCAGATCAAGGCGCACGGTTCATGGAGAGGGTTGACTGGCCAGGGGCGGGTTCGAAATCCCGCAGAAATCGCGTCCAGCTTCGCCAAGTTGCCGGGAAACCTAGGAGTTTCGCGTTTCTCGAGATAGGGGGGCTGGTGCAGACGATGCGGCGCACCTCGCCCACTTTGCGAGCAATGAACATACTGTCTGAAAGCGGTCCGATGCGCGCCGCCAAATCGAGGTGTTCGTCGTGCAGGTTGACCGGACAGTCCGTCAGTTCCAGCCGGACGCCGAGACCCTGGAAGGCGCTCAGGAAGACGTTCACCGCGGGCAGCACGTGGAACCGGTCAAAGACGATGCGCGCGATGCGATCGTCGCGCAGCGTATCCGCAGGCATCTTTGCGCGGCAACTCCGCAGA
>JBNLAU010000350.1:0-3836 GCA_050302295.1 Roseibium sp. | reverse complement strand
GCACGGAGACCTTTTCACTACGGTCATCGTGTCGGAATCTCAGCAGATAACTGCCAAGCTCACTTCCCTCCACCAGCGTCGGCTTAGGGGCATTTTCTTCGCCGAAGTATTCCGCCTGGTACAAATCGAACGATCTGAAAGAAGAAAGCCCGGCGACAATCTCGTCCTTCAAGTGCCTTGCATCATTGAGTTTGGGATCGGTAAGCGAAGCAGAAATTATGGATATTTCCGGTAGAGGAATCTCGTCCGAACTATTCGACAAATTCCCATGAAATGGCGAGGTTGTTCTGAGTTGACTGGCAGGCTTCTCAGCTTTTCTCGCAATTCCCTCTTCATCCAGCAGGTCCCGGGTTTCCTGGTCGGGCTCCACATCCAGATGAAGCTGCATTTCACGTTCGCAGGTCTTGAACTGCTGCTCGGCGCGTTCCTGCTGGCCCAGCTTTTTGTAAAGACTGATGAGAAGCCGGTGAGCGGCTTCAAAGGCCGGGTCCATCTTCAGCAGAAAGCGGGCACCGGCCTCCACTTGCTGCCCTCCATCTTCAATGGAAATCTGGTCGAGATGGCGGAGTGCTGCGGTTGTCACTTCGGAGCGGACCCGCTCACGCTCAACCTGCAGCCAGTCGGAAAATTCCGAATCGATATCGTCAAAACCGGTCAGAAAGTCACCGCGCCATAAATCCGAAGCTTCCCGGAAGTCAGAGGCACGGCCCTTGTCAAGCAACGTCATCAGCTCCATCAGGTCGGAGACAAATGCGCCTTGGTCAAGTTGAACATGGCCCGGGGAGGAAACAACCACGTCGATTCGCGCTGCATCCTCCGCCGTTTTCAATTGCCGGAGCGCCTGACGCAGGGACTGCATGGCCTTGTGCCGGTCGGCTCCACTCCATAGGAGATCGGCCAGGGTTTCACGCGGCGTGATCAATCCATTCTGTCGACTCAAATAGCCGATTATCGCCAATGCTTTACGGGTTTTGACCGCAACAGGCTCTTGGCCCTTATCAAGAAGTAAAGGCCGACCAAGGCAAGCGAAACAGGACGCGTTTGCCATTAAAACCCCGTAATTAATACTCAGCATCGAGATGTCGTGGCCGCGCAACCGCGGATTATCCGCAGCAGCAAACACAACATCAGCTTATCACGCTCATTTCACGCCGCAACAGCATGCTTTTTGGAGGATGGTCACAGCAGCGCAGAGCTGTAATCGGCAAAACTAATACTGGTGGGTAGTATTATGTCTAAAACAGTCAGAAAATCGGCTATTTCCAACGCTCAACAAGAGCCGGCAGTCGAAGCGATCAAACGGATGATTCGCTATACCAAGAAAGAGTCGGACAAGGACGGACGGACGTTCTGCTCCTATTTCCTCGACATGGCACTGCAGTCTCTGGAAGACGGCTCCGAAGATGTCGACATGATCCTGAAAACCAAGATTACTCCCCTGATGGTCGGTCAACAGGGCATGGATACCTCCAAAACAGAGACAGTCTGAACGGACCAGGTCTTCGGTCGAACGTAATCCCTGCCATGCGCATCTCGCGCCGGCAGGGCGTTGCGCTTTCCGCCTGCGGTTGTCATAAGGTTGTGGGCGCTTGCAAACGGCTCAGAGAAGCTGTGAACCAAAATTCAAAGGCAGGCGATTGTCGAGGCAAGTAGCGAGCCCGGCAGGACCACACACGACATGATGTCTCTCTGAACGCCCAAGGCCGACTGCAAGAAGATCGACCTTGAACACAGCCCTTTTTGGACCGGAACGAGAACAGGTGATCCCGCACCCTACGCTCCGGCGCCTGAGCCATTGGTCAAGCATTTAAATTATAATGATATTTTGCAAAAGTGGCGACCCCGGCAGGATTCGAACCTGCGACCATTCGCTTAGAAGGCGAGTGCTCTATCCGGCTGAGCTACGGGGCCTTGTTTTTTTCCGATGGCAGCCATCGGACATTATTCACTTACTGGCTGAATTCCAAATCCGTGTCGATACGGCCGGCCTGCTTTCAACAGGCAACCCTGCTCGGCTAGCCGTCTCACTAGATGGTTCAGCTTTTAATCGTAAATCTCAGTGGGTCCAGGGAGCGGCCCTGTTGAACTTGAAGTTGTCGGCATAGGCCGCGCCGCGGATTTTCCGCTCCTGGGCTTTCTCCACCCTGTAGGGAATGCCATGACGCTTGGCATAGGCAACGGCTTCTTCCTGTGTTTCGAAGAACAGGCGAACCTGCTGCTTCATGTCGGAGGAGGACGTATAGCCCATCAGGGGTTCGACAGATTTCGCGACTTCCGGCTCATAATCCAGCACCCAGCGCTGGGTCTTGGCCTTGCCCGATTGCATAGCTGTTTTGGCAGGACGGTAAATGCGCGCGACCATGTAACAGTGCCCCTAAACCAGTTCGCAGAGTTTCAGTTTAATACCAGAGCTTTTTCCCGCCTTTTGGCCGGAAGTCAACACCGATCTTGAAATCGGGGGACCAAAGACTGCCTCAGGTTCATAAAGCGAGCGGTGAAAGACGCGTGGATCCTCCCGATTGCCCGATCCCGGACAGAACAAGAACGCATTAACGATATTTTTCAATCTCTCCGGCGTTACCTTTTGATGACATGACGAACCTTGCAACTTGTGCTATTAATTTCCCTAACGTGAACTTGCGGATCTGCGAAAGCTCTTGTGCCGAGTCGCGGAATGACAATTGCAACCGTAGAACGAGTGACGCTGCCGGGTCCATTGATGCTCCGGAACTCAGAATCCTCGAAGACAAAACAATAAGGCCGTCTCATGCACTACCCATACCTCAAGACTATGGGCACCTATGTCCCGGAACACGTTCGGCCGTCAACGTCCGAACCGGTCAACATGAAGTCAGCCATTGACGAGGCCAACCTGACGGAAATGTGGGACATGATCCTGACCTTGGACTACGGAGCGTCCACCCCGGAGGAGTTGTCGCCAGACAAAAGAGACGAATTCCTGAATGTCATGTCTCTTCTGCTAAAGGCTTTCGATCAGTAAACACGCTAAATTATCAGGGAATGACGTGCTAACACGCCCGGACACAGTCTTCACCGAACTCGGTATCAAGGCACTCGAACACGGCCTGGCGGATCCTATGTTATCCTCGTTTTACGAGAGCATCATGTCGGCCCAGGGCAGTAGCGTGCAGCAGGGCCTGAAACCGTTCCTGCCGTATTTGAGTTTGTGTTCCGACAAGATGAACGATTTTTCGCCGCCACCGATTTTCTACGTCGGTCAGGAAAGCGGTCAGCGGCTTCTGTTCGGCGAGGACTGGGCGTCGCCTTCCAGTCCCTCTGTTGCGCTTAGAACGCCGGATGCAGAGCTGGAAATGGCTTCCGCAGAGGGATACCGCAGCGCTCTCGCAGGCGTGCCCTATTATGGCTATGCAAGAACGCCCGTCCATGTGAATGGTGAAAATTTCGAGGTTGCCTTTGAGCGCCTGATTGTCGCCGTGCGGCCGAACCCCAATTCCAACTACCGCATTTGCGCCTATTTCGGCGTCATTCAGGATCTTCAACGCAAGTTCTGACGATTAGCTTCGCCAGACCGAAAAGATCGCTTTTGGTGGAATAGACCAGCCAGTCATCCGACCTGATATGTCCGGGAGCAATGTCCCAATGGGTTCCCCTTGGCACGAACCGTCGATAGCCAACCCGGACACCGAACCCTTTTTCAGCGCTCTTTGCCGCCATCAGGCCGTAAAGATAGTCAGGCGTCCATTTCAGGAGGGAGATCAGAAAGCCGAGCTGGGTAAGCGGTTCCGCCAGCCCCTGCCCGCGGACATCGCGTCTTAGCCAGAGATTGCCGTGATAAACGATCCGCCCACGCATGA
>JBNLAU010000349.1:0-8311 GCA_050302295.1 Roseibium sp. | reverse complement strand
AAGATATCAGCGTCTATTCCGTCAAATTTCCGGGGAGTGGTGCCTGACAATTCAACCGCGGCATCGCGGATCCTTACGAATTGCAGATTTCTTCGGGCGAACTGATCGTCTATCACATCGCTCACCCGATCAACCGCCTCCATGAGCGGCCCCATTTCAGGCACTTTGGCCGGTCCGCCGGGCAGAGCCACGTTGAGTCGAGGTTTTTCCAGCTTGAGCGACGAAAAATGGATCTTTCCGGAGAAAAGCGCATCGGGATCGAGCGGCGCCGTCAGTTTCGGCACGTGAAGTGTAACGGGTGACGGCCCAGCAATATTTGCGTCCGCTCCTTCAAGAACGACGTCAATGCCGTCAGGCGACGTGAAATCCAGGCTTGCGCGCGCAACCGAAAGCTCTACCGGACCTCGGCTGCCCTGCATCGCCAGAAGGCTGCCAAGCATGGGGACCCTGACGGGGCCGGTGGCGAACAGCGCAATAACACCAGCTGTCAGACAGACCAAGGCAGCAGCCACGACATAGAGCAACCGCCTGCGTCCTGAATTCGATACCTTGGCTTTCGTCAACCCTTCTGATCCGCCGCTGGTTGGCAACTCCGATGGTCCATTCTTCGGCCTGTACGTGCCGGTCTGGCAAACTTAAGCGCACAGGAACAGGCAAACCTTGTTACCACGCAGCATTGAACGAGTCGCCGGCCGGCTTATGATACTGCGGACTCTCAGGCAAAAGCGACAGTTCCTACTCTTTGAACTGCCTGTTTCGGGCATTAACTCACAAACTTTGACGGAAGGAAGGCAATATGGGCGATTTGGCCATAGGCGACGTGGCACCGGATTTCGATCTGGAGAGTGATGGCGGCGGAAGGATCGCGCTGAGCGCCCTGAAAGGAAAGCCCGTGGTTGTGTATTTTTATCCCAAAGACAACACGCCGGGCTGCACAAAAGAGGCCATCGCATTTTCCCAGCAGATTGCGGATTTCAACAGCCTCGGCATCACTATTGTCGGAATTTCGCCCGATTCGGCCAGAAAGCACGACAACTTCATCGCCAAGCACGACCTCGCAGTCCGACTGGGTGCGGACACCGAAATCAAAACCGCTGAGGCTTATGGCGTCTGGGTGGAAAAATCCATGTATGGCAGGAAGTACATGGGCGTGGAACGCGCGACATTTCTGGTGGACGGAGACGGTAAAATCGCCCAAATCTGGCGCAAAGTGAAAGTCCCCGGCCACGCGGACGCCGTTCTGGAAGCTGCCCGGGCACTTTAAATTCACCCAATCCCTGTCAGAGAAATAGGTTTCATGCCGCATTCTTCTGAATCGTCGCTGTCGTCCAGCCTCGTGGCCGGCGCCCGTGCCATCGTCACGACACCGGACACCGGTGACAAAGTCCGCCTGGCTTACGCAGTGTCGAAGGCTTGGTTTCAAAGGGAGCTGGCATTGGGCTCGTCGTCCAGGGACGGCGTCATGCCGGAGAGACCCGGCCGACCGAACCGGCCCGTTCTGCTTGCACCGCGAGACATGCCCAAACGCAGCCTGACCGGCAAGGCGGGCCGGCTGGCGCTCATTCATTCGCTCGCGCATATCGAACTGAACGCGATCGATCTGACCTGGGACCTGATCGGCCGATTCGCGCATGTCCGCCTGCCCCGCTCCTACTATGACGACTGGGTCCGTGTCGGACTGGAAGAAGCCAAGCATTTTGCAATGCTCCAGGAGCGGCTCGCGAAACTAAGCGCAACCTACGGCGACTTCCCCGCCCATGACGGGCTGTGGCAAGCCGCGCAGGACACCGGCCACGATCTCGCGGCGCGGCTAGCCATCATCCCGCTCGTGCTGGAGGCCCGCGGCCTCGACATCACGCCGCCCATGATCGACAAGGCCCGCCGCGTCGGCGACGAAGACACTGCAAAATGCCTCGATGTCATCTACAGAGATGAGAAGAATCACGTTGCCTTCGGTGCCAAGTGGTTCCGCTTTTTGTGTGACAGGCAGGGAATCAGGCCCGAACCGGCATTCCACACCTACGTGCGCCGGCATTTCCGCGGCGCACTAAAACCGCCCTTCAACGACCGTGCGCGCTCGGAAGCCGGGCTAACTCCCGGTTTTTACAAGCCTCTCGCTCCGATCATCGGCTGATTTTCACGTCGATGAAGACGAAATATTAACCTTACCAAACTCTAATCAAACTCAGATCTTTTGCAGAATGCAGGCAGTGACTGAGTGATCATGCAACAGCGCCGAGAACAGACGCGTAACAATCAATTGCCCCCATCGGCGCCGCATCATGCGGCTTTGGGGAAAAGCGCGAAGACAACGACATACAGCGTTCGGCCCGCACACCTGATTTGCGGCGCACTGGCCTGCGTCACGGCAAGCCTGGCGGTTGCCGGAACCCTGGGGTATTACCTTCTGCGCAATGACATGGTGGCGGAAGCCAGCGCCGAGCGTACAGAGCTGGTGCTGAAATATCAGGATCACATCGACCGGCTCCGGACTGAGATTGAAAACCTGACCAGCCGGCAGATGGTCGACCGCGAATCGGTGGAGATCCAGGTTATGGACGTTCTGCGCCGCCAGCAGGATCTCAATCAGCGCCACGCTGTTGTTGCCAACCTTGTGGCCCGCGCGGAAAACGCCGGTATCTACCTGAGCAGTGACAAGCCGGTACCGCCGCAAAAGCCGAGCCTGGACAGCCGAGGCCTTGCCTCCATGGAACCGGACGACAAATCCGCGATCGGCGGCGAAAGCGAGCTGATCGACGAGCCGGTGAAGGCCCTTGGACTACGTGACAGTGCCGTCAAGAGCGTCGACCCGCTGACGATCCTTCAGCAGCCGGTCACCAGCGATGAAGCCGCGGCGCTCGACGTAAAAAAAAACTTTGAAAAACAAGTTGCGCTTGAGGCAGTAAAGGCTGACATCTCCGCCATGGATGTGGAAAGCACCGCGGCGGTTGATGCCATTACGGTTGCCACTGAAAGCCGGATTGACGATGTTCTGGGGATCACCCGCCTCATTGCGCCGGCGGTCAACACCGCCTTGCGCAAGCATGCGTCGGTCGGCGGCCCCTTTCTGCCCATTCAGAAAGAGAACTTTTTCGAACGCATCGAACGCGCCGACCATGCCCTCAAAGCTTGGCGGCAGGTCAAGTTCACCGCTCTCCGGCTGCCGATCAAGCGCCCGTTGCGAAACGGCTCCATTTCCAGCAGCTATGGCCCTCGAGTGGACCCCTTTTTAGGCCGACTGGCGATGCACACCGGGCTCGACTTCAAGGCACAGTATGGTGCCAGGGTCTACGCGACAGCGCCCGGAACCGTAATCAGCGCGGGCAAGCATGGCGGCTACGGAAACATGATCGAGGTGCACCACGCCAACGGCTTTGTCACCCGCTATGCGCATTTGAGCCGCATCCGGGTGTCCGAGGGCGACCATGTCCTTGCCGGCGATCAGATCGGCAATGTCGGCTCGACCGGTCGCTCCACCGGCCCGCATCTGCACTATGAGATCCGCCATAACAACAAGCCGAGCAACCCGGCACCGTTTATTACGGCGGGCGACAAATTGACTGCGCTTTCCCTCTGAAAGAAAACGGGCGCATCAATCAATTTGCCGCCAGTGCCTTATTCCACGTCTTCGACTTCAACCGGATCGCCGCCAAAGACTCTCTGCGCCAGTGCTGCTTCCATGAACGGATCGAGAGCCCCGTCAAGAACATCGTTCGGTGACGTGCTTTCAACACCGGTCCTGAGATCCTTTACCAGCTGATAGGGCTGCAGCACATAAGAGCGGATCTGATGGCCCCAGCCGATATCGGTCTTGGACGCAGCTTCCGCGCTTGCCGCTTCTTCGCGCTTCTTCAGCTCCGCTTCGTAAAGACGGGCCTTCAGCATGCCCCAGGCAGTTGCCCGGTTTTTGTGCTGCGAGCGCTCCGACTGGCACTGCACTACGATACCCGTCGGCTGGTGAGTGATGCGCACGGCAGAGTCGGTGGTGTTGACGTGCTGACCGCCCGCGCCCGAAGCCCGGTAGGTATCAATACGGCAGTCGCTTTCGTTGACGTCGATGTCGATCGAATCGTCAATCACCGGATAGACCCAGGCACTTGAGAAGCTGGTATGACGGCGGGCGTTGCTGTCATAGGGAGAGATCCGCACCAGACGATGAACCCCTGATTCGGTTTTCAGCCAGCCATAGGCGTTTTCTCCCTTGATCAGGAGCGTTGCCGATTTGATACCGGCCTCTTCGCCGTCATGATATTCCAGCACTTCGACCTTGAAGCCGTGCTTTTCAGCCCAACGGCGGTACATGCGCAGGAGCATGGAGGCCCAGTCCTGGCTTTCCGTGCCACCAGCCCCGGAATTGATCTCCAGATAGCTGTCATTGGCATCGGCTTCTCCGGACAGCAGGGACTGCAGCTGCAGCTTGTTGACCTTGTCCTTCAGGCCCCGCAGCGCTTCCTCGGCATCCTTTACGACAGACATGTCGTCTTCCATCTCGCCGAGTTCTATCAGTTCCGTATTATCGGCAAGATCCTGTTCCAGCTCTCTGACGCCGCTGATGCCGTCATCGAGTTGCTGGCGTTCGCGCATCAGTTTCTGTGCCTTGGCCGGATCGTTCCAAAGCTCCGGATCTTCGGACAGGGCGTTCAGTTCTTCCAAACGGACGAGAGCCTGATCCCAGTCAAAGATGCCTCCTCAGCAGGCTTATGGCCTGCTTGATTTCATCAACGATCGCTTCCATTTCGGCGCGCATCGGATACCTCGCTTTATTTAAGTGAAGCGGCCCGGCCTCGTAAAGGAGACGCCGGGCCGTGAATTGGAGCGGGACATTACCCCGCGGCATAGGCTGCTGTAAACCGCATGGACGGCCGCAAGTTGCCGCTTCAGGCAACAGAGCAGCGTGACCTCAATAGAGACCGCCAGTTCCACCGGCAACCGCATCAAGCGCTTCCTGGGAAACATTGGCCGGTACACCCATGGAGCCCTGGAAGTCGATCACGGAGAAACTGTCATTCGGAGCCATACCCGGCTTGAAGGCTTCCAGGATCGCGCCCGGTGATCCCGCAGCCGCACGCAGTCCGGTCCGGCGGTTGATCGCAATCAGCTGCAGACCCTTCGGAACCCGGAACTCTACTGGCGGCTTGCCGGCCAGCGCCTTCTTGACGAAGTCGGTGAAGATCGGCGCGGCAACGTGACCGCCGGTCGCACCGCGGCCCATGGGTTTCGGCGTGTCGTATCCGACGAAAACCCCGACGGCCAGATCAGGCGTGAAGCCCATGAACCAGGCGTCTTTTTCGTCGTTGGTGGTGCCAGTCTTGCCGGCGACCGGACGGCCAACGGCTCGGACCGAAGTTGCAGTTCCGCGCTGAACCACGCCTTCCATCATGGAAGTAATCTGATAAGCCGTCATCGGATCGAGAACCTGCTCACGGTCGTCAATCAGGGCCGGCTCTTCCTGGCCTTCCCAATTGTCCTGTGTACAGCCGTCACAGATGCGGCTGTCGTGTTTGTAAATGGTCCGGCCATAACGGTCCTGAATGCGGTCGATCAGGGTCGGACGCACCTTTCGGCCGCCATTTGCAATCGTCGCGTAAGCGGTCGTCAGACGCAGAACCGTCGTTTCACCGGCGCCAAGCGCCATGGAAAGAACCGGCAGCATGTTGTCGTAAATGCCAAAACGTTTGGCATACTCGGCCACCAGCGGCATGCCCATGTCCTGCGCCAGGCGGACGGTCATGACATTTCGCGAAAGTTCGATGCCCGTACGCAACGTCGACGGCCCGTAGAATTTGCCGCCATAGTTTTGCGGTCGCCAGGTCCCGAGCCCTGGTCCCTGGCTGATTTCAAGCGGCGCATCCATGATCACCGAAGACGGCGTATAGCCATTGTCGAGCGCAGCCGCATAGAGGAACGGCTTGAAGGACGACCCCGGCTGCCGGTAGGCCTGAGTGGCGCGGTTGAATTCGCTCTGAGCAAAGCTGAAACCACCAACCATGGCCAGAACGCGTCCCGTATAAGGGTCCATGGCCACAAGTGCCCCGGAGACTTTCGGAATCTGACGCAGTTCGAACGTGCCCGGAGCAACCGGGCTTTCGTGAACGTAGACAACATCGCCCGGTGCCAGCACGTCGGACACACTGGACGGCGCGCGGCCATCGACCCGCGCCCACTTCATAGTGTCCAGGAACAGCTTTCCGGTGACACGCTCTTCGGAGAGTTTGCCGTTGACAAGCTTTTCAGGCTGAATACCGACCTGCGCCTCGCTGCTGCCACTTTCCAGAACGACCGCCAGCTTCCACTCCGGAATATCGCTCAGGGGTTCCACTTCCGCCAGAGCGGAGCCCCAATCGGCCCCGATCGAGATCCGATCCACCGGACCCCGCCATTTTCCGCGCTTGTGGTCAAAATCGATCAGGCCGTCCATAAGCGACTTGCGCGCCATTTGCTGAAGTTCGGGATCCAGCGTAGAGCGCACCGAAAGGCCACCTTCATAAAGGCGCTTGTCTCCGAAGATATCGGCAACCTCACGCCGGACTTCCTCGGTGAAATATTCGGCCGCGAACAGAAACGAGCCCCGCTCGCGCGGCTTGACGACGAGCGGCTTTTTCTTCGCCGCCTCTCCCTCTTCCGTCGAGATGTAGCCGTCGGCCATCATCCGATCGAGCACGTAGTTCCGGCGTGCGACCGCCGCTTCGGTCTTCCGATAGGGGTGATAGTTGCTCGGTCCTTTGGGAAGCGCCGCCAGATAGGCCATTTCTTCCAGGTCCAATTCGTGAACCGACTTGTCGAAATAGATCAGCGAAGCCGCGGCAACACCGTAGGCGCCGAAACCGAAATAGATCTCGTTGAGATAAAGTTCGAGAATCTCATCCTTGGTATAGGCCTGCTCGATGCGCAGCGACAGGATGGCTTCCTTGACTTTGCGCTCGTAAGCGGCAGAGCGGCGCCGGCGCTCCTCGCTGACAAGGTCTGACAGAAGAAAGTTCTTCGCTACCTGTTGTGTAATCGTGGAAGCACCCTCGGGCCGGCGGCCGGAACCGTAGTTCTTGATGAAACGCAATCCAGCGCGGGCGATACCTTCCGGGTCCACCCCGATATGGGAATAGAAGTTCTTGTCCTCGGCTGCGACAAAGGCCTGCTTCACCCGGTCCGGTATCGCCTGGATCGGCAGGAACATACGCCGCTGTGTTGCATATTCCGCCATCAGGCTGCCGTCTGCGGCATGAACACGTGTCATGACCGGCGGCTCATAGTTCTTCAGTGCGGTGTAGTCCGGCAGATCCTCCGAAAGGGTCTCCAGATACATCCAAACTCCTGCGGCTACGAGCAGCCCGAGAACCGCTCCGATTCCGAACAGGTAGCCAAAAAACTTCACCAAAAATTTCATGCTGCGGGCTCGTCTTTCCCCGATCTTAGCGCTTCCGGCTTTCTAGCACGGAAACCTGGATTCAGCACCCTCCGGCGCTGTCTGTCACAGATACTTGTCCGCTTTCCTCGTGCACCAATATGGCGATGCTGAGGCAAGTGTTACGCAAGGCTTTCAATTTTCGAAACAATTCAATGTTTTTACTGGGATGGCGCCTCACTCTGGCGGGCCAGCCGAGGCCGGAAAAATCCGTGGATCGCTTCGGTCATGGCGCCGGCCATTCGATCGCGCCATTCATCCGAAACAAGCAGCTTCTCGTCATACTCGTTGGACAGATAACCCAGTTCGACAAGAACCGACGGCACGTCATGCGCTTTCAAGACCCGGAACCCGGCGGATCTGTGTGGGTTGTTGATCAGCCGGACAGCGCTTTTCAATTCACTCACCAGGTTCCGGGCGAAATAGACTGAGAAGGATCGGGTTTCACGCCTTGCAAGGTCCAGAAGAATGTCGGTGACTTCGACCGGTTCGTCCTGCAACTCCACGCCGGCAATGATGTCGGACATGTTTTCCTTTTCGGCCAAATCCTCCGCAAGAGCGTCGGAAGCCCTGTCAGACAGGGTATAGACCGTAGCGCCACGGGCAAATTTCCGCCCCCTGCGAACAGAATCGGCGTGAATGGAAATGAACAGGTCCGCCCCAAGTTGATGACCGATTTCAACTCTGCGCCCAAGCGGAATGAACCTGTCGTCGTCACGCGTCAGATGCACATTGTAAAGACCGCTTTCTTCCAGTTTCTCCTTGAGCAATTCGGCGAAATCCAGAACAACCGCCTTTTCAAGCGTACCCGCCACGCCCGTCGCACCGGTATCGATACCCCCATGGCCGGGATCCAGAACGATCAATGGTTTGGCGGCATTCTTGGGCGCGGGCAGTTTGTCGCTTTTCGAG
>JBNLAU010000348.1:0-5561 GCA_050302295.1 Roseibium sp. | reverse complement strand
CTTCAGCTCGCCTTTGCCGGCTGGTCCATGAGTAACGGGACGACCTTGTCGGGCGGTCCCATCATGGCGATCTGGCCGGACTTGAAGACCGCCACCCGGTCAGCCATCTTCATGTGGCTCGGGCGCTGCGTGTTGACGATGATTGTCGCCTTGCCCTTCAGGTCTTCGATCATGGCCATGAATTTCTTGTCGCCCTCAAAGTCGAGGTGGGTTCCGGGATTGTCGAAGAGATAAAGCGGAACCGATTTGACGAAGGTGCGGGCCAGGACGATGCGCTGTTTCATGTTGTCGGGAATCTGCTTCAAAACCTTGCCGTTCAACCGGGTCTCAAGGCCTTCGAAATGTTCTTCCAGGAAGGACAGAAGTCCGAGTTTATCGGTAATTTCCGTCAGGCGCTCATCCGTGGCACCCGGGTGCGCCAGCAACAGGTTCTGCTTGACCGTGCCATAGAAGAAATCCAGGTCATCCGGCGCATAGCCGATGGATGAGCGCCATTCGGCGGCATCCAACTGGCGGACATCCAGGCCGTCAAACAGGATGGATCCGACTTGCGGCTGGAACAGGCCCGTGAGCGCCTGGAACAGGGTCGTTTTTCCGGAGCCGCTTGGGCCGGTGATGGCGACCATTTCACCTGCCTTGATCGTCATTTCCACGCCTTTGAGCGACGCCTCCGTTGCGCCTGGATATCGGAGCACGAGCGAGGAGATCTTCAGATCACCACGGATATCACGGGTGATCTTTGGCAGATGGCCGGGTTTGCGCTCCAGAGACACCTTCATCAGGTTGTTGATCTGATCAATAACGGTGCGACTCTGGGCCAGCTGGGTAATACTCAAGAACGCCTGGTTCATGGGGTTCAGAACCCGCCAGGTCAGCGCCATTGTCGCGATCAGTGCCCCCAGGCTCATGTCCCCGTTCATGACGCGCATGGCTCCAATCCCGAGTACCAGTACGCCACAGATGGTCATGAGGGTCTGTGAGACGATCTGCAGCACGTGGGTGATGTTGCGGGCGTGGACATTGAGCTTGTTGAAATTGGTGGAGATTGCGGAGAACCGATCCAGCCAGATGTCTTCCACTGACAGGTTTCGCAGGGTGCGCTGGTTACGGAGGGTCTCAATCATGAAGCTGTTCAGCTTCGATTTCTGTTCCCCGACAGCGGCGACTTCCCGCTGAACTTTGGGCAGCACATAAACCGCCATCAAGGCATAAATGGCCAGAAGCGCCAGGGCTGGCAAAGCAACTGGACCGCCAATTAGAAAAATCGCCGTGATAAAGATCAGGGTGAAGGGAATGTCGATCATGGCGTTGAAAAGGGAGCTTTGGAAGATGTCCCTTACGCTGTCGAAGTAACGCAGGCGCATGACCTGCGTCCCGATCGGCGCTTCCGACAGCATCGCGTAGGGCAAATGCAGTATTTGCTCAAAAGTCTTGTTACCGACAATCGCGTCAATACGGCCGCCGAGATAGGATTGCAGCCAGGTTTTGGTTCTTCTTAAGGCGATCTCGCACAGAAGGATGATGGCAATCCCGACCGCCATCGTGATAAGGACTTCCGTCGACTTGGCACCCATGGCCTTGTCGTAAATGGCCATGATGAACAAGGGCGGGCCGAGCGCCAGCAGATTGAGAATGAAACCGAGAGCCAGAATCGCCACTACGCTGGTACGGAACCGCTTGGAGACCGCGGAAAACCAGCTTCGGCCGCTTTGACCCCGGTTTTCTTGCTCATCGTCTTCAAAGGAAAGATAAATTTCGTCTTTCCGGATCTCTTTTGCCCGCAGGATGAGGGCTTCGCCGCCCTCGCCGGAAAAGGCTCGAAGATCTCCCGTATCCGTCTTTCCGACAACGACCTGAACATCTTGGCCGGTCACCCGCAGGCAGGGAAACTGAGACTGGGAAAGTTCTGCTGCCGCGCCACGGTAAGGCACGGTTTTCACATTCAGCCTGTTCAGGACGACGCGCAGTTCCTGAAAGGATGCAATCCGGTCGAAGTGCGGTAGCGCCTCGAACAGCAGCCGGTCATTTCCCTGCCAGCGCATTTCACGCAAGAGCGGGATAAGGCATTTTTCTGCAGGCGCCCCACCTTCCTCAGGCAGGCCGAGTTGTTTTTCCGTTGATGCAGTTGAGGAGAGCTCCGTGGAGAGGTTCTGCCACTGCCGATGGACGGGATTTCCTGCGGGACCGCCATCCTCCAGATCAAAGAGGTTTCTGGTCACGCCGACTGCTCCAACCTGTTTGGCTGCGTATCAATGGTCAAAGTCCCCAAGGGGTGAATCTGATTGTCCCGCAACTCATACTGATTGTCCGCGATGGCAAGCATTGACGGACGATGAGAGATGATAATTACCGTCAGATATCCCCGCAGACGGGTGAGAGCGTCCGTCAGACCTTTTTCGGCCTGTTGGTCCAGTTGCGCGTTTGCTTCATCGAGAATCAGGATCTTCGGCTCGCCGGCAAGAGCGCGTGCAATGCAGATCCGTTGAAGGGTTGCGGTTGGAACCTTGCCGCCCAGGTCGGAACCGAGCCGGGTTTCATAACCTTTGGGCAGAAGATGGATTTCCTTTTCCAGACCGATCAGCCTGGCTGCCATGCGGGCGTGCGCGATGTCGGAGACCGCGCCGAACATCGTGATGTTCTCCAGGATAGTGCCGTCGAAAACCGCAGCCTGGTTGTCCACATAGGCAACTGTCCGGCGCAATGCGTGCTCGTAAGGGCCGTCATAGTTCCTTCCACCGATCATGACCCTGCCCGTCGTCGGCTTCAATTCGCCAGTCAGGAGCTTCATGAGCGTTGATTTACCACTGCCGTCGGATCCCCTGATTCCAATAGACCGGCCGGTTTCCACAGTCAGGTTGAGGTCAGAGAAGACCTGCCGCCTGCCCTCGCCCAGTTCCACCGAGACGTTGACGAGATGAATGGAACCATCGGATTTAACCGGCAAGTCCTCCTGCGGTTTGACTTCCGGAACCTCGAAGAGATCCCGAACCTGTGCGTAGTCGTGCTTCAGGCGCTGCATATCGGTGAGCTGATTGATGGCGCGCAGGAAAGGCTGAACGAACTGGCCGGACAGCAGTGTGCAGGAAGCAACTCCGCCCGCGCTGAAATTGCCATGGATGACCATCATAGCCCCGAAAAGCACCACGAATACTGTTGTCATTGTTCCAAACAGGGCTGAAGCATCGCGCGCCTGGCCCGACAAGCGCATGTACCTGGTACTCAGTCCGGCCGCCGCTTTTTGCAGGCGCTCGAACCGCCGCATGATCAACGCTTCCATGGCCTGTGATTTGACGGTTTTTGCGCCGGACAGCACTTCCAGTATGAAGTCGGATTTGCGGTCGTCCTGATCCGCGCGCTCGGAAACGACCTGTTGCAGATCCTTGTTTCGGTTCAGCGCGAAAAGCATGAAAATGCCGAGAAGGCAAACGGGAACAAGCGCCAGCGGACCGGCGATGAAAATCAACACTGCCAGAAAGATCCCGCCTGCCGGGAGGTCAATGGCAAGTAGCCGGCTCTGATCGCCGTAATGATCGGCAACCGATTGCAGGGAGCGCAGTTGATGAACCTGAACGGATACGGGCGTTTTTGCGAGCCGGTCCGGCTCAGCGTTCAGAACGCGCCGGAACAGCTCCGTGTGGGCCTGGTGGTTGAACCCTGCCCCCAACCGGCCGACAACGGCGGCACGCGCAACCTTGATGCACGCGTCGGCAATCAAGACGCCCACGACACCGAGCATCAGAACCAGCAAGGTATCGGTTGACGTGTTTGGAAGAACGCGATCGTAAACCTGCAGAATGGTGAGCGGCATCGCCAAGCTCAGGATATTGGCAAAGATCGAAGCGACAATGACGTCACGAGGCAATCCGGGAGAAGAAATCCACTTTCCAGACGGGGAATGCCTCACCCTCAAGCGGGGCAGGAAGAATGACGAAAACACTGATTTCAGCATAAAGGAGCCAGAGCCGTAAACTTACTAGCTTAAAGTGTCCGTATCAGGTTTAAAAAGCGTTTACCCTATCGCCTTTTTCCAGGATTTTAATCGAACTAACCTTCAGATTATTAGATCACTTTTCCGCTTTGTTAAGGCCGGTCACGTTGTCTGGCAGGATTGGAAATTGCGTGGATCTTCGATCGAAATGGCAAGCGATACTGAAAACCGGAACCAAGAGACCAAGGCTCCGAAAAGTGATGGTCCGTCAGAGACCAGAACGACTCTGAATTCGGATAGCATGCTTCATTCCGGCATGCTCGATTCGCAGGACAAGCATCTCGGCAAGGCACACGATTATCATCTCGACCAGGATATGGGCGAGTCCATGGAGCAGGTGAATGCCAACCTGCATCTGGATAGCAAACCGGAAGACTCAAGTTTCGGCCAGGCCGAGACGCCCGAAGCAGGACTGGCCGGGTCCAGTATTCCGGCTTCCGAAAATTCAGAGGCCGAACCCGCTGCCGGACAGCAGGACGCGGAGGTCATTCAAGACCACGCAGCCGACGACGGATCCGAACTGGCTGAAAAAAGCGGAACGGCAGGATTGCAGGACGCCGGCTCGTTGGCCGATGCGTCAGAGCATCTGAGCGACACCTCGCAACAAGCTGCCACATTCGCTTCCGTCTCCTCAACAGAAAGCGGCGAAGTTCCCTCGCAAGATAAAAATTCCGAAGAGAGCCAGGCGCTCTCGGCTGAAAGTAACGACTTGCCGGAAAGATCATCCGACACAAGTCTTTCTGCCGTCGTTGATTCTGATGAAGGAGCGAATTCTGTCGCGGAAGACGCTGCGGTTGGTGATGCCACCGGCATACGGGCGTCCGCCAACACTTCAGATGGAACCAGCGTCACCTACAGCCTTCTTGATGATGCAGGCGGATTGTTCTCGATTGATGCGGTTACCGGCATCGTTACTGTCGCTGGCGAACTTGATGCGGAAAGCGCCGGAAGCCATGAAATAACTGTGCTTGCGAGCGAACCCAATGGTGCGACACAGACGGAAAGCTTCACCATCACAGTCCGGGACGTAAACGAATACAACGTCTCTTCCCTCAACAATGTTGGTGCTGTCGCTGATTCCATTGCCGAAAATTCGGAAGGCGGAAGCCAGATCGGGATCACGGTATCGGCCGAGGATCAGGACGTTTCCGACACAGTCTCCTATTCTGTCGATGACCCGCGCTTCGAGGTTGATGAAAACGGGATCGTCACCATTGCAGAAGACGCGGCTTTTGATGCGGAAGCCGAGAACTCCGTGTCGATTACTGTAACGGCAAGCTCGAGCGATGGCTCTCAGTCCTCGCAGGTGTTCACGCTGAAAATTTCCGACGTCAATGAGTTTGCGGCAACCGAATTTTCCGATGCTGATATGTCGTCTAACGCGATCGCTGAAAATGCCGCGGCCGGAACGCAAGTCGGTATCACGGCTCTGGCGAGCGACGCGGATGTCAGTGACACGGTCACTTACTCCGTTGACGACAACAGGTTTGACGTGGCCGCCGATGGGACCGTTACGGTTGCTTCCGGCGCCAGCTTCGATGCGGAGACCGAGGGTTCCATCAACGTTACCGTA
>JBNLAU010000347.1:0-25048 GCA_050302295.1 Roseibium sp. | reverse complement strand
GCTCTTGTGTTGCTACCGGCGATCTGGTGGCTGCTGCGGCTAACGCCGCCGCGCCCCCGGGAAGTCCAGTTCCCGCCAACGCGCCTGCTGCTGGACATCGACCAGCATGAGGAAACTCCGCAGCGCAGCCCGTGGTGGCTGACGCTTTTGCGCCTTCTGCTTGCCGCGCTTTTGATCATCGCCCTTGCCGGCCCGGTCTGGCGCTCCTCCGAACCGGTCGAGACCGGCGACGGTGTGCTCTGGCTCCTGGTCGACAATGGCTGGACTTCCGCCAGAGGCTGGGAGGCGCAGATCAGCGCCGCCGAACAGATCCTCACCGCCGCCGGACAGGAGGGACAGCCGGTTGTTTTCGCCGCAACGGCGGAAGGACCCGGACAAGGCTTTGCTCCCGAAGCAGCCGCAAGCGCATTGGAAAAACTCCGGGCACTTGAACCCAGACCCTACCCGCCCATCCGCAGCGAATTGAGCCTGGGTCTGCGCAAGGCCGCCCAGAAAGCGCCTCCCGGCGCCGTCGTCTGGCTCTCCGACAGCACGCGCAGCGATGACACTTTTCAGGACGATCTGGCACAAATTGCCGGAACGGCTCCCATCACGGTGATGACCGGACTGGAAACGCCCATGGGTCTCAAGGATATCGCCAACGACGCGGAAGCCCTTTCCCTGAAGGTTGTCCGCCATCCCGAACAGAAGCTCGGCACCGCGACCGTCCGTGCCATGGATCTGAAGGGGCTGGTGCTTGGGGAGACCCAGGCAACATTTGAGGCCGGAGCCACCGAAGCGGACGCCCTTTTCGAATTGCCCACCGAATTGCGCAATGACATCGCCCGCGTTGAGATTTCCGGCCAGGACGCCGCGGGCGCCGTGCAGCTTGTGGACGACAGCTGGCGCCGCCGCACGGTCGGCCTGATCTCCGGTCAATCCGGCGACCTAGACCAGCCGCTCCTGTCTCCAGTCTATTATCTTGAACGGGCGCTGGCGCCTTTCTCCGATATCCGCCGTCCGCGCGATGCCGGCATTGCAGAAGCTGTTCCGGCTCTGATCGATCAGGGCATTTCCGTTCTGGTGCTCGCCGATATCGGCCGCCTGCCCGATACAGCCACGGAGACACTGCGCGAATGGGTGCAGCACGGCGGCACGCTTGTCCGGTTCGCCGGGCCGCGTACAGCCGGTGGCAGCGATGATCTTATTCCGGTCCGCCTCAGGGCCGGTGACAGATCACTCGGCGGCTCGCTGTCCTGGAAACAGCCTCAGCATCTGGCCGACTTCCCGGAAGGCTCACCATTCTCCGGACTGAAGGTTCCGCAGGAAGTTACCGTCACGCGCCAGGTTCTCGCCGAACCCACCGCCGACCTCCCTGAAAAGACATGGGCAATGCTGGAAGATGGCACACCGCTGGTCACTGCCGCGCCGTTGGGTACTGGAAGCGTGGTGCTGTTCCACGTGACAGCGGATTCCTCCTGGTCCAATCTGCCGCTTTCCGGGGTCTTCCTAAACATGTTGCGCCGGATCCTGGCCGTCTCGAACGTCGCCGCCGCATCGGAAACGGCGGACGACACCAACGCTTCCCAAAGCGTTCTGCCGCCGCTGCGCTTGCTGGACGGTTATGGCCGCTTCGGGCCGCCTCCGGTAGAAGTCACGCCCGTGAACAGCGACGCTTTCCGTGATGCCACCGCGAGCCGCAGGACGCCTCCCGGCCTCTACGGCACGGAAGACGGCTTCCGGGCCCTGAACCTGATGCGGGCGGAAGACGAAATTCAACCGCTGGATCTGGAACCACTCGGCGAGCAGGCGGTGGAAACCGCCTACCCGACGTCCGACCCGTTTGATCTCAGATCGCCGTTCTTCACCCTTGCCTTCCTCCTGATGGTGCTTGACGCCATCGCCGTGTTCCTCCTGGCCGGAGGACTGAGCCGCATCGGACTGCGGAGCAGAACCGCAAGCGTGGCGGTTTTTCTGGCACTTGCAGGTCTTGCCCTGGCGGCGGCATTTCCTGAAAACGTCCGAGCCCAATCGTCCTCGGACGAACTGCAGGCGCTCAATTCGACACTCGAAACCCGGCTTGCTTACGTTCTGACCGGCAATCCGGAGATCGATGATGCCAGCGCCGCAGGGTTGTCAGGCCTCAGCCAGTTTCTGGCCGAGCGCACAGCGCTCGAACCGGGAACTCCGATTGCCGTCGATATTTCGCGGGACGAGTTGGCCTTCTACTCCCTGCTCTACTGGCCGATCGACCCGGCGATGGACAAGCCGAGCAGCCAGACCATCGCCCGCATAGACACCTTCATGCGCAATGGCGGCACGATCCTGTTCGACACCCGCGATCACATTGACACCGCAGCCAGCGGCTTTTCCTCCACACCGGCCACCCTGAAGCTGCGCGAGGTCCTGGAAGACCTGGACGTTCCGCCGCTGGAACCGGTTCCGGAGGACCATGTTCTGACCAAGGCGTTTTATCTCCTGGAAACCTTCCCCGGCCGCTACGCGACAAGCCCGCTCTGGGTGGAAAGCCTGGGGGAAGTGGCTGCGCGCGGCGATCGGCCGGTACGCGCCGGTGACGGTGTGTCGCCGCTCATGATCACCGGCAACGATTTCGCAGCCGCCTGGGCGATCACGGAAAGCGGCGACTTCATGTATCCGACCGTGCCGAACAATCCGGTGCAGCGGGATTACGCGTTCCGCGCGGGTGTAAATATCGTCATGTACAGTCTGACCGGCAACTACAAGGCCGACCAGGTTCACATTCCCGCCCTCCTGGAACGGCTTGGGCAATAGGAGCGCTGATGGTCTGGTCCCTTTCCTTCGACCCGCTGCTGCCCTTCTGGGCGCTGATCGCCGGTATAGTCATCACCCTTCTGCTGACGGGATTTTCCGGATATCTCAATTTGCGCGGCTGGGTTTTGCGCACTTTCGCGATGGCGCTGCTCCTGCTGGCACTTGCCAATCCTGCGGTGGAGCGCGAGGACCGGGAGCCGCTGTCCAGCGTCGTTGCACTTGTCGTCGACAAAAGCCAGAGCCAACGCCTCGCCGGCCGTGAAGCGACGACGGAAGAAACCGCCGCGGAAATCCAGAGCCGGATCGAAGCGCTCAGCGGTTTTGATCTGCGCGTCCTGGAATCCCGGAACTCGGGTACCGGCAACGGCACGGAAGTGTTCCGAACCCTCTCCAACGGCCTGTCTGATGTCCCGCCGGAGCGGGTCGGCGGAGCCATTATCGTCAGTGACGGCCAGATCCATGACCTGCCGGAAAACGCAAAGGCCCTCGGCTTCGATGCCCCCGTCCACGGTCTGATAACTGGTACGGCCGACGAACGCGACCGGCGTATCGTTCTGGAAAATGCCCCCCGTTTCGGCCTGGTCGGGTCGGAGCAGACGGTCAGCCTGACCGTGGTCGATCAGGGCCGTGGCACCGGACCCGGCGACCAGGTGCGCCTGACCGTCAAGCGTGACGGTGATGTCATCACCCAGCGCAACGCCCGGACGGGCGAGAAGATCGACATTCCGGTCGGAATCGCCCACGGCGGCGACAATATCTTCGAATTCAATGCCGAGGTTCTGGCTGATGAGTTGACCACGCTGAACAACCGGGCCGTGGTGACGATCGACGGCATCCGCGAAAACCTGCGTGTGCTGCTGGTTTCCGGCTCGCCCCATGCCGGCGAGCGGACCTGGCGCAATCTTCTGAAGTCCGATGCCTCCGTCGATCTCGTTCACTTCACCATTCTGCGCCCGCCGGAAAAACAGGATGGCACGCCCATCAACCAGCTGTCGCTGATTGCCTTTCCGACCCGCGAACTGTTTTCGGTCAAGATCGATGAATTCGATCTGATCATCTTCGACCGCTATGTCCGCCGCGGCGTGCTGCCGATGCTCTATTTCGACAACATCGCACGCTATGTTCAAAACGGCGGCGCGGTGCTGCTGGCCGGCGGACCGGACTATGCCGAAGCCGGCAGCCTCTACCGCACCCCGCTGGCGCCCATTCTACCCGCCCGTCCGACCGGCACCATTCTGGAACAACCCTTTCACGCCACCCTCGCCGAACTCGGCAAGCGCCATCCGGTGACCCGGGGTCTGCCGGGCTCGGAGCAGAGCCCGCCTGACTGGAGCCGCTGGTTCCGCGCGGTCGGCACCGAACTCGACAAGGGTCAGGCTCTGATGTCGGGCCCGAGCGATACGCCGCTTCTGGTGCTGAACCGGGAAGGCAAAGGCCGCGTGGCGATGCTTTTGTCTGACCATGTCTGGCTCTGGGCACGGGGATTTGAGGGCGGCGGACCGCATGTCCCGCTTTTGCGCCGGCTGGCCCATTGGCTGATGCAGGAACCGGACCTGGAAGAAGAAGCCTTGAGTGTTTCAATGCGTGGCCCGGAACTGGTCGTTGAGCGTCAGACGCTTGGCGATTCCGTGGGTGAAGTCACCGTACTCTCACCCACGGGCGACAGGTCCGATATTGCCATGACCGAGCAGGAACCGGGACTGTGGCGCGGCGGCATGCCGGTTACCGAAACCGGTCTCTTCACCGTGACAGAAGGCGACATGAGCACGCTGATTCACGTCGGGCCGCAAAACCCGCGCGAATATACGGACGTTCTGTCGACGACCGAGGTTCTTCAGCCCATCAGTGACGCCACCGGCGGGTCTGCACGGCGGCTGAGAGATATAGGCGGCGAATTGAACATGCCCCGCGTCGTTTCCTTGCGCCAGTCGGCAAGCTACGAAGGCAATGGCTGGATCGGCCTCAAGGCAACGGAAGCCAGCGTCCTGAATGGCGTGGACCGGTATCCGCTCATGATTGGGCTTCTGGGCCTGGCCCTGCTTCTAGGCGCCATCTCTCTGACCTGGTACCGCGAGGGACGTTAGGGCACCAGGCACCGCGTCATGGAGAACCTTTACGCCTCTCCGCCGCGAACCGCGCCGCTCGGCATGTCACCGTCGTTCAAAAGCGCCACCAGCAGGCGGGCCGGATCGACCGGGCCCGGCAGCACTATCCGTCCGAGCGGCACCTGCTGAAAGCCGAAGGGGCTGTAATAAGGCGCGTCGCCAACAAGAAGCACAGCCGTGTCGCCGGCCGCAGCCGCCGCGTCCATGGCGCTGCGCATCAGCGCTTTACCAAGACCCCTGTTCTTGAAATCCGGAGACACAGTCAGCGGACCGAGCAGTAGCGCGTCCGTTTCACCGATCCGGATCGGTGACAGCCGGATCGACCCGGCAACCTGCGCCCCCGCCAGGCCGACAAAGCTGAGATCGGCCCGATGCGGCACGTTCTCCCGGATACGGAATGCGGTACGGGCAAACCTGCCCGGGCCGAAGGCTTCGGCCTGGAGTTCTTCGACTGCGGTGACGTCGGATTTGTCTTCGGGCCGTATGACCCATGTCGTCTGTTTCATTGAGGAGTTCCGGCAGGCAAATGTGAATTAAGGCGCGCCTGCCAGCAGCCCGGATGAAACGTCTTGATTGGAAATCCGGAATCAGGTCAGCCGCGACGGAGCGGACGAGAGTTTTCTCGTCGGCTGGTTCGTCGTCGAAGTGTCAGACCTGCGGTCATCAATCTCTGTCTCGTTCCGCGCCGTGTCCTGATATCAGAACCGGCGGCTTGTTCATGAGGCAAAGCGGTTACCACGCAAGCTCTTTACGGTCCAGAATTTTTTGCCTGCAAGGAGATGGCTGCCATTGTTCACCGTAGCCGAACACAGCATTCAGTTGATTGAATTAGCCTGTCACGGCACAACCTAAAAAGGAGAACAACACCAGGGAGTGCATTATGGGATTGCTTGTCGACGGCGTCTGGACCGACCAGTGGTATGATACCAAGTCCACCGGTGGCCGGTTCGTGCGCAAGGACGCTGCGTTCAGGAACTGGATTACCGCGGACGGCTCCGCCGGTCCCGGCGGCAAGGGCGGTTTCAAGGCCGAAGCAGGCCGCTACCACCTTTTCGTTTCCTATGCCTGTCCCTGGGCACACCGCACCATGATCTTCCGCAAGCTGAAAGGGCTGGAAGACATGATTTCGCTGTCGGCGGTGCAGCCCCTGATGCTGGAGAACGGCTGGGAATTTGCCGAGACCGAACCGCTGACCGGCGCCAACTACGCCTGGCATGTCTACGCCAAGGCCGATCCGCATTATACCGGCCGGGCGACGGTTCCGATCCTTTGGGACAAGCACCAGAATACGATCGTCAGCAATGAATCCTCCGAAATCATCCGGATGTTCAATTCCGAGTTCAACGGCCTGACCGGATCGAAGCTGGACTTTTATCCGCAGGCGCTTCGCAGCGAAATCGATGACATCAACGAACGCGTCTATCACACGGTGAATAACGGCGTTTACAAATCCGGCTTTGCGACCTCGCAGGAGGCCTATGAAGAAGCGGTCACCGCGCTGTTCGACACGCTCGATTTCCTGGAAAAACGGCTGGCGAACCAGCGCTATCTTGCGGGCGACAGCCTGACCGAGGCCGACTGGCGCATCTTCACCACGCTGGTGCGCTTCGACGCGGTCTACGTCGGGCACTTCAAGTGCAACATCCGGCGGATCGACGACTATCCGAACCTGTCAAACTATCTGCGCGAACTTTACCAGATACCGGGTGTGGCCGGCACGGTGGATATGAAGACGATCAAGGAGCACTATTACGGCTCCCACGAAAGCATCAATCCGACCCGGATCATTCCTGTCGGACCGGATCTTGATTTCATGAGACCGCATAACCGGGAACGGCTACGGGCGGCGGCCTGAGGCCGCTGCTCCCCGCCAGGGCGAAATCCTTTCGGCAGGAACGGAACGACGGCAGACGCGATCACCACTTGCCCGAGCTGAACGCGCCCGAGCAGAATTCCGTCAGCCGGCGCGCCGTCGCCCCGCTCAGTCCTTCGGGCAGCGCGTCCAGGGCAAAAAAGGCGGCTTCGGCAATTTCCGTGTTCGGCGACAGGAAATTTTCCGCCGCAGACCAGTCCGACAGGTGGTAAAGGCCGACGTGATCGCGGCCCATCGCCTCCTCATTCAGATATATATTGAGCAGGGCCGGCCTGTTCCGCGCCGCGACACCGGCTTCTTCGCGCACTTCCCGGCAGGCGGCCTCTTCAAGCGTTTCGCCATTATCGACGCCCCCGCCCGGCAGATACCAGCCTTTCAGATAACTGTGCCGGACAAGCAGCACTCTCTTGTGCTCGTCTTCCACGATCACCCGCACACCAAGCGTGTAGGGATTTCGCAAAAGCCCGGCGCCCTGAATCATCCGCTTCGTCCAGCGCTTGGGTAGAAATGACAAAATCTTCAGCATATGCAATCAGTTAGCTCTCACATCCGAGGCAAAACGATTTGCTGACCCATGCAATCCGTGCAGGGCAGCTCCGTCAGAATAACGCTCCTCCTCCAGACAGGAAGTGCCTATATATCGGGCACGATGATGATTTTGAGGGCAAGCCGCTTCCGCTGCCTGAGTTTGAAGGACAATCCAATGTTGAACACTCTCTTTGGCAAACGCCCCCACCGCACGGCCCATTACCAGTGGAAACCTGCCGTTGACCTCAGCAACCCGCGCGTTGCTGCAATCCTGACCACATTCCCGAGCAACTGAGCCGGGCAAGGAACCAAGCGGAGCTGACCATGATCGGTTTTATCAATGTCGTTGGAGCAACGTTGCACGAGAGCACCCGCTCCGCAAACCAGCGTGCCGACAAGATGCCCAAGGCCGCCAAAACTGCAGCCAAGGCAACCAGAAAAGCCTCCTGACGGCGCGATCCTCACATTAACCGCTCGATCCGAGGCCCATTAATCAGGCTTCAGAAACAGAATTTTATGTGTCCGTTCCTTGGGCGCCGCGTTATTTCCTTGACGCGGCGCTTTTTGATTTGAAGATGCGCGACCATGTTCACGCTCGCGCATTTATCAGACCCCCATCTCGGCCCTCTGCCAGACCCCAAACTGCTGCAACTGTTCTCAAAGCGCATCCTTGGCTACCTCAACTGGCAGCGGAACCGCTCCAAGATCATGGGCGCCAACTATCTCGAACAGCTTGTCGAGGACATGAAAGCCAAGGCGCCGGACCATATTGCGGTCACAGGCGATCTGGTGAATATCGCGCTCCCTCTCGAAATTACAGGCGCCAGAGCCTGGCTGGAAGAGATCGGCGCCTCTGAAGACGTCTCCGTCGTTCCCGGCAATCATGATGCCTATGTTCCAGGCGCTGTGCGCCGGGCGCGCGCGGCCTGGTGGCCGTTCATGTGCGGCGACAATGCTGCGGGCGCTCCGGATATCAGCACAAGGTCCGAAGCCACTTTTCCCTATGTCCGCAAGCGCGGCGGCATTGCCCTCATCGGCGTCACCACAGGCCGGGCCAGCGGCCCCTGGTTTGCCACGGGCCGCATCGGCAGCAAACAGAGCAGGCGATTGCGGGACATTCTGGAGGATCTCGGCAAGGACGGTTTCTTTCGCGTCGTCATGCTGCATCACCCGCCCTTCAAACAGGCCACCCATTGGCACAAGCGGCTGTCGGATGCCTCAAGGGTGCGGGCGGTCGTCAAGCATGCAGGCGCGGAACTGATCCTGCACGGGCATACCCATATCGACAGCTTCCAGAATATTGAAGGCCCGGACGGACCGGTTCCAGTGGTCGGCGTTCCGTCCGCGACCAGCGCACCGGGAGGCAAGAGACCGGCAGCACGCTACAATCTGTTCAGGATCGAAAAGACCAATGATGGCTGGGCCTGCCGGATGGAGGAACACGGCTTTCAGGAGCCGGACGAGCCGGTCGCGCTGCTGAACGAGCGGGTAGTCGAAATTCCGAACGGGTAAAAGATCTCCCCTTCTCGTCGCAATCCACATGGTGCAGGACTTGGGAAGTGGGAGAAACGCAGATTATTGGAGTGCGTTTATCTGCACGCCTGGGAAACCGGCTCCCAGACCCGGGACGGTGTCCGAAAATGGATGGATTTTTACAACCGGAAGCGCCCGAACTCCGCCCTTGGCGGCAAACCGCCTGCCGTGGTCTACTGGCAGCGCATTGAACAAAACCAACCCGACCAGCAGGGTCTGCGGATAACCGTGCAGCAGGAGCAACGGCGCACCGGCCCCTCCGACACGTGCATGAATCGTTGCGTTTCCGAGCCTTACATCCATTTCGTCGAATCCGGCGAACAATGACACCTCCTAATTCAGATTTACGGCTTCAGATTGGACCAAAACGCCTCAACTTTATTGTCCCCCAAGAACCGGAAACACCATCGTACCAGTTTGCCTTTATGAGCAAATCGTCAACTTAGCTATATGAGTGAGGCCCCGCATCGCGATGTCGTTACTAAAAACCTCGGCATCCGCGACGTCATGATCAGGTATCGATTTTTGAGAGCTTTCGTTTACTCCCGTTCAATCCAGGGCAACGGAAAACGAGTAAAGGAAGGCAACTCGCGTTCCCATGATGTCCGCTTCATGTGGCACAAGACGATTTGCTGAATTCTGTCATTTCGGCCGCGACCGCAATTCTTCCGGCGGAATACAGAAGCGTCATTGCCAAAATCGACATGGCCAAACCGAAACCGCCGGCTGCGGTCCATCCGGAAATGGACACCCAAAACGCATAAAGTGGTGGTCCGCTCAGCGACCCAAGTGCACCTGCTTGCGCAAGGATTCCGTTTGCAGGGCCTATTCCATTCTTCCCGCCCAACCGTGGTAGTGCTGCAAATACAATTGCCGGAAGGATGCCTGAAATGACGTTCAGCAGCAGAAATACCACGACCACGGCAACCAGAGACAGTTCCTCGCTGTAAACCGGAAACAGCAAGACGGCCGGCAAAATCAAAGACACGAGCAGCAGCGGAAGAGAAAGGTTTGGAGATGCGCCCCCGGATCTTCGGGAGATCCAGAACGGTACGGCAACACCGCTCACCGTCGCCAACCCTCCCAAGCCGGCAATCAACCCGGCAAATTGGATAGAAGCGGATTTTTCACTGACCAGATATTCAGGAAAAAGCCCCAGCAGACCGACCTGAAAACATGTAAAACTCCCGAATCCTAGGGCTGCGACAATGGCCGAAAATGCAGGCCAGGTTGCTTCGGCAGTTACGTTGGAACCATCTCTTTGTCGACCTCGCGACCGCGACGAAGGAGTGAGTATCAATAGCCCACATCCCAATACAGACCAGAGCAATATTGCAATTCTCCAGCCGAATTCCTCGCCCACGATACCTGAGGTAATGGATCCCACTGCAAGACCAACCGGCAAAAAGGTGCTCCACAGGACGAGCGCCAAACTGGCTGAGGAACGCTCTGCTTCCCTGGCCATAAGAACAGGAGCGGATACTATGACACCGAGGTAACCGACACTTTCGATCGCACGAAAGAACAACAGTGTTCCGGAACCGCCGGAGAATGTTTGTGCCGCGCCACCCGCTACCAGCAGGGCGATCGCGGCCAAAAGCGTACGCCAATGACGGAGACGAGCGGAAAAACCCGCGGCAGGAAACGCAAGCAACGCACCGCTTACCTCGATGAGCGAAATTATCATCGCGCCGGCAAAAAGACCTATGCCCAGTTCAGCACTGATACTCGGCATCAGCGCGGGCATTTTACCAAATTGTGCAGCAGCAAGAATGCCGGTGAGATAGAGCCAAATTTCGATTTTACCAATGGACATATGAGCACCTCTGTCGGTGCTCATAATCCGTTCCTTTGTACCATGACCATGAATAAGATATTCTCGACCCGATGACTGAAGATCCCCATACATCGAATTCCCAGTCGCGTTTGGCGACCGATGTGGCTCGCAGCTTACGCACGTGGCGCGCCTTGCATCGCGTGAAACAAACTCATCTCGCGGAGCTTCTCAGGGTATCCCAGAGTCAGGTATCCCGTTGGGAAAACGGTAGCCACCAACCCGGCGAAACGGATCTAAAAGCCATATTGGCTTTGGTCTCCGCACGGTTGACCAGCGGAGCCGATCAAAGACTGGCTCGTTTCGTAAATGACTCCCTGCAACCAATGCACCTCGTCTGCGACCTCACACATAATCTGCTCGCATATTCGCCCGCCAGAGCTGACGAATTTAAGCGTGACGGTTCTGAATTGCTGGGCACATCGCTTTGGCCATGGGCCAGCGAAGACATCGTCCGAGCTGAAGAAAATCTGGAAACTATGGGGTGGTATGATCTTGCCGCGCCCTCTTTGGAGCTGACAACAACAGCTCGACGGAGTTCCGCGATCAATATCCCTAAAAGTGTATTTAACTGGACACGATTTCGGCTGTCGGACGGCAGCAATGTTCGGTTGGTCGAAACTCTCAGCCACCGCCGTTAGTCTGGAATACCTGAATTTGAAGATGATGCAGCCGCTGTCTTCCTCGCCATTTTCGGCCATTTTGCGCAATTAGGTTCGCGGCCTAGACATCGAATTTACGCACCAATCAGTTGATACGTTCGTCAAGATTGTAAATTTCTGCTGACTTCATGACATCTTGTTTCCAAGTGGCGGCAGCCAGGTATGGACTCATGGCTGCCGACACAATGCAGATTGAACTATCTTTTTTCGATCTTCATTCCGAATTCCTGATAGCCGCTGACAGCGTATTCCGGCTGGATTAGCGTCTCCGGAAAATATAGTCCCGGAGTAACCTGGGCGTTGCCCTCCAGCCCGAGCAAACGCTCAATGAGCAATGCGGCGGAGAGCGCGGTTACGGGGTTAGCGCTGTTATAATCTTGGCCGGTCTTCAACCAGGGAACCATCGAAGGGTGGTTTTCCATGCCGTCCAGCACCACCGTCCCGATACCTAGTTCCGCGAAGTGCTGTGCGCCTTCCACCGTTTTGCGGATGCCATCAACCTCGATCTCGATGGGTTTCAGCGCAGGCGGCGGCGCTGAGAGGCGGGCTACATCGACAAGCGCATTGAGGGCTTCTTCCTCCAATCTTGAACCCTTGTCGTATGGCAGCTTTTCATAGTCCTTCCCCAGTTGTCCGGCCTCGTACCTACGGTTGCCCAGATGCAGCGATCTTGCTATCAGCTTGGCTCGTTCGGTGCGATAGCTCTTCAGGGCCTTTTCGCGCTCGCCAGCGATCTTTTTTTCCGCACCACGTGACCGCTGCTTTTCCGCGAGTGTCTGTTGGGCCGTCCGGAGCTCGGCGGCAAGATCGGACTGCTCTTCACTGATATAGAAGATCGACGATGCGCGGCCCTCCTGCCACCGCAGATTTCGCGCGATGAAGTCCTCATTGAAGACGCAGATTATTGCGCTTGGTATTACGCTCTATAGCGGATTGGCGAACCAGGCAAAGGCGACCAGGCCGACAATGCCCGCGGCAAGACCGATGCCGAAAGCGCCGATGACAGCCAGCCAGGGCGTGCGGCTTTCCTTGATCCGAACCACTTTGCTTTCAAGAGCGACCTGACGAAGGCGGTTGTTGAGCCAGTCGCCTTCCAGCGCCTTTTCCCGCTCCAGAACCCGCTCGGCAATATATTCGGTCAGGCAGTCTGCCATGTCGTCGATATTGGCGGTTTCCAGGATGACCACGCGGCCAAGGCGCGTGTCTTTCAGGAAGCGGTAGGTGCGGCGGTCGCCGCCAACAGACACATGGCTGGTGGCATCGATCCAGAGCCGTGGCGTCGAGCCGGAAATGATCTGTAGCGAGAACTGGTCGTCGTCTTCCGGGATTTCCTTGAAGACGTCCTTGAGTTCGTCGGCGAGCATATCCAGGCGAGCCCGCTCCGTTTCCTGCAGTTCAACCACCACATCCGATCGTTCGACTTCACCGAGCTGAACCTTGCGGATCGCGTCGCGCAAGGACCGCATGCGCGTATGTGGAACAACGTTATCCTGCATTTGGGACATGAGGCGCCTGACTCCGTTCTTCTGCCTTTAGTGAATCAACTCTTAACTGACTCGCTCGGACGAGACATGGCGGCAAGGCCAATCCCGCCTGCTATCCACTGGCATTGATACAAACATGGTTAACAAAGCTTAAGAGATTTTTAACCCTGAGGCCAGCAGGCGCGCGCTGGCGTGCTGCCAATTCATGGGTTATGCAAAGACAAAGCGCGCTGGCGCGGGAGACTTTGCGATGAATGTTGACGGCAAGAAGTATCGTACGATCTGGCTCGCGGAAGATGGCGGCTCGGTCGAAATCATCGACCAGACGAAGTTTCCCTACGCCTTCGAGATTGCCAAACTCCACACGATGGAAGATGCCGCGCACGCGATCCGCGTGATGCAGGTCCGCGGTGCACCACTGATTGGCGCGACGGCTGCCTATGGCGTTGCCCTTGCCATGCGCGCGGATCCGTCGGATGCCGCCCTGCAGGCGGCTTGTTCGGTACTGCTGGAAACCCGGCCGACCGCCGTCAACCTGCACTGGGCGCTCGACCGGGCCCACAAATCCCTCATCCAGGTTGCGCCGGCGAACCGCGCCGAAGCGGCTTTCACCCTTGCCAGCGATATCTGTGACGAGGATATCGCCATCAACATGGCCATCGGCATGCATGGCATGGAACTGATCGCGGCCATCGCCCGGACAAAGCGCGAGGGCGAGCCGGTCAACATTCTGACCCATTGCAACGCCGGCTGGCTGGCAACCGTCGACTGGGGCACCGCCACCGCCCCGATCTATATGTCCCACGACGGCGGCATTCCGGTTCATGTCTGGGTGGATGAAACCCGCCCGCGGAACCAGGGCGCTTTCCTGACCGCCTGGGAGCTAGGCCATCACGGCGTCCCCCATACGGTGATCGTCGACAATGCAGGCGGCCACCTGATGCAGCATGGCGAAGTCGACATGGTCATTACCGGCACCGACCGGACAACGGCCACGGGCGACGTCTGCAACAAGATCGGCACTTATCTGAAGGCACTAGCCGCAAGGGACAACAACGTACCCTTTTACGTGGGCCTGCCCTCACCCACGATTGACTTCTCGCTCTCCGACGGCGTCAGGGAAATCCCGATCGAAGAACGCGGCGGCAAAGAGGTCAGTCAGATGACCGGCCGCACCGACCGGGGCACGGTGGAGACCATCAACATCGTCGCGGAGGGCTCGGAAGTCGGTAATCCAGCCTTCGACGTCACCCCTGCCCGCCTGGTCACCGGCCTCATTACAGAACGCGGTGTACTCGACGCCAACCGCAAGGCAATCGCGGACGCGTTCCCCGAAAGGGTGAAGATGAGCGCCTGATCCGGCGCGGTTTGATGTGCAACACCTGCTATTTGCAGCTGGTGGAATGGGAAGTCATTCCAGACATCTTCTTCAAGCGGCGGCTCTCCTCGGCCATGGTCTTCATTTCCGCCATAAAGGACGTATCCATGCCGCCGTATTTCAAGCGCCAGTTATAGTAGGTCGCGTTGCTGATCCCGTGTTGCCGGCAAAGGTCTGCAACGGCACACCCTTCTCACCTGCTTCAAAATCGCCAGGTTCGGGCTCTCCGTAAATCTCGATTTCTTCAAGGCGTTCTCCAAGCGCATCAAAGGCCGGAGAAGTCCAATTTTCAATCTGCTGGTGTTCGGAGATGATTACACCTAGTTCTCCGGCCAATCATCCTCCCCTTTTCCCAATTTGACAATTAACTTGAAGGACAAATAAAAGACAGTGATAATGAGTACCGTAAGTAACTTACTTAAATATTTCGAATCATTTCCAAAAATATTTATATAGCAATAAAAGCAAAATCCTAGTATTGTCGCAAAATAACTAATTTCTGCCCTGCGTAATATTCAAGAATCTGCTTCTTCATGACACTTAACGATCACTCTCAGAACAGTCAGCCAAACGGACCATGATCCTGGTTCTGGACTTTTCCAGAACGCTAGGTGTGCTTTCCAATGAGGTTGTTCACCGATTGAGGTTCAGGCGACTGATCGGTGTCTTGAAGTTAATTCCACCGTGCGGTCGTTGGCAATTGTAGATGTCGAGCCATCGTGGCAATGCTGCATTTCGTTGTTCTGAAGTCTTGTATGGAACTCCGTAAGCCCACTCTTCCTGAAGGGTTTTGATGAAGCGCCCCGCTTTTCCGTTGGTCTGCGGCGTATAGGGTTTGGTGCGGACATGTCTTGCCCCGAGCTGCTGGAGCGTCGTTGCAAGCAGGTTCGACCTGTAGCCGACGCCATTATTAGTCATGACCCGCTTGATGGTGACACCCTTTGATGCGAACCACGTGGTGGCTCGAACCTGGAACATGGCGCAGGTGTAGCCGCGTTCATCCGGCAACACCTCGACATAGGCAACGCGGCTGTGATCGTCGATGACCACATGGACATAGTCATACCCGACGCCCCTGGAGCGTTTGCGCCTGTGGTGGCCGGTGACGCGGTGTCCGATCTTGTTGAAACGCCCGAGTTTCTTGATGTCCAGGTGCAAGAGGTCACCCGGAGATTCATGCTCATACGGACGCACAGGCTCTGGAGGCGTGAGCCGGCTGAGCCGGTTCAATCCCCAGGCCTTGAGCGCGTAGGCGACCGTGGAACGTGGAAACTTGAGGAGACGGGCAATCTCGTCTGCGGTCAGGCGCAGGTGGTGCAGATGCGTGACCAACTCCTGCCAGCCCGCCAGATACGCATTGGAGCAGGTCCCGGGAGCGCTGGAACGGGCAACCAGACCGGAACGTCCATGCTCTCGAAATCGCTTCAGCCACTTGTAAACCGTGCGCACGGAGATCCCGAAAGCAGCAGCAATGTCGCCGACCTTCTCACCGTTCTCATAGCGCTGAACAATTTCATCTCGACTGTAAAAACACGTGCGGGCATTCTGGTGCGGGTTGTTCATTCCATCGATCCTGAAACTGATTAGGTTTGGTCGCCAACCAGTCTCAGATCTTCAATGCGAGTGAACAACCTTTTTGGATTCCACATCTAGGGTCAGGATTCATTGATTGATCCAAAAGATGAACGTCGCCTCAATGCTGATGGCTGAGAAATGCGCCAATTCTTTTCAGACGCCAGTTCAAGTAGTTTTGTTAGCCATGCGAAAACGTCGCTGACATGTGAGTTGCAAATTGGATTGATCGCCAACCTGTAATGCGCCAAAATTCAAAAAGTTGAAAATTAAGTTGTTGGCTTGTTATGCGTACGTTGGTGTTGAGTATCTGGATTTCGTTGTTCTTCTGCGTTTCAGCCGTTGCCGACTACGCACAATCAAAAAACTGGTTCTATTCGAAAAGCTTCGAAGATCGCATTTCGATACAGCTTCTGCTCATATTTTCCGGTGACTATGTTGCCATCGTTGATGCCACGTTCGGCAAGCGCACTTATGAGGCCCTGGTCGGTTTCCAGTACAAACATGGCTTTGCAACTGATGGAGTGCTCAACCAGCGTGAATTCGAAACACTGATGGCCGAAGGCGGTTCGGTCATGGAAAAGGTCGGCTTCGAATTTCGAGACGAGCCCTCTTCAGGCGTGAAACTCGGAATCCCGGAGAAGCTGTTCACTTCCGTAGATCCGACGCGCCGGGGCGTTCGCTGGACTTCCAAGGATCGACTGATCGAATTGGAGACACTGCGGATTCCCAATTACGACACTGATTATCGGCAACTGTATGAGCGATTGTCGGCAGAAAGTCGGACAAGGCGCGTTGAATACAAGGTGTTTCGCAATGAATATTTCGTCGTGAGCGGGACAACGAGCGGCAAGAAATTTTACCTGCGGTTATTCAAAACCAGGGGCGACACACGAGGGTTCTCACTGTCCTGGGACGACGAGCTGAGCGTGCTGATGGATCGGGTGGCAGTTGCCATGTCGAACAGCCTCACGTTCTTCGATGGAACAAGTCAGGCAAATCGGGGTCCACAGCCACAGCAACCTTTGCCGCCAATATCCAGTGAGCCTACAACAGAGCCGGGCCAGTCCAGGAGCTCATCGGGCTCGGGCTATTTCGTATCTAGCCAAGGCCACATTGGAACGAACGCCCACGTTATAGCTGGCTGCGGAACTATCAACGTAGTTGGGTATGGCAGGGCATTTGTGGTCAAGGTCGATGACACCAATGATCTAGCAATCATTCAAGTGAACACGCACAAAACCCACGACGTCGCAAACTTTAGAGCGATCCCTGTGCGACGTGGTGAACAGGTCTATGTGCTCGGATTCCCATTCGGGGCATTGCTCGGAGACAACCTGACAATCTCAGAAGGTATTGTTTCGTCCTTGGCTGGCATCGGTGGCGACGTGCGGCACTTCAATCTTTCGGCACCAGTGCAGCCTGGAAACTCCGGCGGGCCTGTTCTTGATGCTTATGGAGCGATTATCGGAACCGTTGTGGCCAAGCTCGACGCGATCAAAACCCTCGAGCTCGCTGGTTCGTTGCCGGAGAACATCAATTTTGCTGTGCGCGGGAACATGATGGCGGCGCTAATGGCAAGCGTGACTATCGAGCCAAATTACAGCCTTGCGAATGGTGGTGAGGAAAAGAAAGCAGCGGACATAGCGAGCGAAGCTGAAAAATTCACCGTTCAGATTACGTGCCAATAAGGCAAGTCGCATTAGCGCTCGTTTTAGTATGGGAACTTGGTGATGTGATGGCTCCCCAAGCCGGACGGTTTGGCAGTTTCATCACCCAGGCGCAGAAGCCGATAAATCCAATAAAATCAATCTAATATGTCCGTTCTCATAGCGCTGAACAACTTGATCTCGACTGTAAAAACACGTGCGGGCATTCTGGTGCGGGTTGTTCATTCCATCGATCCTGAAACTGATTAGGTTTGGTCGCCAACCAGTCTCAGATCTTCAATGCGAGTGAACAACCTTTTTGGATTCCACAACTAGGCCCCGGCGATCACCGGCACATGCGGCGCCTTGTCTCTGGAGTACACTCCGGACAGCCTCGGATCTTCGGCAACTTCGATCGCGCGTTTATAGGGTTTGTATCCACACGACATGTAGAATTTCAGCGCTTGCGGGCTATCGCCGGTGCATGTGTGCAGCCACAGCCGTTTGGTCTGCGGCCGCGCCCAGGCCATTTCCACCGCCTGTGCCATCAGCCAGCGCCCCAGGCCGCCGCCAATTGCACTTGGAACCAGGCCGAAATAGGCAAGTTCCGGTTCTTCCGGGTTGGAATAGTCCAGCTCCAGCGTGCCGAACGGCTTGCCGTTCTTGAGCGGCAGAAAGTTTTCCCGTGTCGGCTCAGTGAGTATCTTTTTCAGCTTGGTATCGTCATAGATCAGCCGGCTGAACCAGATCCAGTCTTCCCCCACTTCGCGGTAAAGCGCGCGATAGACTTCAATGTCGGGCTCTGTCCACCGTTCCAGGGTGACATCGCCGCGCGGCGGCGCAAGCGGCTCAGCCGGGGCTTCAAACATTTCCAGATACGTCACGACAAATGCAATCTTGTCGTCCGGCAAATCCATATAGCCATTCAAATCGAGCACCGGCTCCGGCATATAACCTCCTGGAATCAGTTCACCTGAAAGAGTTCTTATACATGGCATAATTCCGTCGGCCACTCCCCCAAGCCGATGACAGGGGGCCGATAGCAAACGCCCCGGAGGCATGGAAGGAGAATGACCGCCGGCGTTGAGACCGGACGAAGTCAGCGGACATTGTCCCGGCACCACTGGCACATTGCGATAACTTAACGGCCTGTTAACCAAGACTTGCGACCTTGGACGCGTATCCAGGAAAGATGCGAAGATGCCCAAGGTCGGAAATTACGTTCAGCGCGACTACCACAACAAGTTTCGCTCACAGAAAAAGTCGACCTGGTCCGACTATAACAAGGCCTGGGCCAAGCGCCGCAAGGCGTCTGCGCGCAAGATGCAGGAGCTGCGCAATCTGGCCGGCACCTTCACGTCGATCGGCACACAGGCGTCCCAGGCCAACACAGCCTTCACGATACAAAACCGGGGCGGCCAGAGAGTTTACGCCAGCCCTGCTGCCGTCATGTCCCGCATCAACATTGTGGTTTAGAGCCTTTTCCGATCACTGCCGACTTTAGATCGAACCGATGGTCTTCAGCTTGATCCGCGGATGCACTTCCGCCTGGCTCATGATGGTCGTATGCGCGCGGAAGCGTTCGACGATCGAGCGCACGAACGGCCGTGTCTGTGGGGATGTCAGGAGAACCGGAACCTCTCCCTGCTGCGCGGCCTCTTCAAAGGCATCACGCACCTTGCCGACAAACTCCTGCAGTTTGCTCGGCTGCATGGCGAGCTGACGGTCGTCGCCTTCGCCCACAATCGATTCCAGGAATGCCTGTTCCCATTGCGGCGACAAGGCAACCAGCGGCAGATAGCCGCCGGGAGCCAGATTGGCCGCGCAGATCTGACGGCCGAGACGGGAGCGGACATGTTCGGCAATGGTATCGGTGTTGCGCGTCATCCCGGTTGCTTCCGAAACGCCTTCCAGGATCGTGCCAAGGTCGCGTACGGATATGCGTTCGGTAAGCAGTGCCTGCAACACCCGCTGGAGACCGGAAACAGTGATCTGCGACGGGATCAGATCCTCGACCAGCTTGGCCTGTTCGCCCTCAAGCTCCTTGAGGAGTTTCTGGACATCGCCATAGGTCAGGAGTTCGCTGATGTTGGCCTTGATGGTTTCCGTCAGATGGGTCGACAGCACGGTTGCCGGATCCACCACCGTGTAGCCGCGTAGCGAAGCATCCTCGCGGTACTGCGCCTCCACCCATGTGGCGGGCAGGCCGAACGTCGGTTCCGTGGTGTGCGTGCCCGGCAATTTCACCTGGCCGCCCGCCGGATCCATGACCATGAAGTGGTTGGGATAAAGTATGCCGCGCCCGGCCTCCACTTCCTTGACCTTGATGACATAGTCGTTCGCGCTGAGCTGGATATTGTCCAGAATGCGCACGGGCGGCATGATCACGCCCATATCGCCGGCAACCTGACGGCGCAGCGCCTTGATCTGCTCGGTAAGCACATCGCCTTCGCTCTGGGCCTTGCCGTTGATCAGCGGCAGCAGGGCGTAGCCCAGTTCGATGCGAAGCTCGTCCATTTTGAGCGCATCGGTGATCGGCGGCTCGGGCGCCGGTTTCGGCGCTGCTTCGATGGCCTTTTTCTGGGCTGCCTTGGCTGTTTCCTGTTTTTTGGTCGCTCCAATTTTGAACGCCAGATACCCCGCAACACCGGCAAGGCCGAGGAACGGGATCAGGGGCATGCCGGGAAGCAACGCCAGGATCACCATCACCGCGGACGACATGCCGAGCGCTTTCGGATAGCCGGTGAACTGGCTTGTAAGCGCCTTGTCGGCGGCACCATGCACCCCGGCCTTGGACACAAGCAGGCCCGCCGAGGTGGAGACGATCAAAGCCGGGATCTGCGACACCAGGCCATCGCCGATCGTCAGGAGCGTATAGTTGTTGGCAGCCTCGGAGAAGGTCAGGTCCATCTGGCCAACGCCGATGAAGATCCCGCCGAGAATGTTGATGAAGGTAATCAGCAAACCGGCGATGGCATCGCCGCGCACAAACTTCGAGGCACCGTCCATGGCGCCGAAAAAGGAGCTTTCGTCTTCCAGCGACTTACGCCGGATCTTTGCCTCCGCCTCGTCGATCAGCCCGGCGGACAGGTCGGCGTCGATGGCCATCTGCTTGCCCGGCATCGCATCCAGCGTAAAGCGTGCGGCGACTTCCGCGATACGGCCCGAACCCTTGGTGATGACCACGAAGTTCACGATCACCAGGATCGCGAAAACGATGATCCCGATGACAAAGTTCCCGCCCATGACCAGATTGCCGAACGACTGGATGACATTACCGGCCGCGGACGTACCTTCGTGGCCGTTGGCGAGGATCAGCCGGGTCGAGGAAATATTGAGGCCGAGCCGGAGCATCGTCGCAATCAGGAGAACGGTCGGGAAGGACGAAAATTCCAGCGGCCTTTGAATGAACAGCCCGGTCATCAGGATAAGGACCGAAAAGATGATCGACACCGCCAGGAACATGTCCAGCATCACCGGCGGCATCGGCAGGATGAGCAGCGTCAGGATGACCAGAATACCGGTGGCAAGACCGATATCGCCCCTGCGCAGGGTCTCGATCATCTCATGGACGCTCGGGAAGCCGGCAAGCGCACCACCCGACTGGGGCACTACTGCCTTTTGCTCCGGTGCGGGAGCGCCCGGTTCGCCCTGTCCTTGTGCCGCCGTGTCCGACATGGTCGTTCTGGTTCCTTAAAGACGCCTTTTTCCAGTCCTCGTGGCGCCGTGTCTCAACTCTGATACCCTGCACATGAGGGTGCTTACGGCCGGGCTTCTCCTGGCCCCGGAACCGCAACTCCTTCATCGGTATACTGATTCAGCTTGTTGCGCAGCGTCCGGATTGAAATGCCCAAAATCTTTGCCGCGTGGGTCCGGTTGCCGAGGCAATGGTCCAGCGTGTCCAGGATAAGATCGCGTTCCACATCGGCCACCGTGCGTCCTACAAAGGAGCGCGTGACCGCTTCCGCCGTCTGCGCCGCCCGTTCCGCCGGCCCGCCGAAAGCTGACAGGGGCGTGCCGTCAGGCATGCGGATGGCTTCGACGCCGATTTCGGCACCCGATGCCAGCAGCACCGCCCGGTGCATGGTGTTTTCCAGCTCGCGCACGTTGCCCGGCCACGGATTGGTCATCAGCGCCTGCCGGGCCTCCACCGATATCGGTCGCGCCGGCACGCCGTTGGCTTCCGAATAGTAATTGATGAAGAACAGCGCCAGTTCCATGATATCCGCCGGACGCTCGCGCAACGCCGGCAGCTTCAGGTTCACCACGTTCAGCCGGAACAGAAGGTCCTCGCGGAACTGCCCCTGACGCACGCTTTCCGCCAGGTCCCGGTTGGACGTCGCCAGAATGCGGATATTGACCGGCACAGGACGCGTTCCGCCGACGCGGTCGATCACCCGCTCCTGTATGGCCCGCAGGAGCTTTGCCTGCAGGCGCACATCCATCTCGGATATCTCGTCGAGCAACAGCGTGCCGCCGTCGGCTTCCTCGAACTTGCCGATCCTGCGGGCAACAGCACCGGTGAAGGCGCCCTTTTCGTGGCCGAAGAGTTCGGACTCCAGAAGATGCTCGGGAATCGCAGCACAGTTGATCGAAATGAACGGCTTGGACGCCCGGTTCGAGCATTTGTGCACATGGCGGGCGATCACTTCCTTACCGGTGCCGGATTCGCCGGTGATCAGCACCGACGCCTCGGACGGTGCCACCTGTTCCGCCAGCTTGACGACCGTGGCCATGGCCTCGTCGCGATAGATGAGGTCGCCGCGCTCCTGCGCGACGGCGGCCAGCACCGCCGCGATCAATTCCGGATCGGGTGGCAGCGGAATATATTCCTTGGCTCCCGCCCGGATGGCGGAAACCGCCGCCTGCGCATCCGTCTCGACACCGCAGGCGACTACCGGGACATGCACCCGCTCGTTCTGGAGCTTGGCAATCAGACCGGCAATGTCGAGGTGAACCTCGACCATCAGGAGATCGGCCCCACGCCCGGACCGGAGGACTTTCAATGCACCTTCGACATCATCCGCATGGGTGACCTTCGCGCCGCCCTGCATCGCGATCTTCGAAGCTGTTGTCAGCTGTCCGCCAAGGGTTCCGACAATTAAAAGACGCATCCGTTTTCTTCCTATCGATCCGTCTTGATGATTTCCGTCATGGTCACGCCGAGCTTGTTTTCCACAAGGACGACCTCACCGCGGGCCACCAGGCGGTTATTCACGTAAATATCGATGGCTTCGCCAACCTTGCGGTCCAGTTCCAGCACGGTTCCGGATGACAGTTTCAGCAGGTCCGCGACATGCATGCGCGAATGTCCGAGCACGGCAGAAATCCGCACCGGAACATCAAACACCGCTTCCAGATCGGCAGCCGACTGTACGCCTTGCGTTTCCTCGTCATCGAGGCTGCGTTGAGGCGCTTCCAACTCATCGAGCGGTATGCTGTGCTCTTGCTCGTCAGTTACGTTTTCGTCGCTCATACGTCAGAACCTTTCTCCGCCGAGGCGCCGGAGGTTTTTGCCTGTTTCGTGTTGCTGCGAGCCCTCAGATAGGACCGGATGCTCGCGTCAATCCCTGCCTCAAGCGCCTTCCGGTCGCGCCTGATGCCACCATCGGCCCATTCGATGTGGCAGTCGCCGCGGGAAATCTCGGGTTCGCCCAAAATAACCAAACGTCCCTCGAACCCTTTTTCATGAATGATCGGGTCCACCTGGCTTTTCAGCGCGTCTACATCTTTTTCAGCGATGCGGATCACCAGGTGAGGAGCCTTTCGCAAGGGACCGAGACATTCTGACACCAATGCCACGGTCTCCGCCAGCGGCTGACGGGCAATCAGGTGTCCGCAAAGACGTCTAGCCACAAGAAATGCAAGGCCGATGGCATCCTTTTCCCGGGACGCCATCTGATCGTCCAGCGTTTGCAAGACTTCGCCCACTGCGACGGCGAGCCGGCCAACCTCTTCGGTCAGCAGGGTTTCCTGTTTGGTCTGCAGATCCTGAAGCGCCTTGACACGGCCTTCCTCGAAAGCCTCGGCCTTGGCCTTCTTCAAAAGCTCCTTGTGCTGCGCCACCGGAATCATCGGAATCTCCGGCTCGGGCGGCGCAACTTCTTCAGGCTCCTCCGGCGCGGAGAAGTCCAAATTAAACAGAAATTTCGGCGGGTTCGTCATGCTGCCCATAGTGTTGTAGGTTCGTGCCGTCTGCTGCATCAGTAGATAATTTCATCCTCGCCCTTCGACTTGGAGATCATGATCTCGCCCTTGGCTGCCAGGTCCTTGGCCTTGTTCACCATGCTCGTCTGGGCCTCATCGACATCGCGCAGGCGTACCGGCCCAAGCGCGTCCATGTCGTCCTGAAGCATCTTGGCCGCTCTGGACGACATATTGCCGAAGAAGAAGTCCCGCGCCGCATCGGTGGAGCCCTTGAGGGCAATCCCCAGCTGATCCTTCTCCACGTGCCGCAGCAGCGTCTGTGCGCTTGCCGCATCCAGCTTGAGCAGGTCGTCAAAGGTGAACATCAGCGTCTTGATACGGTCCGCTGCTTCCCGGTTGTCCTCTTCGAGCGCAGCCAGGAAGCGGGCTTCCGTCTGCCGGTCGAAGTTGTTGAAGATCTCCGCCATCATCTCGTGGCTATCCCGGCGCGAGGTGTTGGTCAGGTTCGACATGAACTCGACACGGAGTGTCTGCTCCACCTTTTCCAGGACTTCCTTCTGCACTGCGTCCATGCGCAGCATGCGGCTGACCACCTCAAGCGCCAATTCCTCCGGCAAAATACCGAGAACGCGCGCGGCATGGTCGGAATTGATTTTCGAAAGCACCACTGCGACCGTCTGCGGATATTCGTTCTTCAGATAGTTGGCGAGAACGTTCTCCTGCACGTTGGAGAGCTTCTCCCACATGTTGCGCCCGGCCGGACCGCGGATCTCCTCCATGATGACGGAGACCTTGTCGCCCGGCAGGAAGCTCGCCAAGAGCCGCTCGGTGGCGTCGACGTTGCCCGTCAGGGCTCCGTTGGAGCTGACCCGCCGGACAAAGTCCTTGAACAGATCCTCAAGCATGTTCGGAGTGACCGGTCCCAGATTGGCCATTGCCGCAGAGACCTGACGCACTTCGATTTCGTCCAGCTTCGACCAGATCGGCGCGCCATGAACCTCGCCAAGAGCCAGCAGCAGAACCGCCGCCCGCTCGGCGCCCTTCAGCTCACGATCTTCCTCGTCGGCGCTGACCCTGAGCTGTTTCTGGAGTTGATCTCCCGCCATCAGGCCGCCTGCTCATCCAGCCAGCTGCGGACAATGGTGACCGCCTCTGTCGGATGATCCTTGATCATGTCGCCCACCTTGGAAATCGAAGTTGCCTGCATGGCGCCTTCCTGCTTGGCCTGCTCAAGCCATTCGATCACGAATTCCTCCTCATTGTCCTCTTCCTGCGGCACCTCGGTTTCGACCACCAGCGTGCCGTCCGGCCCGATCATCAGTTCCTGCGGCTGTTTTTCTTCCGGCGTCACGATCCGGCGCAGCAGCGGACGGACCACGAAGAGCAGCAGAAGCAGCGAGATCAGGAAGAGAACTCCCAGCTCGGCGAAGCGGATAATGTCATCACGCGTAAAATCGAGGAGCCCATCGGAATCTGCCAGCAGATCCTCCTGCGGAGGCAGCGCAAACTGC
>JBNLAU010000346.1:0-6072 GCA_050302295.1 Roseibium sp. | reverse complement strand
ACGACTGCGGCAAATGTGCTGTTTTTAAGGACCGTGACCGTCTCGGCTTCCGCGGTTGCATCATTTATGACTGCCACGGCGCCGGTCAGGTGGTCACGCAGGAAGTATTCAAGGGAAGAAGCTGGCGTGACGAGACCGCTTTGACGGAGCGTATGGGCGCGGCCCTGTCAGTGCTGCGCCAGGTTCATGAACTGTTGCAGCTGCTTGAGACAGCGGAAAAACTGCCCCTGGATACGGCGGAACGGGGCCGTCTTGCGGATCTGAGAGAGATCCTGGCACCGGAAGAGCCCTGGACGGAAACTGGCCTCAGGGATTTCCCGCTTGAAAACACGATCTGTCAGGTCAGGACTTTTCTGACAGGCTTGCGCCGGCATGTTGCAGGCCGCGCTAATGCGCGCAGGTGATGCAGAAGGCCGCGGCCGGGTCGACTTCAAGCCGCTTGGCGCCGATCTCCTCGCCGCATTCCACGCAATAGCCGTAGTCGCCGCTGTCCAGCCTGGCGAGGGCGGCCTCAATGCGCTGGATGGTTGCCCGGCGTTGCCGTTCGGACGCTTGGGCCATCGCCTGACCCTGAAGCGCGTCCATCCTCGACAGCCGGCCTACCGACTGCTGGTCGAGTTGGACCGTTGCCCTAGCTTCTCCAGACATCTCGCTCAAGTCTTCCAGTTCGGCTTTGAGCGTCAGCAAAGTGGCCCGAATGTCTTCCATCTTGCGTTCCGGCATCACCATCCTCCAATCACAGCATGGCGATGCCGACGGACGTATGCAAGACCGGTAAGGGCGGTCGGGGGCTTTCTCAGAAGCCGGCGAGTACGATCTTCCCGATGGTTCTGTTGCTTTCGATCTTCGCATGTGCCAGTCGCAGATTGGCGGCATTGATCGGTTCGATCGTTTCCGACAGCGTGGTCCTGATCCGGCCTGCATCCACGAGATCGGCAACCTCGTTAAGAAGTTTACGCTGCTCTTCGATGTCCGGTGTCTGGAACATGGACCGGGTGAACATCATTTCCCAGTGAACGGACACTGCCTTCAACTTGAACGGCATGATGCTGAACTCGGCCGGGTCGTCAATCAGCAGAAACCGGCCCTGCGGCGCGATCAACTCGGCGATATCCCCAAGATGCTGGTCCGTGTGGGTCGTGGAAAAGACGTATCCGGGAGCTTCGAGCCCGAGCGCCTGGATCTGCGCGGCCATCGGCTTGGAATGGTCGAGCACATGATGCGCGCCGAGTTGCTTTACCCAGGCCTGGCTTTCCGGCCGCGAGGCGGTGGCGATCACCGTCATGTCGGTCAGTTGGCGGGCAAGTTGCACTGCGATCGAACCGACGCCGCCGGAGCCGCCAACGATCAGAAGTGTTTTTGCGCCGGAAGGAACCGGATCCTTGACCTTGAGCCGGTCGAAAAGTGCTTCCCAGGCGGTGATGGCCGTCAGAGGCAGCGCCGCAGCCTCGGAAAAGCCGAGGCTCTTGGGCTTACGGCCCACGATGCGTTCGTCTACCAGATGATATTCCGAATTCGTTCCTGCTCGCGTGATGTCGCCTGCATAATAGACTTCGTCGCCGACCGCGTATCCGGTCACGTCCGGACCGACCTCTGCAACAATTCCGGCGGCGTCATAGCCGAGCACGACAGGGTGGCCGTTCTGCGCGGGACGGGAGCTCCGTACTTTTGTGTCGACCGGATTGACCGCAATGGCTTTGATCTCGACCAGAAGATCGCGGCCGCTTGGAACCGGATGGGGCAGATCGAGGTCGGAGAGGGCACTGGCATCGCTGATCGGATGCGGTTGGTAATAGCCGATGGTACGCATGTGAATGTCTCCTGAATTGCGTACCGCTCAATTTGAGCATAAAATCACAAAGCGCAAGAATGCACATTTCTTGCCCTTACGAACAAAAATGAACCATAGGCACAAAATGGATACCAAGAAAAAGACACGACCGAAACAGGTCAAGGATATCTATGGCTGCCATCCGGGCTGCGCCGTCGAGGCCGCACTCAGCCTGATCGACGGCAAGTGGAAGGGCGTCATTCTGTTCCTGCTGCTTGAAAACGACGTCATGCGCTTTAATGAATTCCAGAAGGCTCTGCCCGATATCACCCAGCGGATCCTGACCGCGCAACTGCGGAGCATGGAGGCGGACGGGCTGCTGGAAAGGACCGTTTATCCTGTTGTGCCGCCCAAGGTCGAATACCGTCTGACAGAGCTCGGCATCTCGCTTGAACCGGTGGTCAAGGCGCTTGCCAAATGGGGCAACGACAACAAGACCCTGTGGCCGAAAGGGTTCAAGCGAGACAGCCACCTGCAGCAGACCGGCTGATCGGGGGAGCCGGAATCAGGTTTCTTCCGAAGCGGTGGCCGCGCGTTCCTCGGCAACCATCTCTTCGTGATGTTCTTCTGCCTGCACCTCGATGAAGAGCCGCGTCACCGCCGGCATTTCCATCTTGATGGTTCGTTCCAGCGAATAGATCGTCTCTTCCACCGTGCCCGCGGTGACCTCGTCGATGAAATCGACCGAGAGCGCCAGCAGGATGTCTTCCGGTCCCCGGTGCAGGGTACGGATTTCGTTGAGATTCTTGATTGCCGGCGTGGCATTGATGATCGATTCGATCTTGGCAACCACTTCCGGTGACGCGCCTTCACCGATCAGAAGACCCTTGGTTTCAAAGGCAAGCAGCGCTGCGGTGCCGGCCAGAATGACGCCGATGACGATGGACGCGACGCCGTCCAGCCACGGCAAATCCAGAAATTGAACGCCGAGGAGACCGAACAGGGCAACAAACAGGCCAAGTATGGCGGCACTGTCTTCAAAGAGGACGGTGAAGACTGTTGGATCCTTGCTGTCCCGCACAGCGGCGATAATCGTCTTTCTGCCGCGCACCTGAGCGAATTCCTTAAAAGCGATCCACCAGGCGCCGGCCTCAAAAATCAGCGCAAGGGCAAGCACGATGTAAGCGATATAGGGATCGGAAAGCGGATGCGGATGCAGGACTTTCTGGATGCCTTCGTAGATGGAAACGCCTGCGCCGACGGCAAAGATCAGGATCGCGACCACAAAAGACCAGAAATAAAGCTCGGCGCCATAGCCGAACGGATGCCGTTGGTCGGCCGGTTGCCTGGATTTCTTCAAACCATAAAGCAGCAGCCCCTGATTGCCTGTATCCACCAGCGAGTGAATGCCTTCCGACAGCATCGCCGACGATCCTGTAAAGACAGCCGCGGCGAATTTGGTGACGGCGATCAGTGAATTGCCGGCAAGAGCGGCAAAAATCACCTTTTTTGAACCGTGGCCCGCCATGACTGCTCCCTCTGTCTCTTGAAAGAATTCGGTGTGTTGAAGTGCGCCGGAGCCTATGACGCATTCGTTACTTTGATCAAGCCATTCGCCCTTGCAAAGATAGTTTTGCAGTCGCCGTTTTTGAGGAGAGATGCGCATGCGGACAGGATTGAACCGCGTTTTGACGTTTGCGCTGTTTTGCTTTGCGCTTTCGCCATTGCAAAGCCGTGCGGGCGAAGTCGAAATCATCAAGGTGGAAGCTTCGCAAACCGATGAAACCTGGACGTTTTCGGTCACCCTGAAACATGCCGATACCGGCTGGGATCACTATGCCGATCTCTGGCAGGTCTTTGCGCCGGACGGAAAACTTCTGGGCGAACGTGTGCTTCTGCATCCTCATGTCGGGGAGCAGCCCTTCACGAGATCGCTGTCAGGCGTTCAGATTCCTGAAGATGTGACGGAGGTCGTGATCAAGGCACGGGACAGTGTGCACGGCGTGTCTCCACACGACTTCAAATTGCCTCTGCCGCATCAGTCTCCCTAATCCAAAACTAGGTTCGAATGAAATCTAGTACGCCGTCGGCGACAAACTGCACCGAGAGGGCTGCCAGCAGTACGCCGAGAAGGCGCGTTATGACGAGCTGCGCAGTATCGCCCAATAGCCGCTCGATCTTGTCCGCCACCAGAAAGGCGCCCAGGCTGCTGAGCAGGATGATGGCGATAACGCCGCCAAGGCCGGCATAGGTGAGGGTGTCCGGCGCCTGGCTGGACAGCAGAATGATGGCCGAAATCGCCGCGGGGCCGGAAATGAGCGGAATGGCGAGCGGAAAGACGGCAAGTTCATGGATGGCACCATGATGGGCCTCGGACCCGATAGCCTTTTCGGCGGTCTGCGATTTTCGCTCCTGCCGTTTGCCGAAGACCATTTCAATAGCGATCAGGAACAACAGAATTCCGCCTGCAACCCTGAACGCTGAAACGGAAATGCCGAGAACGTTCAGGACGGTCTGTCCGAATGCGTAAAAGACAAGCAGGATACCGGCCGCTGTCAGCGTCGCCCTGACAGCCACTTTTCGCCGGTCCGCCTGGCTCATGCCTGCGGTGATTGCAAGAAACATGGGCGCCAAACCGACCGGGTCGATGGTGACAAAAAGCGTCGCAAATGCGTTGATATAATAGTCAATCATCTCACAGCCTCCGGGCGTTGTTTCAGGCGCGAACAGGGCTTTACTACAGGCGTTTGCAGCACGCGGCGACCCGGCATGCACAAATCATTTTCGCGGCCTGTGCATACTTCCTTCAAGTCATTGATTTTATGTGCTTTTTACTTTGGCGGAAAACCGCCGATAATTTGGCTCGGTGAGTTGAATCGGATATAAAAGACGCAGCAATAACAATTAAATGAGTGTCTTCCTTGGCCGACCAGGACAACAGCACCCCTTCGGACGGATTTTTATCCGATATCAAGCCGGTCTCCATTGTCGATGAAATGAAAAGCAGCTACCTCGATTACGCGATGAGCGTGATCGTGTCGCGTGCGCTGCCGGACGTCAGAGACGGCCTGAAACCCGTTCACCGGCGCATCCTCTATTCGATGCACGAAAACGGCTATGAATGGAACAAGCCGTACCGCAAGTCGGCCCGCGTGGTCGGTGACGTCATGGGTAAATACCACCCACACGGCGACAGCGCGATTTATGACGCACTCGTGCGCATGGCACAGAATTTCTCTTTGCGCCTTCCTCTCATCGACGGACAGGGCAACTTCGGTTCCGTCGACGGCGACCCGGCCGCGGCAATGCGTTACACGGAGTGCCGGCTGGAGAAAGTCGCGCACAAGCTCCTGGACGATATCGACAAGGAAACCGTCGACTTTCAGGAAAACTACGACAACTCCGAGAGCGAACCGGTCGTCCTGCCGGCGAAATTCCCGAACCTGCTGGTCAACGGCGCTGGCGGTATCGCCGTCGGCATGGCCACCAATATTCCGCCGCACAATCTTGGCGAAGTGATCGACGCCGCCATTGCCATCATGGAAAACCCGGCGATGACGCTGGAAGAACTGATGCAGATCGTGCCCGGTCCGGATTTTCCGACGGGCGGCATCATTCTTGGACGCTCAGGCATTCGCAGTGCCTACGAGAGCGGCCGCGGTTCCGTCGCCATGCGGGCGAGAGTCGACATTGAGGAAGTCCGCAAGGACCGCAATGCGCTGATCGTTTCGGAAATCCCGTATCAGGTCAACAAATCGACCATGATCGAGAAAATCGCCGAAATGGTGCGTGACAAGCGCGTTGAAGGCATTTCCGACATCCGGGATGAAAGCGACCGCTCAGGCATGCGGGTCGTGATCGAATTGAAACGCGACGCTGTTCCGGACGTCGTCCTGAACCAGCTTTACCGTTTCAGTCAGCTTCAGACGTCTTTCGGCGCGAACATAGTGGCACTCAACGGCGGCAAGCCGGAGCAGATGAACCTCTCCGACATGCTGCGCGCTTTCGTTTCCTTCCGCGAGGAAGTGATCCAGCGGCGTACCCGCTACCTTCTGAAGAAGGCGCGTGACCGTGCCCACATCTTGGTTGGTCTGGGTATCGCAGTTGCCAATATCGATGAAGTCATCAAGCTGATCCGCAGTGCTCCGGACCCGGCAACGGCCAGAGCGCAGCTTATGGAGCGCAACTGGCCGGCAAAGGATGTTGAGTCGCTCATTCTTCTGATCGACGATCCGCGCCACATGGTGCAGGACGACGGCACCTACAAACTGTCTGAAGAACAGGCACGAGCCATTCTCGAT
>JBNLAU010000345.1:0-13581 GCA_050302295.1 Roseibium sp. | reverse complement strand
CAATTTCATCAATGGAATATGACATCTGCAAAGAACTCCCTAACAAACCGGCAGCCGGACCCTGGGACAATCAAAGGATTTGGCTCAGCCCCGGAATTTGTGAAATCACTTCATCCACAACGTCGTCCCCCGCTTTTTCCTTAGCATAAGAAATAAGTTCCTTGGCAACACTTTGAACGCCATCCATATCCAGACCGGCGCTGTTCAGCTCATTCAGCGCGGCCATGGCCCCCATGCCGCCGCCCATCATGCTGCCAAGACCGCCAAGAAGGCCGCCACCGCCGCCGTTCTGCGCGCGCGCGTCCACGAGTTCCTGCGCGCCGGGCAAAGCGTCGAATATGAGCTGCATCTTGTCTTCCGGGCCTTCCTTGTTCAGGAAGCCGAGAATGATGCCGACGGCATCCGTCGCGACACTTTCATCGATGCCGGCCGCGGTCATGATGCGTTTGATGAGCTCTTCCATACCTATCTCCTAAAAATTCCTGGCACCGTCATGAACCATGACCATGGTGCGGGTCATGCCTCTCTATACAGGTCTGAAAACCGATCCGTCGATGTGTAGGACGCGCATTTTTGACAAGGCTTTGCTAGGTTGCCTTAAAAGCAACGGGAATCGGCGGAGGACGGGGAAACGTGACGGCCAAGGACAGCATCTTTATCGGCGCCAGCACCAGGGACGAAACCCTGGCGCTCAAGCTTGCCAACCGCCACGGATTGATTGCCGGCGCCACCGGCACGGGCAAAACGGTTTCCCTGCAAATTCTCGCCGAGGGCTTTTCCAAGGCCGGCGTTCCGGTCTTTTGCGCCGACATCAAGGGAGATCTCTCCGGACTGGCTGCGGAAGGGGTCTCAAAGGACTTTCTTGAAAAGCGGGCCAATGACGTCGGCCTCGGCAAGACCTACAGATATGACGCCTTCCCTGCCGTCTTCTGGGACCTTCTGGGCGAACAGGGCCACCCGATCCGCACCACCGTTTCTGAGATCGGCCCGCTTTTGCTGGCGCGCCTTCTGGAACTCAATGACACTCAGGAGGGCGTGCTCAACGTCCTGTTCGAACTGGCCGATGACGAGGGGCTCCTGCTTCTCGACCTGAAAGATCTGCGCGCCATGCTGGCCCATGTCGCGGAAAGATCCTCTGAACTCTCCGCCGTCTACGGCAACGTCTCCAAAGCGTCGGTGGGCGCCATCCAGCGCCGGTTGCTCGTGCTGGAGCGGCAGGGCGGCGAAAACTTCTTCGGTGAACCTGCTCTCGACATCCGCGATTTCATCCGCACCGCGCCCGACGGCCGCGGCATGGTCAACATACTTGCCGCGGACAAGCTGATGACCTCGCCGCGCCTCTATGGCGTCTTTCTCCTGTGGCTGTTGTCGGAGCTTTTCGAGGAGCTGCCGGAGGTCGGTGACCCTGACAAACCGAAACTGGTGTTCTTCTTCGACGAAGCCCATCTGCTCTTCAACGATGCTCCCAAGGCCCTTGTCACCAAGGTCGAACAGGTCGTTCGTCTGATTCGGTCCAAGGGCGTCGGCGTCTACTTTGTCACCCAGAACCCGCTGGATATTCCCGAAACGGTTCTGGCGCAGCTGGGCAACCGCATCCAGCATGCGCTACGCGCCTTCACTCCGCGCGACCAGAAGGCCGTACGGGCGGCAGCCGAAACCTTCCGCCCCAATCCGGATCTCAACACCGAACGGGTGATCACCGAACTTGGCGTCGGCGAGGCGCTGGTTTCGACCCTGGAAGGCAAGGGCATTCCGTCTGTTGTTCAGCGAACCCTGATCCGGCCGCCCTCCTCCCGCCTTGGACCGGTGACGAAGGCGGAACGGCACTCGCTGATCCGCTCGAGCACCGTTTTCGGGCTCTATGAAGACGTCAGAGACCGGACTTCCGCCTATGAAGTTCTGCTTGGCAGGGCGGAAAACACCCACCGCCTGGAGCAGCGCCGGCAGGAGGAGGAAGAAAACCGGGCCCGCGAGCACGGTGAGCCCCGCAGATCGCGCTCCGGATTCCAGTTGCCGGATTTCGGCCGCGATGACCGGCCACGCCCGGAAAGCGTGGAGCGGCGGAGCCGCCGCAGCAGCCAGAGGGACACGGTCTTTGAGGCCGGCCTGAAATCCGCTGCCAGAAGCCTCGGCTCCTCGCTGGGACGCGCGCTGGTGCGAGGCTTGCTGGGATCCTTGAAACGCGGAAACTGACCCCTCGGGGCGGCGCGAACCTTCCGATTGCGCACCACGCAAGTCGGCGGGGTTTGCTTGCGAGCCTTAATCAGCATGGCATCCACCATAGGCAACACACCGACCCGTCAAAACTTCCCTCAAGTAACTCACTGGTTACCGCTTTGCGCTAGTCTGCCCGAAACTCCAACTTCAGGTGGCAATATGACCTTATTGGGCATACATCCAAAGCAGCTCTTCCAGCGTTCGGTCCCACGCCGTTCAATCAGCCGGTCAGGACTGCCGGGTGTGGCAGCGCTTCTTGCCGTGATGATGGTCATGGCAACTTTCCATGGCCCGGCACCGGCAAATGCCCAGGAACCGGATGCCACACCGGCAGCCACAAATGCCCCCTTGGAAACGCTGGATCCCGACCGCGTCGAGCGGGCCCGCATTTACCTGCGAGACAACCCCATATCCCCTCCGGACACCACCAGCCCGCGCGCCACGCTTGAAAGCTTCATGTTCATCATGAACGAGGTGAACACCCTCTGGTACGAGCTCCGGCAGGAGTATGAGACCGGCAATCAGCTTTTCCTGAACGCAGACCAGCGGGAGCAGCTTGTGCTGATCAAGGCGCTTCTGGAAAAGGCGGCGCAAACATTCGACCTTTCGGAAATTCCGGAGACCACGCGTGAGCGTGCCAGCATTGAAATCGCACTGCAGCTCCAGGAAATACTGGACCGCATTCCCACCCCTTCAATGGACGAGATCCCCGGGCAGCCCGCGGGGCGCTTTCATCTCGAAGCGGGCAAGTCCGCAATGCCCGAACACTGGACCCTGCCCGGCACCAGTATCAGAATCATGCGTCAGGAAACGGGAGAACAGCGCGGGCATTATCTCTTCTCTGATGATTCCGTCAGCCGCATTCCCGACGACTATGCCGTCGTCAGTGTGCTCCCGCTCAAGGCCGACCGTGGCGAGGATCTTTTCGAATATTACATCTATACGCCCGGGAACCTGATCGCACCGCGCTGGTATGAGCTGATCGAGGCCGGCCCGGACTGGCTACATTCCCACTTCGCCGATCAGGCGTACTGGCAGTGGCTCGCGCTCCTGTTCCTGCTTGCCCTTTACGCGGCAACTACAGGCTTTTATGTGCGCTGGCGCCGCTGGCGCGCTGTCTCTGTCAGCGAGCGAGTCCGGTCGCTGTCCTCGCTCGTCAATCCGGGTCTCATCATCGCAGGCGCGGTGCTTTTCCGTTACCTGTGCGAGGAACAGATCAACATCAGCGGCAAATTGCTCATGGCGATCAGCACGGCCACGACAGTAATCGTCTGGTCGGCAACCGCCTGGCTCGTCTACCAGTTTCTGCAACTGCTTTATGTCTGGTTCATCAGCAGCCCGGGCGCCGCTCAGGAAGGCCTGGACGCCAGCCTGGTGCGCACAGGCTTCAGGGTGTTTTCCCTGGGCATAGCCTTGATCGTACTCGGATACGGGGCCACCCAGATCGGCATTCCGATCTACGGTGTCATTGCCGGCCTCGGCGTCGGCGGCCTTGCCATTGCACTTGCCGCACAGCCGACAATCGAGAACCTGATCGGCGGCATCATCCTTTACGCCGACCGGATGGTTCGTGTCGGAGAATTCTGCCAGTTTGACGAACTCGCCGGAACGGTGGAATCCATCGGCATCCGTTCAACCAGGATCCGGGCGCTCGACCGCACTCTGATCACGGTTGCCAACGCCGACCTGGCAAAGCGCAAGATCATCAATTTCAGCCACCTGGACCAGTTTCACTTCCGCCACAGGCTCGGGCTGCGATACGAAACCGGGCCGGAAGCTCTCAAGGCAATTCTGGCGGCCATTCGCAGTTATCTGGAAGCTCATGACAGGGTCGTTCCCGACACGATGCGGGTCAGGTTGATCGCCTTTGACGACTATGCGGTCACGATAGAAGTCTACGCCTATGTCATCACCCCGTCTTACGCGGACTTTCTGGGAGAACAGGAAGAGATGCTCTTCGACATCAGAACCATTGTCGAAGACAACGGATCCGAATTCGCCTACCCGTCCTCGACCGTTTATTTGTCGGGCGACGGCGGCATTGCGAACCAGGTGGCGATTGACGGCAGAGGCAGCACCTCAGACGACGATACGCAGGCTGCCTGACCGGTAAGGAACCCGTTTCCGCCTACCTTGAAAAGAGTACCTCAGCGCGATGGAAATCCATTTGCGCTGATCGCTTCATTGTGGCCTGTTAGGAACTTCCGAAGCAGCCCCTGTCTGTTCTTCCTGAATCATTGTGTACCAAATCCAAGGATCCGTTATGAGCTCCATCGACAAGGTCCTGGCGCGCATCGACGCCAACCTCGACACCAGCCTCGACCGCCTGTTCGACCTCCTCAAGATCAAGAGCATTTCCACCGATCCGGAATTCAAGGCTCCGTGCCGTCAGGCCGCCGAATGGCTGGCAAGAGAGCTGACGGATATCGGCATTGAAGCCTCCGTGCGCGATACGGAAGGCCATCCGATGGTGGTCGGCCACCGCAAGTCCGGCAAACCGGGACCGCATGTGCTTTTTTACGGTCACTACGACGTTCAGCCCGTCGACCCGCTGGAACTCTGGAACCAGGACCCATTCGCACCGAGCATCGAAACCCGCGAGGACGGCACAAAGATCATCGTTGCCCGTGGTTCGTCTGACGACAAGGGTCAGTTGATGACCTTCGTTGAAGCCGCCCGCGCCTTCATTGCCGAAACGGGCGACCTGCCGGTCGACGTGACGATCCTGTTCGAGGGTGAAGAAGAATCCGGGTCACCTTCCCTGCATCCGTTCCTGGAGGCCAACCGCGACGAACTTGCCTGCGACCTGGCCCTGGTTTGCGACACGATCATGTGGGATGCGCAAACGCCTGCCATTTCCGTGATGCTGCGCGGCATGGTCGGCGACGAGATCATCGTGCGGGCCGCGAGCCGGGACCTGCATTCGGGCATGTATGGCGGCTCGGCCCAGAACCCGAACCACATCGTGGCCGACATCATTGCCGGCCTGCATGACGAAACCGGCAAGGTAACCCTGCCGGGTTTTTATGACGGCGTGATCGAGATCCCCGACAATGTGAAAGCGGTCTGGGAAAAGCTCGGCTTTTCGGTCGAGGACTTTCTCGGCGACGTCGGCCTGAAATATCCCCGCGGCGAAAAAGACCGGACGCCGCTGGAGCATCTGTGGACCCGGCCGACCGTTGAAGTGAACGGCATGTGGGGCGGATATCAGGGAACCGGTTCCAAGACGGTGATCCCGGCCGAGGCTCACGCCAAGTTCACGTTCCGTCTGGTGGGCGATCAGGATCCGGACAAGATCCAGCAGGCCTTTCGCGCCTATGTCCGCTCGAAGATCCCGGCGGACTGTTCCGTCGAATTCATCGCCAAGGACGGCAGCCCGGCACTTCGGCTGGACTTCGACATGCCCGCCCTGGAAAGCGGCAAAAAGGCGCTTCAGGGTGAATGGGGCACGGAGGCCGCATTAATCGGCATGGGCGGTTCCATTCCCATCGTCGGCGATTTCAAGCGTATGCTCGGCATGGATACGCTCATGATCGGCTTTGGCCAGGAGGACGACCAGATCCATTCGCCGAACGAGAAATACAACCTTACCAGTTTCCACAAGGGCATTCGTTCCTGGGCGCGCGTATTGAACGAACTGGCGAAAACCTGAAGGATACATCCGGTCCGGCGGGCTGATTCTTCAGCCCGTTTCGCTGTTGTGGGAGAACAATAATGAAATCCATCTGTGTCTTTTGCGGCTCGAGCCACGGCGCGCTCGAAGCGTATAGCGATGCCGCGAAAGAAACCGGCCGCGTGATTGCCGAAAACGGCTACACGCTTGTTTACGGCGGCGCCAAGGTCGGCCTGATGGGAACCGTCGCCGATGCCGCCCTTGAAGCTGGCGGGCAAGTCATCGGCGTCTTGCCGAGATCCCTGCTGGAAAAGGAAATCGGCCACGAGGGCCTGAACGAACTGCACCTGGTCGACTCAATGCATGAACGCAAGGCGCTGATGGCGGACCTGTCGGACGCATTCATCGCCCTGCCCGGCGGCGTCGGCACGCTGGAGGAGATCTTTGAAGTCTGGACCTGGGGACAGCTCGGATATCACAAGAAGCCCTGCGGCTTTTTGAATATCGAAGGATACTACGATCACCTGATCGCCTTCCTTGATCATCAAACCCGGGAAGGCTTCACCAAGCAGGTCATGCGCGAGATGGCCCAGATTGCCGGGACGCCTCTGGACCTGATCAGGCAGTTTGAAGATTACACGCCGCCCTCGGCGCCCAAATGGATCAATCGGGAAGAGACCTGACGCAGCCTGCGGCAAAAACATGAGGAAGACCCTGCGTAAGCAGGCAACATCTTTCCACAGGGCTGCAGCCTCTCTTTGCAAACAATGCGTTAGTTGATAAACCCACGCTCAGCCACGCGCGAATAAGCGTGATCACATCCTGCCAGAGTTGATTTTATGCGTCCAAGTGCGTTCGGTTTTGCATGTTTGTTTGCTCTTATTGCCGCGGCGTGCTCGCCGACTGCTGATCTTGACGGCACCTCCGCAAGCCTTGCGCGGACGTCGAATGTAACTCTGGTTCAGATCACCGAGGACGCCGTTGGAGGCATTACGCCGGAAACGACCTACGGCACCAAGTCGATCGCAAGTGCCCTGCCCGGCTTTACCACCGAGGGCATCCAGACCGCCGTTGAAGACAACACCGAATGGGCGATCGCCGCTTTCAACAGCGACGGCTTTCAGGTCCTTCAGGTGTTCAAGGGAAAAGACGGCAAGGTGCGCACGGTGCATGGCGTCACCCATCACCTGCAGGGGCCGAACGGCGAGCGGATCGGCATGACCTTCTCCGAGATCGGCACGGCCCGGGCGGACTGCCGCGTCGGCAGGAACCTCTGGCGCGGCATGGCCATCTGCAAGTCCCGCAGACATCTGAATGTCGAACTGGTCTATGCGATCCCGGGCTACGAGGGGCCGTTCGACCGTCTGCCTGCGTCCAACGATCTGTTCGACTCCGAACTTCAGCGCATCCTGTGGACACCCAAAAAGTAGCACCATAATCCCGCAGCTGGGTGAAGTGATCTCAGGTTTCTGAACAGGTCAGCGACCCTGGAGACCCGCTCCTAGATATGCGGCTCGGAACGCACTGAAACCTCGCCAACGGGTCGCCAGATGTTGCGCGTGTTGAACTTCTTTTCCGCAAAATCAGCCAGCGACATGAAGAGCGGCATCTCCCGCTCCCGGATGAAGGGCAGCGATTTCATGTCGAGGCCGGTCCAGGGCAGGAAGGGATTGCGGCGCATGTGCCAGTGGATTTCGGAACGCACTGTCGGCTTGCTCGAGGGCGTGCGTCCGTGAAAGGCAAACGTGTCCGCCACGACGAGCGTGTTTTCCGGAACCGCCATCTTGACCGGCTGCGGTAGACCGAGGGCAGCCAGTTCCTCCCTTTTGATGCGGAATGAACCGCTGGCGTGATGGGAGCGCGGGTCCCTGGCGGCCGTCAGCGAGCACTCGTATTCCCACTCGAGACGCTCCTTCGTCAGCTTGTGAGACCCGGGCACGAAGAAAAACGGGCCATCGTCCTCACCCACATCCTGAAGAAACAGCCAGGCCTTCGACGTTGCGTGAAAGGTATCGGCATGGGCGTCCGATTGCGGGTCCTTCTTTGTCACCTTCTGAGGTTCCACCAGAACGGTCTGAACGAAGCTCAGCGGTTGCCCGCCCTGCGAAGCGGCATAGCGGATCATTTTGCGTGCGCGCGGATCACGCACCGTTTGCGCCAGTGCCGGATTTTTCTGAAGCAGGTCATGCGGCAAAAGCGTCATGCGGGTGACGGCCTGCCCCTGACGCATTTCCCTGGCCTCCAGCGGTTGATTGAAGACCTCTTCCTTCAGCTTCGCGTAAACGTCTTCAGGAAGAAAATTCCGGACAAGGAAATAGCCGTTTTCATCGAAAAAGGCGCGCTGCTCGGGGTCCAGATCATGAGCCAGCCGCGCACGCCGGGCCGCAGCCAGATCTGCGGCGATCCGGACCCGTTTCTTGTGAAGCCCCCAGCTGTTCAGCCGTTCGCTGCCGAGAATGGGGTTTTTGCGCGGAGATTTGTCGGTTCCCGCCAATCCAAGTACCCAGATCGGAGCTTTCAAATATGACAGAGGCGACATTTTGCACCCGCGAAACAATGATGGAAGTGCCTGTTTCCAGGGTCAGGACCCTAGCATGCCTTGCGATGGTTTTCACAAGGTTGAATGACACCACGATCCGCTTTTTTCCGTTGCAAACCGCATGAGCGTTTCAAACTTCTCCCTTTGACGACGGTGACCTTTGGCGATTCCTGCGTTAAAGCGTTGATACATGGCAAACGCACCCGACCCTTTACGCCTCGCTGAAGATCTGAAAGGCGGAAAACGCGCCGCTCTCGCACGCGCCATCACGCTTGTGGAATCGAAGAAAGCTGAGCACAGGCATCTGGCCCACCAGCTGATCCAGGACCTGCTGCCGCTGACCGGAAAAGCGATCCGGGTGGGCATTACCGGTGTACCGGGCGTCGGCAAATCCACGACCATCGATACCTTCGGCTCCAACCTGACCGAGGCGGGCCACAAGGTTGCCGTGCTGGCGGTAGACCCTTCATCCACCCGCACTGGCGGCTCGATCCTTGGCGACAAGACCCGGATGGCGCGGCTGGCGGTTGACCGGAACGCCTTCATCCGCCCCTCTCCCTCCGCCGGCACGCTTGGCGGGGTGGCTGCCAAGACAAGGGAGACCATGCTCCTGTGCGAAGCAGCCGGGTTTGATGTCATCCTGGTGGAAACCGTCGGCATCGGCCAGTCGGAGACGACCGTCGCCGACATGGTCGACTTCTTTCTGGTGCTGATGCTGCCCGGCGCGGGCGATGAATTGCAGGGCATCAAGAAGGGCGTTCTGGAAATCGCCGACATGATCGCCGTCAACAAGGCCGAAGGCGAAGGCGCCCTGCGCGCCCGCTCCGCCGCATCGGACTATCGGGCCGCGCTCCATATCCTGGCTCCCAAATCACCAACCTGGACACCGCCGGTCATCACGATCTCCGGCCTTGCCAATGAAGGTCTCGACCAGATGTGGGACCAGATCGGCTCCTACCGCGACAAGACACAGGCCAGCGGCGAATGGGACGAAAAACGCAGCCGCCAGCAAGTGGCCTGGATGTGGGACATGCTGCAGCAGCGCATGATGGAGGCTCTGAAGTCGAATTCCCGCACCGCGGACCGGCTGAAGGAGCTGGAAACGAGTGTTCGCGACGGAACAACCGCCGCATCGCTTGCGGTTGATGAACTCGCAACTCTCATGGGCCTGAAAGACTGAGACGGCCATGGGCACCATCCGGAAGACCATCCTAGTCACCGGTTTCTCCCCGTTTCCGGGTGCGCCCGTCAATCCTACCGAAAAACTGATGCACCGCCTGCCGAAACGGCTCGGCCCGCATCAATCCGGCATCACGTTTGTCTTTCGTGTTCTGCCGACGACTTGGGCGGGGCGCCGGGAGGTGACCGCACTCCTTCGCCGGGACATCAGGCCCGACGCAATTGTGCATTTCGGCGTCGACGGCACGCGCCGCACGATCAACGTCGAAACACGCGCAGCCAACAGGGCCACCCGTGTGCGCCCGGACGCGGCAGGAAGGGCGCCGGAGCGGCCGGAACTTGCAATCGGCATCGAAAGAATGCGCTTTTCGTCCTTGCCGGCCAGGGCATTGCGCGACGCCGCCCTGACCTGCGGAGCTCCCGCAAGACTGTCCGCCGATGCCGGCACCTATCTTTGCAACGCCACGCTTTGGGACTCCATCGGCTCCGGCATTCCGAGCATCTTCGTCCACGTGCCTGCCCTGCCCAAAGGACCGCAGGACACAAGACCGGCCTTTCCGGTGATTGAAGAAGCCGCGGCCAGGATCTTGCGGGAAACCGCAAGGCGGCTGCGCTGACGGCGGCCGGATACAGCGCCCAGCACCTTCCACACAAAAATGAGGATGTCTTGAAACTCCGGCGGAGATCCGTTCGAGCGCTTTTCGTTTCATGCCGAAAGCGATCCGGCACGCGGCTTGCTCAGTGAGGGGTAAGACCCAAACCAGCTTCCCTAATTGGGACGTTAAGAGCAATTGGCCCGACAGATGAAACGAGACACTGCAAACCTGAGCCGCCGCGCGTTTCTTGCCGGGACAGCTTTGTGCCTTTCTGGGACAGCAGCTTCGGCCCAAATGAAAGTGGCCGACCTTCGGGGTTCCATCGATTCCGCCGATCTGGGGCTGCTGCCAAACGCGGCGGATGATCAGACCGCCCAGTTTCAGAACGCCGTCAACCGCGCGGTGGAACGCGGCAGGGCCCTGTTTCTCCCGGCGGGCACCTACCCGGTCGCCAATCTGCGCCTGCCGTCCGGCACGCTGATCGTCGGCGTGCCTGGGCGCACGCGGCTTGTCTATCAGGGCGGCGGCGGTCAACTGATGCGCGCGGAAGGCGTTTCCAATCTCGGCCTGAGCGGCGTCACCTTTGACGGGGCCAACCGGTCGATCGGAGATTTCACCGAAGGCCTTCTGCATTTCATCGGTGTACGCAACCTGGTGCTCGACAATTGCGAAATCACGGGTTCGGCCAAAATGGGTGCCGTGCTCGACCGCTGTTCCGGCCGGGTGGAGAACTGCCGCATTTCCGGTGCGGCGGAGGCAGGCCTGCGCTCCAACGAAGCAACGGGTCTGGCCATCACCGGCAACACGGTAACTGATTGCGCAAATGGCGGCATCTGGGTTCATCGCTGGCGTGAAGGCGAAGACGGCACCATTGTCTCCGGCAACCGGGTGGAGCGTATCGGCGCCCGCTATGGCGGCACCGGCCAGTTCGGCAACGGTATCAATGTGTTCCGGGCCAACGGCGTGATGATTTCCAACAACAGGATCGCCGATTGCGCCTTTTCGGCCATCCGCTCCAACACCGGATCGAATGTGCAGATCGTCGGCAATTCCTGCCTTCGCTCCGGCGAAACAGCGATCTACTCGGAATTCGGTTTTCAGGGCGCGGTCATTGCCAACAACATCGTCGACGGCGGCACCACGGGGATCTCCATCGCCAACTTCATGGATGGCGGCCGCATGGCTGTTTGCTCCGGCAACCTGATCCGCAACATTTCAGAAACCGGCCCCTATCCGCCGGAAGTTGCCGGCTTTGGCATTGGCATTGCCGCGGAGGCGGATACTTCACTGACCGGCAACATCATCGAAGGCGCACCCAAATTCGGCATGTTGCTCGGCTGGGGCCCCTATATGCGCAACATCACCGCGTCGCAGAATGTTCTGCGTGAATGCGGAACCGGTATCGCCGTCACCGTCGTGGACGGCGCGGGCCCCGCGGTTATTACGGGCAATATCGTTCAGGGCGCCAGGAATGGCGGCATCAACGGCTATCGCTGGCTGGAAAAGGCGACGGGCGAACTGAACAACAAGTCCGAATTCGCCAATCTGACGGTCAACGGAAATCAGGTGGCTGCCTGAGCGTCAGGCGAGAGCGAAACGCAAGGACAGGCATGACAATCCGCCATCCACCTTGCGCGCCTCGCGGGTCGGCAGGACTTTGGTCTTGAAACCTGCAGCCTCAATGGCTGCCAGCGTCTTCGGATACCCCTCAGGCACCAGCACGACATCATTCACGCGGATGACGTTGGCTGCATAATCCTCGCCTTCCGGCACGGCAACGAGCTTCCGCCCGCCGAAAAAGCCGCTTTCCGCCATCACCCGGGTCGCCAGAATGACGTTGTCGCCGAGGGTCGAACAGGCAGTCTTGAAATGAAGAACACCGTCAGGCGTTTCACAGACCCTGGCCGTATATCCCCACTCCCCCAGCAATTCGGCGAAGGCCTGCGCGCCTTCCCGGTCGGTCCGTGCTGACAGGCCGATCAGGATCACATCATCCAGCATCAGAACGTCGCCGCCATCGACGTGACCATCTCCCGGCAGTTCGGCCACCTTGCCGAACCGCGCCTCCAGAGCGGACCGGATCTCTCCGCCCTCGCCTTCCCGGCTTGCCGCACCGGGCCGCAGCAGGATTGCACCCTCGGGCAGACAGAAGGCAGGGTCCTCAACAAAACAGCTGTCCGGATAGGCTTCCAGCGCCGGCAGAACATCTACGCTCAGCCCCGCCTCCCGCAGCGCTGTCACGTAAAGCTCATGTTCTTCACGGAATTTCGCGCTGCTCGGATCTCCGCTATCCACCGCGCGGATGCCCTCCGACACGCTGTCGGAAGGTGTCCGGGTGATCGCGTGGGTAAATTGAAAAGACAGGCCGGGCCGGTGCGCCATGACGGTTCTCCAATGATTACTGCAGCCGCCGAGCCAGCCATTCGTAGCGCTGAAATGCAACACGAAAAGGCTGGCGAAGTACGCCGCGACAACGCCTGTTCACCAGAAAAAATCAGGACAGAGAGGCTGCATCGCATTCGCCGTCAATCGCGGCCAGACGTCATCGCGGTGAAACAGATTTACGGCAAAGCCGATTTCAGCGCGGAAACGAAATCCTGCCTCGGTTTTATATGCCCCGCCTGTACGCCCAGCCGCGTCAGGACCGGCGGATTGACCAGGCTGTCCAGCAGTGTGGCCTCTTCCTCGTTCAGGTCGAGCATGGCTTCCAGAACCGTTGCCATCATCACTTCCGCAGCGCGCGTCGCGCCATCGTCGCATTTGATTGCGATCCCGAAGCCGAGTTCCGGCACCGATCCGCAATAGACGCCTTCCGCGCCCGTCTTCACCAACACGCGCCCCCTGAACGTCTCCATGACTTTGGTGCAGAACCGGTCAGCACCGGCAACCATGTAGGGCACATTGATACAGGCGTCGAAAATCCGCTGCGCCGCTTCAGCGCGCAAGGGCGAAAGGCCCGCACCTGTTCCAAAAGCAGCAAAAGCCCGGGCGAAGTTTTGCAAGGGCGTGGCATAGGTCGGAATGGCACAGCCATCCGTGCCGCAAACATCCACCGAAAGCGTGTCCCCGGTCATCTGTTCCATTGCCAGCCGGACTTCCTGCTGCACCGGGTGAGAGGCTTCGACATAACCTTTTGTCTCGACACCCATGACCTTGGCCAGCCCGAGAAACCCGGCATGTTTGCCGGAGCAATTGTTGTGCAGCCCGCATGGCGTTTCGTTCGCCAGAATCAGCTTGGCCGCATCTTCCATGCGCTGCGGCCACTGCGGCCCGCATTCCAGGTCGTCTTCGGTCAGCCCGGCCTTCATCAGCATGACGCGGGCCGAATTGGCATGCACTTCCTCGCCGCTGTGGGATGCGCAGGCAAGGGCCACTTCCGCATCGGTCAGGTCAAGCGCATCGGCCGCCCCCGACTCCACCAGCGGCAGCGCCTGCAG
>JBNLAU010000344.1:0-13618 GCA_050302295.1 Roseibium sp. | reverse complement strand
ACCTTTTTCATGGCGGCCCGCAGGTCCGGATCGTAGGCGGCACTCATGTCGAGGAACCGTTTTTCATCCTCTTCGCCGATCAGAGGGTTCATTCCCGACCAATTTATATGGTCCGAAATCAGCATCGGAGATCCGGGCGCCACGTCTTCGCGCAAGGACCCGGCCGCATTGGTCGCCAACAGGATCTCGCAGCCGAGATCCTTCAGGGTTTCAACCGGCGTGCGCATGACGGTCGGATCGCCGCTTTCGTAATAATGCGCGCGTCCCGACAGGATCACGACAGGGACACCGGCAAGCGTTCCGGCAACCAGCTCGCTGGAATGGGATGTCACGGTGGAGACCGGAAATTCCGTCAGGTGGGAATAGGGAATGCGCACGGCATCTTCCACCTCCTCGGCAAGCGCGCCGAGGCCGGAACCGAGAATCATACCGATCTTGTAGGAACCCTCACGGGCGGCGCGGACAATGTTCGCGCATTCGTGGCCATAACCGCTCATTGCGGATCAGTCCTTCTTGTATTCGAGTTCAAAGGCGGCTGGCAGCAGTTCATCCATGGTGAAACTGCGCCGGATGCCGTTCAGATCGGCGACATGGACGATGAGATCGTCCGTTCCGAATTCCTTCAGCCGCTGGCGGCACATGCCGCAGGGCGTGCATAGCGACGCGTCACCGACAACGACCGCTTCGGCGATCTCGCGGTAACCCGCCGCGACCATCGCGCTGACCGCCCCGCCCTCAGCGCAGACACTGACCGGATAGGACGCGTTTTCGACATTGCAGCCGGTGAACACCGTGCCGTCGGGCGTGCGGAACGCCGCGCCGACCAAAAAGTTAGAGTACGGCGCGTAGGCATTTTCGCGAGCCTCCCTGGCCGCCTCGAACAGCGCATCAATGTCACTCATGAGCGCTCCTTCAGATACGGAATACCTGCAGCCTTGGGCGGGATCGCCTTGCCGATGAAGCCCGCCAGCAGGATCACTGTCAGGATATAGGGCAGCGCCTGGAAGAACTGCACCGGGATCTCGCCGATACCCGGAATGCTCTGGCCCTGCATGCGGATGGAGACAGCGTCCAGGAAGCCGAAAAGCAGGCAGGTAAGCATGGCATTTGCCGGCCGCCACTTGGCAAAGATCAGCGCCGCCAGCGCGATGAAGCCCTTGCCGGCCGTCATGTTGACGCCAAAGCCGGAGCCCTGGGCAATGGAAAGATATGACCCGGCAAAGCCGCACAGAATGCCGCAGGCGATCACCGCGCGGTAGCGCAGCCACGTTACAGAGATACCGGCTGTATCAACCGCTGCCGGACTTTCACCGACCGCGCGCAGGCGCAAGCCGAAACGCGTACGGAACAGCACCCACCAGGTCAGCGGCACCGCCAGGAAGGCGGCATAGACAAGAATGTTGTGCCCTGAAAGCAGTTCGCTGTAGAGCGGACCAATCACCGGGACATCGCGGAGCTGTTCGGCAAAAGGCCAGGTGATGTCCCTGAACCGGCCGCCCTCGGGCAGCGCCGGTGTCCTGCCGCCCTGGCGGAACCAGGTCTGGCCGAGCAGAGCGGTCAGGCCGGCGGCAAGGAAATTGATGGCAACGCCGGACACGATCTGGTTGCCACGGTTGGTGATCGAAGCAAAACCGTGGAGCAGACCCAGCATGATGGAGACGGAAATACCCGCCAGCAATCCGAGCCAGGCGTTTGCTGTAATGTAAGCCACCGCGCCGGCGCCGAAGGCGGCACCGAGCATCTTGCCTTCCAGGCCGATATCGACCACGCCGGAGCGTTCGGAATAAAGACCGGCGAGGCAGGCGAGCAGCAGCGGCGTCGACAGGCGGACCGTGGAGTCGAGGGTGAGGATGATGAGTTCGAACATGATCACGCCTCCTTCGTTGCCAGAGCCCGGGAGGGCGTGAATATCCGCACGATCGTCGGCCGGAACATGTGCTCAAGCGCACCGGCAAACAGAATGACCAGCCCCTGGATGACGATGATCATGTCTCGCGTGATGTTGGGCATTTCAAAGGAAAGCTCCGCGCCGCCCTGATAAAGCATGCCAAACAGAATGGACGCCAGGATGATGCCGACCGGATGGGCACGTCCCATCAGGGCAACGGCGATGCCGACAAAGCCATATCCGGTGACGAAGTCGATCAGCAACCGGTGCTGTGAGCCCATGATCTCGTTGATCGCCATCATGCCGGCCAGACCGCCCGAGATCAGCATGGTGATCACGATCGTGCGCACCGGCGAAATGCCCGCATAAGCCGCCGCGGTCGCGTTGGCTCCGAAGGAGCGGATTTCAAAGCCGAGCTTCGTCCGCCAGATCAAAAGCCAGACCAGGACACAGGCAATCAGCGCCACGAAAAGAGACAGGTTCACCGGCGCGTAGCCGAAGCCGAACGAGGGGAAGATGTCATTGAGGAACGGCAGGCGGCCTCCCACTTCGAAGGTACGGGTTTCCGATTGCATGGAGCCCGGCTTCTTCAGCCAGTTGTTCAACAGGTAAACCATCAGCGACGATGCGATGAAGTTGAACATGATTGTGGTGATGACCACGTGGCTGCCCCTTGTGGCCTGCAGCCAGCCCGGAATGAAGGCCCAGGCTGCCCCCAATAGCGACGACCCCAGAACCGCGAATGGCAGGGTTACGTACCAGGGCACGTATTGGTCGAGCGCCAGGCAGGCAAAAGCAACCCCGAGACCGCCGATGTAGGCCTGACCCTCGCCGCCGATGTTGAAGAGCCCGGCGTGGAACGCGACCGCGACGGCCAGGCCGGTAAAGATGAAGTTGGTTGCATAAAACAGCGTAAAGCCAATGCCCTCTCCGTAGCCGAGCGAGCCCCAAACAAGGACCTCCACCGCTTTGAGCGGATTTTCTCCAACCAGGAGCACAACAAGGCCTGACACCAGAAAGGCGGCTGTCAGGTTCAACAAGGGAATGAGGCCCAAATCGACCCAGCGCGGAAGCTGACCATCACTCATTGGGCGCCTCCTTCAACAGCCATTTTCGTGTCATCCTCGACGCCGGCCATCAAAAGGCCGAGATCACCTTCTTCGGCATTGGCGCCGCGTTCGCCGACGATCTTGCCGTCGAACATCACCAGCACCCTGTCCGAGAGCGCACGGATTTCATCGAGTTCCACCGAGACCAGCAAGACGCCCTTGCCCGCATCACGCATTTCCACCAGGCGGCGATGAATGAATTCAATCGCCCCGATGTCGACACCGCGCGTCGGCTGGCCGACCAGGAGCACCTCCGGATCGCGCTCTATCTCGCGCGCAAGCACGATTTTCTGCTGGTTGCCGCCAGAGAAATTAGCGGTCTTGAGCATCGGGTTCGGGGGGCGGATGTCGTATTTTTCGATCTCCGCTACAGCGTTCGTCTTGATCGCATCAAGATCCATCAGAAGTCCCTTGGAGTAGGCGGGATCGCGGTGATAGCCGAGAATGGAATTCTCATATTCGAAGAAGGAGTTGATCAGGCCCATGCGGTGCCTGTCCTCCGGCACGTGGCCCATGTTCTTGTGGCGCATGTCCGCCGCATCCAGCTTGCTGGTGCCAAGATCAATGGTTTCGCCGTTGATTTTCAGCGTGCCGCTGGTCGCGCGGCGGATGCCGGAAAGGGTCTCCAGCAGTTCCGACTGGCCGTTGCCGGACACCCCGGCAATACCGACGATCTCGCCGGCGCGCACATTGAAGGAAACATCCTTGACCACCTGGACGCCGCGGCTGTCGGTGACGGTCAGGTTTTCCACCTCCATCACCGGCGCCTTGGGCTCGGCCGGTTTCTTGTCGACCCTGAGGAGAACGCTGCGACCGACCATCAGTTCGGCCAGCTCTTCCATGGAGGTCTTGCTGGTTTCCCTGGTCGCGACCATTTCGCCGCGGCGCATGACGGAAACCGTGTCGGTCACTTTCATGATCTCCCGCAGCTTGTGCGTGATCAGGAGAACCGTCTTGCCTTCGTTTTTCAGAACTTCCAGGATTTTGAAAAGGTGATCCGCCTCGGCGGGTGTCAGAACGCCGGTCGGTTCGTCCAGGATCAGAACCTCGGCGCTGCGATAGAGCGCCTTCAGGATTTCCACGCGCTGCTGCAGGCCGACGGGGAGATCCTGGATCAGAGCCTCCGGATCGACGCGCAACTCGTATTCTTCTTCCAGACGCTTGAGCTCGGTATGGGCGCGGGTGAGACTTCCGGCCAGCATCGGGCTGTCCTCGGCGCCGAGCACCACGTTTTCCAGAACCGAGAAATTGTCGACCAGCATGAAATGCTGGTGCACCATACCGATGCCCATGCCGATCGCGGCCTTGGAGTCCGGGATGGTCACCTTGTCGCCGTTGACGAAAATGTCCCCGTCATCGGCGTGGTAGAAGCCGTAGAGAATGGACATGAGCGTGGATTTACCCGCGCCATTCTCGCCGATGATGCCGTGAATGGACCCTTTCTTCACAACAAGGTCGATGTTCTTGTTGGCATGAACCAGTCCGAAACGCTTGTTGATCTTGCGCAGTTCGATTGCCGGCGTTTCGCTCATGCGTTCCCCCAGGCCCGACGTTTGTTGTTTGTCATTGTTGTTTGCCCCTCGCCGCTGCCAGTCCCTGACTTAGTAAGGACAGGGTCCATCAGTGATGATGTCATGAACCTTGACGGTTCCGTCCGAAATTCCGGCAACAGCCGTGTCGGCGGCTGCTTTCATCTCCGGCGTGATGAGGTCCCTGTTGTTGTCGTCAAGCACCCAGTCCATGCCGCCATCGGCAATGCCGAGCACCTGTATGCCCGGTTCGAACTTGCCTGCCTGCGCAGACTGGAAGCTGTCGGCAACGGCGTTGTCCACCCGCTTGCGAATTGACGTGAGCACCTTGCCCGGATGAAGTCCGTTCTGATTGCTGTCGGTGCCTATCCCCAGAACGCCCGCATCCGCGGCAGCCTGCAAGACACCGATCCCGGTGCCGCCTGCTGCCTGCATGATAACGTCTGCCCCCTGCTGGATCTGACCAATGGCAAGTTCGCCGCCCCGCACAGGATCCCCGAATGCCGCCGGCGTGTCGCCCGTCATGTTGAAGACGATCCTGGCGTCGGGATTTGCGGTCAGCACACCCTGCTTGTAGCCGCAGAGAAACCTTCGAATGATCGGGATATCCATGCCGCCGACAAAACCGACGGTGCCGCTTTCGGATGCCATGGCGGCAAGAACACCGCCCACATAGGCGCCTTCATGTTCCTTGAAGACATAGGACCGCACATTCGGCTGGTCGACCACCATATCGACGATGGCAAAATCGGTTTCAGGGAAATTCGGCGCAACCTGGTCAAGCGCATTGGCCTGGTTGAAGCCGATTGCCACTATCGGCGAGTTGCCGTGGCTGGCGAAGTTGCGCAGCGTCTGAAGGGTCTGGGAATCCCGCTCCAGTTCGAACTCGCGCACCTTGTCGCCGCTGGCTTCCTCAAAGCGTTTGACGCCGTTATAGGCACTTTCGTTGAACGAGCCGTCAAATTTGATGCCGGAATAAACAATCGCCGGATCGGCGACCGCGATCGTAGCCGCAGCCGTGAGCGCGGCAGCAAATGCCGCGGAAAAAATACCTGAATTGAAAGAGAACATCGGGTTCCCCGCAAAGCTGGTTGGCGAACTGGAATTGATTGAGAAACGGCCTCCGCCCTGGCAGGGGGCGAAGGCCTAAAATGACTGCCTTAGAACGGGCAGCTCTGGTCGGACATGTAGTCGTGAACTTCGATTTCACCGGAAATGATTTTCTGGGAAGCCTCTTCGACGGCTGCTTTCATTTCATCGCTGACGAGTTCCGCATTGTTGTCGTCCAGCGCCCAGTCGACACCACCTTCTTTCAGGCCGAGGACTTCGAAACCGGAGGACCATTCATCGTTCTTGGCATCTTCAAATGCCTGGTAGACGGCAATGTCGACACGCTTCAGCATGGACGTCAGAACGGATCCCGGATGCAGTGCGTTCTGGTTGCTGTCCACGCCGATGCCGAGCTTGCCTGCGTCCGCGGCAGCCTGCAGCACACCGATGCCGGTGCCGCCGGCTGCGTGATAGACAACGTCAGCGCCACGGTCGAACTGGGACTTGGCCAGTTCGCCGCCCTTGACCGGATCGTTCCAGGCTGCGCCGGTGGTGCCGGTCATGTTCTCAAACACTTCGGCGTCCGGATTGGTCGCCAAGACGCCCTGCTTGTAGCCGCAGGCGAATTTGCTGATGAGCGGAATGTCCATACCGCCGACAAAACCGACCTTGCCGGTTTCGGAAGACATCGCGGCCAGAATGCCGACGATGTAGGACCCTTCATGCTCCTTGAAGAGGATGGAACGGACGTTCGGCAGATCCACAACCATGTCGACAATTGCGAACTGGGTGTCCGGAAATTCCTTCGCGACTTTTTCAACGGCATTGGCCTGGGAGAACCCGATGGCAACAATCGGGTTCATGCCGTTCTTGGCGAACCGGCGCAGGGCCTGTTCACGCTGGCTGTCGTTCTGGATTTCGAAGTCACGGAATTCGATACCGGAGTCTTCCTTGAACTTTTCCGCACCCCGGAAAGCGCCCTCGTTGAACGATTTGTCAAAACGGCCGCCCAGATCGTAGAGCACAGCCGGCTTGATATCAGCCGCCATCGCGCCAACGACGGAAAAGGCCAGGCCGGCGATCGCCGTGCCGATAGTAAAAAGCTTCTTCACGTTTATGTCCTCCGACATGCAGGGCGTCGCGGTCAGCTTGCCCGTTTCCCTCGTGACCCAGCCGCATTCACGCGGACTGCGCCAGTTGTGATCCGACCCGCGCCTTCAGAGCCCTCGCAAGGGTCTCGTCCGTCACGAGGTCGGTAATGACACCGGTATGCAGGGCTGCAAGTGTGGCATCCACCTTGCTCTCCCCACCTACCAGCGCAATCAAACGGCGCCCGCGCACTTCCTCAAAGTGCAGTCCGACGGCGCAATCGCCGAGCGGATCAGGCGCCAGTTTTCCCTCTATCGTCAAAAACCGGCCCATCAGATCACAAACGGCACCGCCTTTCAGCAGGTCTTCCTGTTCTTTTTTGGAAATCATGCCGCGTTGAACCAGATGTCCTTCATTTTCCACCGAGCCGATACCAACCAGATAGGCATCGGACTGACCCGCGCGCGTCATGAGATCCTGCACGCTGCGCTGGGTCAGGAACATGGCCTTTTCGTCCTGATTTTCCGCAAAATACGGCACAGGGAGATAGTATCCGATACCGCCTGTGCGCTCCTGCATCTTCTGGACAATGTCGTAAGGGTTTGCGGCCAGCGTGCGGGTGAGCGATCCGCAGATAGACATGATTTCAAGGTCGGGCCTGGCGATTTTCGGCAGGGCCTCGACGGCTGCGGTCAAGGTACGCCCCATACCGACGCCAAGGCGGGTGACGCTGTTTCCGCCCAGTAGACCGGTCAGAAACTGAGCCGCGGATACGGCGACCGCCCTCAGGGCGCTGTCGCTATCACCGCCGAGATCCGGCGCGACAATGCAATTGCTCAGATGAAAGCGCTGCGACAGCTCCTTTTCCAGCTCCAGGCATTCCATCGGCCTGCCGTCGACCTGAAACTTCACGTAGCCTTCCCTTTGCGCGTGGGCGATCAGACGGTGCACCTTCGCCGGCGACACGCCAAGCTGCGACGCAATTTCGCCTTGCGTCCGGCCACCCACAAAAGACAACCAGGCCGCCCGGATGGCCATATGGGATGTCCAATCGCCGTCACGCGTGTGCATCCGCCTCGAAACCTCCCCTACGCCCGCCAGCTCCGATCACCGGATGCCGGCGGCACTGCATCGCCTTCTGTGAGGCTAGTCATTTTCAGCAACGTTCGCCAAGCTAACGAAAATTTCTTCACCTAGTGAGAATTTCTTCAAATCATGACCAGCCTTGCATCTTCCGTCAACCAAAAAAACTGCTGAAATTCTGGCAAAATGCTGCAATTCAGGGCAACGACGAGGACAGTCCGCCACTTAAAGGCAGCGACACAATGCACGTTGCGGACTAAGGTGTGGACCCATAAACAGCGGAAAAAGTTGCCTAACGACCAGGCAATAATTGCCCATTTTTGGAGCATCGGCCTGCACCGGACGCTCTTGAAGGTTTCAGCTAGGCGCGCGCTGGATGGAGACAACACCTGTCTCCTCAATCAAAGTAACTAGACATTTCTGCGGTCTCCCCGCCCGGCTGACAAGTTTCCCGCAAGCAAATTCGAAAGAATTGCGCAACACACAATTCCGCGCGGAAAGCGGGTCATCCTTCACAGAATCGGTTCAAACCGGCTCAAAACACGTGGTCCGAACACGATGCGGGCCGACAAACACCCGCTCAGAACCAACTCCTGCCGCCGCAGCCTTGCAAGCAACTATTCACCAGAAGCAAGTTACTTTTTCAAAGTCAGCCAAAATATATGGCAAAAACAAGTGAAATATGATATAATTTGCGATTATAACAAATACCACAGGAATATTTTACCAATTCCACACCTAAACAACATTTTTCTACACCCTCATCTCCGACTCTTTATTTCATAAGACGCGAGCTCTCCTTTCAACAAGGAGAGCAATTCAAGAAAAAGTGAAAATTTTTTCCGCCAGAAATTCCTCGAAAATTCATAACCTTACGTTTGCGTAAGGCCTGACCCCGGACTGTCAAGAAGATTTTGCCTAGCAATTGTTACCGCCGAATACCATCTGTGGATATGAACGCACTCCGTGCACTTAAATTTTGTCAGCCCATGCGAATTACGGTACGGTTGGCACATGGCTTGCTAAGTAAGTTATCAAGCTGATCGAGGGCAACTGCAAGTTCATTGTGAATATTCACGAGGAACGAAAAGATAAGGAATACAAGGACACAATAAAAATAGGGGAGACGTGACAACCAGCCGCGAGGCTGAGATAAGGAGAAAAAAATGCGTCTCGACATAATGACAAAACACTGTGCACTGACAGTAACAAAAATGCTGTCCCTCTTCTTTGCGGTCATCCTCTTTGCCGCACCCTCTGTAGCGCGAGACTTCCGTCCGGCTTTGCTCGCCTCGACAACTTACAACTACGATCCGGCCAACGAAGTGGACGTCGAACTCGTCCTGGCCGTCGACATCTCACAGTCCATGGACACTGACGAACAGGAAGTGCAGCGTAAAGGTTACGTCGCCGCCCTGACTTCTCAGGAGTTCCTTGATGCCATCCAGGTCGGACCGATCGGCCGGGTTGCTATCACCTATATGGAATGGGGCGGTGTCGACGAACATTTCGTCGTTGCCGACTGGACCGTAATCCAGGATGCCGCTTCGGCCTCCCATTTCGCTTCGAAAATCTCGGAAGCCCCCCTGAGACAGGTTCAGCGCACGTCGATCGCTTCGGCTCTGGAGAAATCCGTGCAGCTCGTCCAGAGCAACCAGTATCAGGGCCTGCGCCAGGTTATCGACATCTCCGGCGACGGCCCGAACAACCAGGGCGGTTCCGTGACAGAAATGCGCGACCGCATGGTGGCCGCCGGAGTGACCATCAACGGCCTGCCGCTGATGATGAAGTCGAACAAGAACAGCTGGCAAGCCATGCTCAACCTCGATCACTACTACGAAGACTGCGTGATCGGCGGTCCGGGTTCCTTCGCCATCCCGGTCAGGTCGCAGGAAGCTTTTGCCGATGCGATCCGCATGAAACTGGTTATGGAAATCGCGGGACTGCAATTGCAACAGCCCGCCCCATACATCCAGCGGGTCTCGGGACGCGAACCGATCCGATGTGATCTGTTCGACTAAGCAAGTCACGTCCGCATTCCTTATCCCCTGCCGCGTTCCAACCCGGAACGCGGCTTTTTCTTTTGTTCAAAGCTTTTCAAGAAATCGATTACATGCGCACAAACTCGCGAAAAAAATACGTATCTGCCTTTGCGCATTCGGGTCATTGAGGCTAAACACATCCCCGCCGCCGTCTCTTTTCAAAATAGGACACTTCATGCCTGCCACGCTTGCCCTTGTTGCGCACGATGCCAAAAAGGACGCCATGGTCGAATTCGCCAAGCGTCATGAGGATAAATTATCGGCTTTCAATCTGGTGGGGACAGGCACGACAGGCGGCCGGATCCTGGAAGCCTGCCCGTCGCTCCGTCTCACGCGGCTGAAAAGCGGCCCGCTAGGCGGCGACCAGCAGCTCGGCGCGATGATTGCCGAAGGCAAGCTGCAAGGGCTGATCTTCTTTGTCGATCCGCTGTCACCGATGCCCCATGACGTCGATGTCAAAGCACTGATGCGTCTGGCACTCGTTTACGACATGCCCATGGCGCTGAACCTGTCAACCGCGGACATCCTGTTGCGCTCCGCCCGTCTGACCGGCCTCAAATCCACGTCCGAGACTCCCGAAGTTGGCAAATTTGAATCATGAGTTTTTCTGAAGGTCCGAAGTGTTTTGCCTATCCGGTTCTGGTTGCCGATATCGGTGGCACCAATGCCCGCTTTGCGCTGGTGGACAGCCCCAGTGCCCCGACCCGTATGTGCGGCAAGTCGGCAACCGCCGACTATTCAGATATCTCTTCGGCCATTCGCGCAACGGTTTTTCCCGAAACCGGCGTGAGGCCTCGTACTGCCATCATCGCCGTTGCCGGCCCGGTGATCGGCGACACCATTCCGCTGACCAACGCGGACTGGGTGATCGAACCGCTGAAATTGATCGCCGAACTCGGCCTTGATGAAGTGGTGGTGCTCAACGATTTCGAGGCGCAGGCGCTTGCGCTGCCCGGCTATTCGGGCGACGACATCGAGCAAGTCGGCTCAGGAACGGTCCGGAATGCGAGCACCAAATTCGTGCTTGGTCCCGGAACGGGCCTCGGAGCGGCCGCCATGATCCACGCTGTCGGCACCTGGATCCCGGTGCCCGGAGAAGGCGGTCATGTGGAGTTTGGGCCAGTCACGGCGGAGGATTTCGAGATCTGGCCGCATTTCGAGCGCGCTGGTGGCCGCCTTTGCGCCGAACAGTTGTTGAGCGGCTCCGGCCTGCCCCGCCTGGCAAGGGGCATTGCCCAATGGATGCAGGCCGAGCGCGGGTTCGAGACGGCGGCAAGCATCACACAGGCGGCGGAAGACAATGATCCGGTGGCGGTGAAGACCCTCGAAGTGTTCGCCCGCGGTCTTGGCCGCGTCGCCGGTGACTTCGCTCTAACAGTGCTTGCCAGAGGCGGGGTTTACCTGACCGGCGGCGTAACACCCCGGATCAAGCGGTTTCTGACCGACGGGCGTTTTCGCGCTGCATTTGAAGCCAAGGCGCCGCACGAGGCGCTTATGGCCAAAATCCCGACCTTCATCGTTCAACATCCGGACCCGGCCCTTGAAGGCCTTGCCTCATTCGCCCGGACCCCGAATGTCTTTGCCGTGGACATGCAGGGACGCCAATGGACGGGCCCTGTCTCCGCGAACGACAACTGATCCGCCAAGATGCGCTCCGCCCCTGATTTCGGGACCCCCCTGCCGATTGACGGCGTCCTGCCGGACCTGCTGCAAGCCCTGGAGCAAAATGCCAATGCGGTTCTGGTCGCCGAACCGGGAGCCGGCAAGACAACGCGAGTGCCGCTTGCCTTGCTTGGCGCGGCCTGGCGCGGAGACGGCAAGATCCTTGTGCTTGAGCCAAGACGTCTTGCGGCCCGGGCGGCTGCAAGGCGCATGGCAAGCGAACTCGGCGAACAGCCCGGAGAAACTGTCGGCTACCGGGTGCGCATGGAAACCAGAGTCAGTGCCCGCACCCGCATCGAGGTCATCACCGAAGGCGTCTTCACCCGGCTCATTCTGGACGATCCGGAACTGACGGGCGTCGCTGCCATTCTCTTCGACGAATTCCACGAGCGCTCCCTCGACGGGGATCTCGGCCTTGCGCTTGCGCTCGACGTCCAGTCGGCTCTGCGCGAGGACCTGCGTCTTCTGCCCATGTCGGCGACGCTGGATGCGGCGGAAATTTCCGGTCTCCTCGGCAATGCACCCGTCATTGAAAGCAAGGGGCGGAGTTTTCCGGTGGAGACCCGCTACCTCGGCAAACAGCCGAATGAACGGATCGAACCGCAAATCGTGCGCGCCATCCGGCTGGCGTTGGCCGAAGAAACCGGTTCGATCCTCGTTTTTCTGCCCGGCCAGGGTGAGATCAAGCGCACGGCGGACCTTCTTGCCGGAACACTGCCTGCCGGCTGCCGGATTGCGCCGCTTTACGGCGGACTGGACGCAAAGGCCCAGGATGCCGCCATTCGGCCTGTGCCCGCTGACACCCGCAAGATTGTGCTCGCCAGTGCGATCGCCCAGACGTCTCTGACCATTGAAGGGGTGCGTGTGGTGATCGACAGCGGTCTGGCCCGTGTGCCAAAATTCGAACCGCAGACCGGACTGACCCGTCTTGAAACCGTTCGTGTCTCACGCACCTCGGCCGATCAGCGCCGTGGCCGCGCAGGCCGCGTGGAACAGGGGTTCTGCTACAGGCTCTGGGACGAGGCGCAGACTGTTGCACTGCCGCAGGCGGAGAAACCTGAAATTCTGGAAGCCGATCTGACCGGCCTTGTACTTGATCTTGCCGCGTGGGGAACGCTTGACCCGCAGGCCCTTTCCTTTGCAGACCCGCCGCCCCGGGCCGCCTGGAACGAGGCGAAAGCCCTGCTCAGGGACCTTCACGCACTCGATGCCGAAGGCCGCCTGACAGAAGACGGCAAGGCGCTGGCCCGTTTGCCGCTGCATCCGCGCCTTGCCCATATGGTGATCGAAGGCACCGCACGCGGGCTTGGACCGACGGCTGCCCTGATCGCCCTCATTCTGTCAGAACCCGGTCTTGGCGGACGGGACCCGGATTTGCGCGCGCGCCTTCAGACCGTGCTCCGTGACAAAAGCCAACGGGCAAGGGACGGCCGGGCGCTTGCCGAACGCTGGCTGAAACAGGCGGGCGGCGCAGGTTCGCGGATCGACACAGAAAGCGCGGGGCTATTGCTGGCCCTCGCCTATCCCGACCGGGTGGCGCAGGCCAGGGGACAGACAGACAGGTTCCGTCTCGCCAATGGCCGTGGAGCTGAGCTGGAGCGGGAACATGCGCTGGCAAGCGAAGCCTTTCTGACGATCGCCGACATTCAGGGCAAGGCCGCCAGTGGCCGAATTCAACTATGCGCGCCGATTTCCAGAGCGGAAATCGAGGATCTGTTTGCCTCGGATATCGAGGAAGAAGACGTGGTGCAGCTAAGCGGCGACGGCGCGCTCAAAGCCCGCCGTGTGATCCGCTACAAGGCTGTGGAGTTGCAGTCTGCCACGATCCAGTCGGCCGACCCGGCGGCAATCGAGAAGGCGCTGATTTCAGAAATCCGCCGCCGTGGGGTGTCCCGGCTCCCGTGGAGCAAGGATCAGGAGCGCCTGCGTAGGCGGGTTGCCTATTGCCGCGATAACGGTGCCATGGATATTCCGGATCTTTCCGATGCCACCTTGACGGAAACTCTGGAAACCTGGCTGCAACCGTTTCTGGCCGGCTGCACCAGCCTGAGCGCGGTTGATGCCGCGATACTAGGCAATGCGCTGAGCGCTTTGCTCCCCTATGACGCCAATTCAAGGCTCGACGCGCTGGCGCCGTCCCATTTCACCGCACCGACGGGCAGCAAG
>JBNLAU010000343.1:0-7412 GCA_050302295.1 Roseibium sp. | reverse complement strand
TTCCGCGGGGGCGCGTCAAAAAGGGCGACGTGATGAAGGCTGTCGTCGTGCGCACGGCAAAGGATATCCGCCGTCCCGATGGCAGCGTGATCCGGTTCGACCGCAATGCGGCCGTATTGGTCAACAACAACAAGGAGCCGGTCGGCACCCGTATTTTCGGGCCAGTGCCGCGCGAACTCCGCTCGAAGAACCATATGAAGATCATTTCGCTCGCGCCGGAGGTGCTCTGATGGCTGCGAAAATTAAAAAAGGCGACACGGTGGTTGTGCTGACCGGTCGTGACAAGGGCAAGTCCGGCGAAGTCATCCAGATGATGCCGACTGACAACAAGGCTCTGGTCCGCGGCATCAACATGGTTCGCCGCCACCAGAAGCAGACGCAGACACAGGAAGCTGGCATCGTTGCGAAAGAAGCACCGATCCACCTGTCCAACATTGCGCTGGCCGATCCGAAGGACGGCAAGGCGACTCGAGTAGGCTTCAAAGTGCAGGACGATGGCACCAAGGTCCGTGTGGCCAAGCGTTCGGGAGACCTGATCGATGGCTGAGACCACAAACGTGCCGCGTCTTAGGACGCATTATGATGAAGTCGTGCGCAAGCAGCTTCAGGAGAAGTTCCAGTACAAGAACGTCATGCAGGTTCCGCAGCTGGAAAAGATCGTCCTGAACATGGGCGTTGGCGAAGCGGTTGCCGACTCCAAGAAGGCACGCATCGCGGCTGAGGACCTGGCGGCTATCGCCGGTCAGCGTCCGGTCATCACCAAGGCGAAGAAATCCATCGCGACCTTCAAGGTTCGTGAGGGAATGCCTCTTGGTGCCAAGGTGACCCTGCGCCGCCAGCAGATGTACGAGTTCCTGGACCGTCTCATCACCATCGCGCTGCCGCGTGTTCGTGACTTCCGTGGTCTGAACCCGAAGAGCTTCGACGGTCGCGGCAACTACGCCCTGGGCATTAAAGAACACATCGTGTTCCCTGAAATCGAGTACGACAAGGTCGACCAGATGTGGGGCATGGATGTGATCGTTTGCACGACGGCGCCGACGGATGATGAAGCGCGCGAGTTGCTGCGGGCATTCAACTTCCCGTTCACGAAGTAACGGGCAAGGAAGGGAACGACGATGGCGAAGAAAAGCGCAATCGAAAAAAACAAGCGTCGTGAGAAGCTTGTCGAGAAATACGCTGAGAAGCGCGCTGCTCTGAAGGCAATGGCCAAAGATGAAAGCCTGTCCCTGGAAGAGCGCTACAATGCCCGCCTGAAGCTGGCGAAACTGCCGCGGAACTCCGCGCCGAACCGCGTTCGCAATCGTTGCGAAGTGTCCGGCCGTCCGCGCGGTTTTTACCGCAAGCTGAAGATGTCGCGTATTGCGCTTCGTGAACTGGGTTCCCTGGGCAAGATCCCGGGCCTGGTCAAGTCGAGCTGGTAAGGAGAAACTCCGATGGCAATGTCTGATCCGTTGGGGGATATGCTGACCCGTATTCGCAATGCGCAAATGCGGCGCAAAAGCAAGGTCAGCTCACCAAAATCCAAATTGCGCGCGCATGTACTTGATGTGCTGGCAAAAGAGGGATACATCCGTGGCTACACCACGGTTGACTACGAGGGCGGTAAGTCCGAGTTGGAAATCGAACTGAAGTATTTCGACGGTGAGCCGGTGATCCGCACGATTGAGCGGGTTTCCAAGCCGGGCCGCCGCGTGTACTCGTCGGTGAAAAACATCCCGCATGTCTCCAATGGCCTGGGCGTGTCGATCATTTCGACTCCGCGTGGCGTCATGAGCGACCATCAAGCGCGGGATGAGAATGTAGGTGGTGAGGTTCTTTGCCGCGTCTTCTGATGCGGCTTCCTCACTTTTGAAACAACGACAAGGTTGGTCAAATGTCTCGAATTGGCAAAAAGCCAGTCCCCGTGCCAAGCGGGGTAACGGCATCGATCGACGGTCAGACGGTTACGATCAAAGGCCCGAAAGGCGAGAAGTCTTTTGTGCTCAATGATCTTGTTCTGGCCGAAATGACGGATGACGGGATCAAGATTGATCCGCGCAACGACACCAAGCCGGCACGCTCCATGTGGGGCATGAGCCGCACCATGGTGTCGAACCTGATCACCGGTTTGACCGAGGGCTTCAAGAAAGACCTCGCTATCACCGGTGTCGGTTACCGTGCCCAGGTCCAGGGCAGTAACCTTCAGCTGGCGCTCGGTTTCTCGCATGACGTTGTCTATCCGATCCCGGATGGCATCGATATCAAGTGCCCGAAACCAACGGAAATCAACATCTCCGGTACCGACAAACAACGCGTCGGTCAGGTTGCGGCTGAAATCCGTGAATTCCGCCCGCCCGAGCCCTACAAGGGCAAAGGCGTACGTTATGCAGACGAGTTCATCGTCCGCAAAGAAGGCAAGAAGAAGTAACGGACCCAGATCATGGCGAACAGCAAACAAGCTTTCGAGCGCCGCCGCGATCGCGTGCGTCGTTCGATTCAGAAAGCCGCGAACGGTCGTCCGCGCCTTTCTATCTTCCGCTCGTCGAAGCAGATCTACGCCCAGATCATTGACGACGCGAAGGGGCAAACGATTGCCTCTGCTTCTACGATCGAAAAAGATCTCAAGGGCAGCCTGAAAACGGGCGCCGACGTTGCAGCAGCCGCTGCCGTTGGCAAGCTTGTTGCCGAGCGCGCAGTTGCCGCCGGCATCAAGCAGGTCGTGTTCGACCGTGGCGGGTACATGTATCATGGGCGCGTTAAAGCGCTTGCCGATGCTGCCCGTGAAGGTGGACTTGAATTCTGACCAGCGCCCGTTGGCGCTCTTAAGAACGGAAGACGTATAATATGGCGAGACATGAAAATCGCGATCGCGACGAGCGAGACAGCGAATTCGTCGACAAGCTCGTTCACATCAACCGCGTTGCCAAAGTGGTCAAGGGTGGCCGCCGGTTCGGCTTCGCAGCCCTGGTTGTGGTTGGTGATCAGAAGGGCCGAGTCGGCTTCGGTCATGGCAAGGCGCGTGAAGTGCCGGAAGCCATCCGGAAAGCAACTGAAGCTGCAAAGCGCACGATGATCCGTGTGCCGCTGCGCGAAGGCCGGACGCTCCACCACGATGTGGAAGGCCGTCACGGTGCCGGCAAGGTGCTGCTGCGTGCCGCTCCGGCAGGTACCGGTATCATTGCCGGTGGCCCGATGCGTGCCGTCTTTGAAACGCTTGGCGTTCAGGACGTTGTGGCCAAGTCGCTGGGGACCTCCAACCCCTACAACATGGTACGTGCAACTTTTGCTGCACTGACCAAAGAAGACAGCCCGCGCTCCGTCGCAGCCCGTCGTGGCCTGAAGGTCTCCGTGCTGCAGTCGCGGCGTCGTGACAACAACGATGAGGCGGCTCCGGCTGCCGCTGAGGCTTGACCTCGGCGGCTCCGGTCCCCAGCTGAAAGAGGGTAGGTTCCATGGCGAACACCGAAAAGACTGTTACGGTCGAACAGATCGGCAGCCCGCTGCGCCGTCCGAAGGACCAGCGCGCGACGCTCATCGGTCTCGGCCTGAACAAGATGCACCGCCGTAGCACATTGAAGGATACTCCTGAAGTGCGCGGCATGATCAATAAGATCCAGCATCTCGTTCGCGTCGTCGAAGACAACGCGTAAAGAACGGGGTGAGGAGAGAAAACATGAAGCTCAATGAACTTCGTGACAACGAAGGCGCCGCCACAGAGCGCACTCGTGTCGGCCGCGGTATCGGCTCCGGCAAGGGCAAGACCGGTGGCCGTGGTGTCAAGGGTCAGAAGTCCCGCTCCGGCGTCGCGATCAAAGGCTTTGAAGGCGGTCAGATGCCGCTTCATCGCCGCCTGCCGAAACGCGGTTTCACGAACATTTTTGCCAAGGACTACAGCACTGTGTCCATCGGCCGTGTTCAGAAGGCAATCGACGCAGGCAAGCTGAACGCTTCCGAAGCAGTAACTGTTGAAGCGCTCAAGGCTGCCGGTGTGGTCAAACGGGTCCGTGACGGTGTGCGCATCGTTGCCAGTGGTGAACTCACCGCTGCAGTGACCTTTGAAGTTGCCGGTGCCTCCAAAGGCGCCATTGCAGCGATCGAAAAAGCGGGCGGCAAGGTTGCCGTTCTGGGAGCTCAGGCTTAACAGCCTGGGCTTTTCCCATTTCTAGGGCAAGTATCTGACCGGAGTAGGGCATGGCATCGGCCGCCGAGCAACTGGCGTCAAATCTTAATTTCTCAGCTTTCGCCAAGGCTGAAGAACTCAAAAAGCGCATCTGGTTCACGCTGGGGGCGCTTTTGGTTTATCGACTGGGCACCTATATTCCGATGCCCGGAATCAACCCGGATGCCTTTGCGCAGGCCTTCAACCAGGCTCAGTCCGGCATCATCGGCATGTTCAACATGTTTTCCGGTGGTGCGGTCAAGCGCATGGCGATCTTCGCCCTCGGCATCATGCCGTATATTTCCGCTTCCATTATCATGCAGCTCATGACGACCGTCGTGCCGTCCATGGAGCAGCTGAAGAAGGAAGGCGAACAGGGACGAAAGGTCATCAACCAGTATACCCGCTATGGCACTGTCGTTCTGGCCGCATTCCAGGCCTACGGCATTGCGGTGGGGCTGGAAGGGGCGGCGAGTGTCGTCACCGATCCGGGCTGGTTTTTCAGGGCTTCCACAGTGATCACGCTGGTTGGCGGCACCATGTTCCTGATGTGGCTGGGTGAGCAGATCACCTCCCGCGGCATCGGCAACGGTATTTCGCTGATCATCTTTTCCGGCATCGTTGCCGGGCTGCCTTCCGCCGTTGTGCGGACCCTGGAGCTCGGCCGCCAAGGCTCGATCGCGACCTGGATCATTCTGACAGTTATCGTTCTGGCTGTTGTCGTGATCGCGGTCATCGTGTTCATGGAGCGGGCGCAGCGGCGGCTGCTGATCCAGTACCCCAAGCGGCAGATGGGCAACCGCATGTTCGAGGGCAACACCTCGTTCCTGCCGCTGAAGCTCAACACCGCCGGTGTTATTCCGCCGATCTTTGCCTCCTCGCTCCTTCTGGTGCCGGCAACGGTTGCCGGTTTTGGTCAGGGCTCCGGCAATGAGTGGCTGACCTACATCACCGCAGCCCTCGGCCACGGCCAGCCGCTGTTCATGGTGTTCTATGCAGCCATGATCATCTTCTTCTGCTTCTTCTATACCGCGATCGTGTTCAATCCGACCGACACTGCGGACAACCTGAAAAAGCATGGCGGTTTCATTCCGGGCATCCGGCCGGGCGAACGGACGGCGCAATATATCGACCACGTGCTGACCCGCATCACAGTCGTCGGTGCGATCTACATCACGGTCGTTTGTCTGTTGCCCGAATTTCTCATATCGGCGACTGGCGTCCCGTTTTACTTCGGGGGCACCTCTTTGCTAATTGTCGTAAGCGTGACAATGGATACCGTGTCTCAGATCCAGGGCCACCTGCTTGCGCATCAATATGAGGGCCTGGTGAAGAAATCGAAACTGAGGGGGAGGCGTCGATGAGGCTAATTCTGGTAGGACCGCCAGGAGCGGGGAAGGGAACACAGGCGACTCGCCTTGTTGAGAAATACGGCATTCCGCAGCTCTCCACCGGAGACATGCTGCGGGCCGCCGTAGCTGCCCAGACCCCGGTCGGCCTCCAAGCCAAGGAAGTGATGGATGCCGGCGGGCTCGTGTCAGACGAAATCGTCGTCGGTATCATCCGCGACCGGATTGCCGAAGACGATGCCAGGAAGGGATTTATCCTCGACGGCTTTCCGCGCACCGTGGCCCAGGCAGAAGCCCTGGACGAGATGCTTCAGGTCAGCAACCTGAAGATTGAATCTGTCCTGGAATTGCGCGTCGACCAGACCAAACTCGTTGACCGGATTATCAAGCGGGCGGACGAGGCCAAGGCGGCCGGCCAGCCGGTGCGTAAGGACGATGATCCGGAAGTCTTCAAGCAACGCCTGGAAGCATATAACCGCGATACCGCTGTTGTTGTGCCCTATTACGAGAAGTCAGGCCTGCTTCATGTCATCGATGGCATGCAATCCATTGATGAAGTTGCGGCTTCGATCGATTCGGTTCTGCAAGGACTTGACGAAAAGGTTTAGAGCCGTTAAAGGACGCGCTCTACCCTACAGTTAAGCCGGTTCCATCGCATGGGGCCGGCATTCTCTGTGCCGGGGCTGACCCGGCATTTTCATACCCGCAAGGGCCGGACTCCACCGGACGCGGGCTTTACCACCTGCGGTCAAGACCTTCGGTCTTCCGCTTAACATGGAGACGAACGTGGCACGTATTGCTGGCGTTAACATCCCGACAAACAAGCGCGTTGTCATCGCGCTTCAGTATATTCACGGCATCGGCGCGAAATTCGCCCAGGAAATCGTCGAAAAAAACAATATCGACGCTGCCCGCCGTGTGAACGAGCTTTCCGACGCTGAAGTTCTGCAGATCCGTGAAACCATCGACCGCGATTATCTCGTGGAAGGTGATTTGCGCCGTGAAACCGCTATGAACATCAAGCGTCTGATGGACCTTGGCTGCTACCGCGGCCTGCGTCACCGCCGTGGCCTGCCGGTTCGCGGCCAGCGGACGCATACGAACGCACGTACCCGCAAGGGTCCGGCAAAACCGATCGCAGGTAAGAAGAAATAATCATCGCCCAGCGATTGGTGGTGGAGCTGCCGGCATTACGGCAGTGACGAGATCAAAACAAGGACAAGAGAATGGCAAAAGACACGACGCGCGTGCGTCGCCGCGAGCGCAAGAACATCTCTTCTGGCGTTGCGCATGTGAACTCCACGTTCAACAACACGATGATCACGATCACCGATGCCCAGGGCAACGCGATCTCCTGGTCTTCCGCCGGTGCACTCGGCTTCAAGGGCTCCCGTAAGTCCACGCCGTATGCTGCCCAGGTGGCTGCCGAAGATGCTGCGAAGAAAGCTGCCGAACATGGCATGCGTACCCTGGAAGTCGAAGTCCGCGGTCCGGGTTCCGGTCGTGAGTCCGCTCTGCGCGCCCTGCAGGCAGCCGGGTTCCTGATCACGTCCATCCGCGACGTGACGCCGATCCCGCACAATGGCTGCCGTCCGCGCAAGCGCCGCCGCGTCTAAGGCTTCCCGGCTTTAGGTACTTGTTTCTCCAAATGGCAAAGTATGGCCCGGTTTGAATGTGCCGGGCGGGATAGCCGAAGGGACGAAAACGTGACCATTCAAAAAAACTGGCAAGAACTGATCAAGCCGACCAAACTTGAGATCAAGCCGGGCGACGATCCGCGCTTCTTGGCGACCGTCGTTGCCGAGCCTCTCGAGCGTGGCTACGGTCTGACCTTGGGCAACGCCCTGCGCCGGATTCTGCTGTCTTCCCTTCAGGGGGCTGCGGTGACCGCGGTGCAGATCGACGGCGTTTTGCACGAGTTC
>JBNLAU010000342.1:0-11446 GCA_050302295.1 Roseibium sp. | reverse complement strand
TGAACGACTGGATCATGGACTACGTGGATGGTGACCCGGACAACTCGACCGAGGAAACCAAGGCACGCAAACCCTTGCGGGAAGCCAAAGTCACCATCGTCGCAGACGAGGAAAACCCGGGATACTACAGAGCCCAGTTCTTCCTGCGCCCGCACTATCAGCTGGAAGGTATGGATATCGGCATGAGCCTGGCGTCCCGCATTCCGCAAGACGCAAGCTGATTTCAGGAATTGCCGGAAGGGCGGCAGCCCGTTCTTCCGGCAGGCATCCAAACAGGATGCGGCCCGGCCAAGTCGGGTGGAGGTACAAACGAGACGCGAACGCGCCTAGGGGTTTGGACCGTTCGGTCCGAGGTAGTTGTCAGGAATAGCAGACATGGTGCCAGGCGAGTTGTTCTGGCCGTCAACAACCAAGAGGATCTTTTGAAATGGCTGTCGATTTTTTTCTGGAACTTGATGGAATCAAGGGTGAAGCTCAGGACAAATCCCACAAGGATCAGATTGATGTTCTGTCCTGGTCCTGGGGCGCATCCCAGTCCGGCACCACGCACATGGGTGGCGGCTCCGGCTCCGGTAAGGCGCATTTTCAGGACCTGAGCATCACCAAGTATGTCGATAAGTCGACCCCGGTGCTGCTGCAGCACGTTTCCACCGGCAAGCACATCGCCAAGGGCACGCTGTTTGTGCGCAAGGCAGCCGGTGACAGCCCGCTGGAATACATCAAGCTCGAGATGAAGGACATCATCGTGACCAACGTGTCCTCCGGCGGCAGCGGATCCGATGACCGGATCACGGAAAGCTGCACTCTGAATTTCGGTGAGTACAAGTACATTTACACCGAGCAGAAGCCGGATGGTTCCAAGGGCGCCGCACCCGAGTTTGCCTGGGATATCGCGGCAAACGAAAAGAAATAAGGCCTTCAGCCGAACCGGCTGCCGCGCATTTTTGTGTGGCAGCCGGTCTTTTTCAATTGCCCCGAGGCACCGTCTTCCAGCAAGACCGGCGACCGGCAACGGGCATCTCGCATCTTCAAGGGGCCGTCAGTGGGCATAGCCAATGGCTAAATCGACCGTGAAAATGCACTCCCCGCTGATGTGGGCTTTCCGGGCGATGGACGACCCGGACTACAAGGCCGCGCAGGCGCGCCAGAAAGAGGCCGAAAAGGGCCGCAATCTCAAGTCCGGGCGGCGTCTGTCACGCGCATATGGTGTGACCGAACATGCGCTGCTTGCGGAAGTCCGCCGGGACCTTCAGGCGCTTTTGAACACCGTCAATCTCAATTCCACCCAGGACCTTTCCGACTATCCGGAAGTGGCGAATTCCATCCTGAATTACGGCCTGCCGGACCTTTCGGTGCATGTTGTCGATACGATCCGGATCAATAGGCTGGCTGAAGACATCCGGGAAGCGCTCATCCGTTTTGAACCGCGTATGGACCCTCGCACGCTTCAGGTTGTGCGGGACGAAGACGACGAGGGCGATAGCTTCAAGGTCCGATTTCTGATCAAGGCCGAAATCCGCTGCGATCCAGTGCGCTTCGGCAGTGAATTCGTTGCGGATGTCGACCCTGCTTTCGGCCGCATCAAAATTGTTGGGGCATCTGTATGAACCGGGAATTTCTGGATCTCTATAATCAGGAACTCATTTATCTGCGCGAGCAGGGCGCGGCTTTCGCCGACGCGTACCCTGCCGTGGCAGAGCGTCTCGGCGGTTTATTGGAAGACCGGTCCGATCCGATGCTTTCCGGCCTGCTGGAGGGAGCGGCTTATCTCGCGGCGCGTGTCCAGCTCAAGATGAAGCACGAATTCTCCGAATTCACCTCCAACCTGTTTGAGCAACTTTATCCGACCGCCCTCGCTCCGATCCCCTCGATGGTAATGGCGCGTGTGACGCCAAAATATGGCGACGCAAATCTGCGCAGTGGTATCAAGGTGCCGCGCCACGCCCCCATGGAGGCCGTTTTCCGTGAACGCAGAGGCGAAATCCGTTGCCGCTTCACCCTGTGCGCACCAATTACCATGACACCGCTCGAACTCACCGAAGCGCGATACTTGAGCTCAGCCGCACAGATTTCGGGCCTCGGGGCTGAGATGGCCGAGGACCGGCGCGCCCGTGCCGGCCTGACGATCACCCTCACCCACCGAATGGCCGAGGATCCCGAGAACGAGGTATCTGCGGAAGTCGCGCAGAAGAAGCCGGAATATCAGGTGGCCGGTTGCCGCATTGACGAGCTGCCGATCCGCCTTATCGGCCCGCTGGATCTCGCCGCCAAAGTCTACGAACAGATTTTCGGCCACACGATCGCGCTCTACCTGCGCACCGAAGATTCCTACGGGCAATCGACCCTTCACCGAATGCCTGTCAGCGCCATCGAGCAGCTCGGCTTCGATGAAGAAGATGCGCTTTTGGGCAATGACCGCAGGCTATTCATCGGATTTGACCATCTGCGCGATTATTTCAATTTCCCGCGCAGCTTTCTGGGCTTCCGCCTCACAGGGTTGCGCCGCTATCTGGACCGGATCAACGCCAAGTCCTTCGAGATCGTTTTTGTGTTTGATGAAGCCGAGTCCCGTTTGCCGGCTCATATCGACAACAAGATTTTCGCACTGCATGCAGCGCCTGCGGTCAATCTGTTCGAGCGCCAGACCGACAGGGTGCCCATCAAGAAAGGCCAGCACGAGTTTGCGGTAATTGCGGACCGGACCCGGCCGCTGGACTACGAGGTCCATGCGGTCACCGAGGTCAACGCCCATTTTTCCGGCGGAGAAAAACGGGCGGTCGAGCCGCTTTACAGCGTTGCACCCGACACGGAAAAAGCCGGCCATGAATGGTTCTACACCATCCGCCGCATGCCGCGCCGCCAGTCCTCCTCCGAACTCCGGCGCATGCAGCCAAGCCCATATATCGGCACGGAAACTTTCATTTCGATATCCAGCGGCGCCCACGCGACCGCCCTTTTGCAAAGCGGCGACAAGCGGCTTGCCGAGCTGTCCCTGAAGGTGATGGCCTCGAACCGGGCACTGGCGGCAGACCTGCCCGTCGGCACCAATCCGGACAAATCCGAAATCGGAGATTTCCGCGTTCTGGAGGATGTAAGTCTCAAGGTCGACTGCGTTGCCGGGCCAACAGCGCCAAGGCAGCCCCTGCTCTCGTACAACGAGCGGCTCGGAGAAGAAGGCCATTCCGGCGCGATTGCCTGGCGGCTGATCAATATTCTCGCCCTCAATCATACCGGCCTGGTTCACGACGCCGCCGGACAAGATGGCCGTTCGTTCCGGGATCTCCTGAGCATCTTTGCTCCGCTTTCCGACAATGCAGCCGACCGGCAGGCCCAGTCGGTGCGTGCCGTTTCGACCCGTCCGGTGGTGCGCAGGCTGCAGCAGAAATCGGGAACCGGCGTTGCCCGCGGTCTCGAGGTAACCATCACGCTCGACGACAAGGCTTTCGAAGGCGCAAGCGCTTTTCTGATGGGCGCCGTTCTGGATCGCTTCATCGCCGAATACGCCTCGATCAATCACTTCACCCAATGTGTGATCGCCACCACTGAACGAGGCACGATCATGAAGTGGCCGCCCCGGATCGGCGCGAAGGGGATCCTATGAGCGGACAGGGCAACAAGAACAAAACCAAAGTCCGGAAGGCCAGGAAAAAGACTTCCGCGCGGGACAAGACGATGCTGCAGATCGGCACCGGCAAGTCCGCTGTCTGGCCGCAGGCTGATGAAAGTCCGGCCTCAGTAAATGATGATGGTGAAACACTCGTTTCCGAACCGGCCGAAAGTGCAGATTGCTGGCCCGAAGCCGGGATGTCATCAGAGCCGGCAGATGCCGCCCCAATCGTCGATACGCAGCCGCAACCGGAATCCGCCGATCGGATGGCGAAGCAAAAAGCGGACAAGGCTACCAACGCCACCCCCAAACCGGCCGAGACGAAGCCCTCGGAAATAACGGAATCGGAGGACGCTACGTCCACCGCAGAAACCGTAGCGGCCACTGAAAGTCCACCGTCACCGCAGCGCGATGCGGATACTGCGTCAGCGGTCCCAGGCGACGACACAGAACCAGCACCAGAACCAGAACCACAGCCTGCCTCGGAAGAGGTTCCCGAAGACGACGAGATCACATTGCCGGAAGCCCCCCGGATCGAGGTGCCGGTTCAACAGCAATATGCGTCCCTGCTGGCCGCCCTGATTGAGCGGATCGAGAAGCACCCTGGCGGTCATGATCTTCTGTCGGTACTGCGCATGCTGGAAGGACAAACGGCTCCAGGAGCCGAGGCGCCTCCCGGGATCAAGCTGAAAAAATCGGACGAACCAGCCCCGCCCCGGATCGGCAAAAGCCGCAGGTCCATGGAGGACATCGTTCGTTTTGGTCAGGATCCTTCAAGTGAATTTGCCCCGTCGACCATTGAACGCGCTGCAAGGGACGGCGACGGCGGTCTTGTGCTGATGGAACGGTTCCTGGGTCTACTTGGGCCACACGGCGCGCTGCCCGCCTCCTTTACCGACGAAGCCATTATGCGGGGTCTCAAGGGGGAGGACAGCTTTCCGCGCTTTCTTGACGTCTTCAACAACCGCTTCATTCAGCTGTTCTACAGGGCCTGGGCAGATGCTCGGCCGATTGTCCAGCATGACCGGCCAGACGACGATCGCTTTCTGGCTTATCTCGGATCCACAATTGGCACCGGCGCTCCGCACTTCCGCGAACTCGACCGGATCGATGACCGGCTGAAACTGCTTTACGCGGGCCTGACATCACCAAAGGTCAAAAGTGCTGCCAGGCTCAAGGCTCTGATCACCGGCGTCTTCGGCGTGACCGTCGAAATCGATCAATGTGTCGGCACATGGCTCCATCTGGACAAGGACGACCAGCTCAGCCTCGGCGGCCTTGGCCCCGGCGGTGGCGGCCAGTTGGGGGCCGACACGATCGTCGGCGCCAAGGTCTACAGCGTCAGCGACAAGATCCGCATCCGGATCTTTACCAGATCGTTGGAAGAGTATCGAAAATTCCTGCCGCCGACCCGGACCAAGCCGAACCTTTGGACCGAAAAACTCTTTGATCTCATAGACTTTTATCTAGGTCTCGAGATCGAATACGAAATCGAGCTCGCCCTGCCCAAGCGATGTGCGTCAGCGGTTCAGATGAACCGCAGCAGTTCGGCGACGCTTGGTCATATCGGCTGGCTGAAACCTGCCTCGAAAGCTGAAGAAGCAAAGTTTGAGGCCGAAGAAGAAGAAATGCTGACCGACACCCGTTTCCGGCCCGTGCGCCGACATACGACCGTCTATCAATAGGTCTCCAATGTGAAAGGCCGATGCCATGAGTGACATTCTGGTTGAAACCGTCGCCAACAAACTCACCACGGTGAGCTACACGTGCCTGGAAAAGGCCATGCGGCTGACCAAAAGCTCCGGTCACCGGAATTTGGAGATCCTGCATTGGCTTTATTACCTCGTCAGGGACGAAAACACCGACCTGACCCACATTCTGCGCCATTTCAACATAGACCTTGGAACCGTCCATGCCGATTTGCAGCAGGCCATTTCAGATCTGAAGATCAATCAAACCGAGCTGCCGTCCATGTCGACGCCGTTTCAGGAAGCTCTGGAACGGGCCTGGTTCGAGGGCACGCTGCGCTATGGTGACTACAAGATCCGGTCAGCCTACGTCCTGATCGCGGTCATGGGAGACAGGAGTTCCTGGCGCCAGCTGTGCAGCTATTCTCCCGCGCTGGGAAAACTCAACCGGGACGAAATCATTCGCGACCTGGATAATATTGCCGGCGCATCTGCCGAAACCGGCGCCCGCCCGATCGATGGTTCCGGTCCGAAGGCAGCTGCGGCGGCTCCAGGCGAAGCGGGAGAGGCCGCTCCCGGCGGCGGTGCCGGCGAAGATGCACTCACCCAGTTTACCGTGGATTTCACGGCGCGGGCGCGGGCTAATGAGTTCGACCCGATTGTCGGGCGCGACGAGGAAATCCGCCAGGTCATCGACGTTTTGATGCGCCGCCGCCAGAACAATCCGATCCTCACCGGGGAAGCCGGCGTCGGCAAGACCGCCATTGTCGAAGGTTTTGCGCAGAAGATCGTTGCCGGCGATGTTCCGCCTGCCCTGCTCGGCACGCGATTGTGCGCGCTCGATCTCGGCCTGCTTCAGGCCGGCGCGTCAATGAAAGGCGAATTCGAAAAGCGCCTGCGCGCGGTAATCGACGCAGTGCATGCCTCTATCGTACCGACCATTTTGTTCATCGACGAAGCCCACACCCTGATCGGTGCCGGCGGCGCGGCCGGAACCGGGGATGCGGCGAACCTTCTGAAACCGGCGCTGGCGCGCGGCACCTTGCGCACGGTCGCGGCAACCACCTGGGCCGAGTACCGGCAACATTTCGAGAAGGACCCGGCCCTGACCCGCCGGTTCCAGCCGGTGCAGGTCGATGAGCCTGACGAAGAGAAGTGTTTCACCATGGTGCGCGGCCTGCTGGGCCCGATGGAAGAACATCATCAGGTGCGCATCCTCGACAGCGCCGTGAAGGCCGCCGTGTCACTGTCCCGCCGCTATATTCCGGCGCGCCAATTGCCCGACAAGGCCGTCAGTGTTCTGGATACGGCCTCGGCCAAGGTGAATATCTCCCAGGCGGCCCATCCGGCGAAGCTTTCCGATCTGATTGCCAAGAAAGGGTTCCTTGAAACGGAACGCCAGGCCCTTGTGAACGATTCAGAACTGGGCGTTGAAGCTCAGGAACGGCTCGAGGCCCTTGATGCCGCGCTTGAGGAAAACGAGGCCGCCGTTCACACCGTCAAGGAGGAGTGGGAACACGAGCGTCAGCTTGTCGCCGCCATCCGCAGTCTCAACGCAGCGCTGGCCCGCCTGAAAAACGACGAGGCAGCCCCCATGCCGGAGGGCGTGCGCGATGACCATGCGGACGACGACATGCCTGCCCTGGTTCCGATTGATGAGCTTGAGCTGGATCTCGACGTCGATCTTGAGGACGAAGAGGCCATTCGTGCGGCACTGGCGGAAAAACGGGCGGAGCTTGCGGAAATTCCGGAAGAAGACCGAATGGTTTTCGCCTATGTCGACGACGATGCTGTCGCCACCATCATCTCCGACTGGACCGGCATTCCGGTCGGCCGCATGGTTCAGGACGAGATGGCGACCATTCTGAGTCTGTCGGACACGCTCAACAAGCGCGTGATCGGCCAGGCCCACGGTCTTGGCATGATCGCCAAGCGGATCGAAACCAGCCGCGCCCACCTTGGCAATCCAGACAAGCCGATTGGCGTCTTCATGCTGTGCGGCCCCTCAGGTGTCGGCAAGACCGAGACGGCCATTGCCCTCGCTGAGGCGCTCTATGGCGGAGAAGAAAATCTCATCACCATCAACATGTCCGAATTCCAGGAAGCCCATTCCGTCTCCGGGCTGAAAGGCGCCCCTCCCGGTTATGTCGGCTACGGAGAAGGCGGACGGCTGACCGAAGCGGTCCGGCGCAAGCCCTATTCCGTCGTTCTCCTGGACGAAGTGGAAAAGGCGCATCCGGACGTACATGAAATCTTCTTCCAGGTGTTCGACAAGGGCTGGATGGAAGATGGCATGGGCCGCAAGATCGACTTCCGCAATACGCTGATCCTGCTGACCTCCAATGTCGGCACCAACCAGATCATGGATGCTGCCGGGCATATCCTGGACATGCCGATTTCAGATGACCCTAGCGTGGCAGCGGTCGATCCGAATGCGCCCGATCCTGAAAAATTGGCCGAAGACCTCCGTCCGGCGCTTCTCGATGTCTTCCCGCCTGCCCTGCTCGGCCGGATCGTGACAATCCCCTACTATCCGTTGTCACCCTCGGTGCTTTCTTTCATCGTCCGGCTGCAGCTTGACCGGATCGTCAAGCGGGTCAAACAGAACCAGGACGCCGACCTCGTTTATGGCGACGATGTCGTCGCGCATATCGTGTCGCTGTGCCGTGATCCGGACAGCGGTGGGCGCATGATCGACAACATCCTGACCAATGACCTTCTGCCCAAACTTTCACGCACATTTTTGACCGCGCAGATGCACGGCGAAGAAATTCGCAGGGTTGAAATCAAGGCCGGCGCGGAAGGCCTTGAGGTTCAGCCGGAGGCGACCGGCGCCGCCCAGGCTGCCGAATAATTACATTGCGTTATGCCGCCGGCCCGTTGACTGCGGGCCGGCGTCTGCCCATTTTGCCGCTACTGCGCACTCAGTATTTCGGCAACGACCATCCGGTAGTTTTGAAGATCAGTGCTCGCCACGGACTGCGGCGCATCGGTTCCTGTCTCCATTTCGAAAGTCAGGGGATCAATCGGTTCGCCGCGCTGGCGGATTTCAAAGTGAAGATGCGGCCCGGTCGACAGACCGGTGGTGCCCACGTAGCCGATGAGATCGCCCGCCTGGACCACCGATCCCAGCTGAATTCCGTCACTGAATTCATGCATATGCGCATAGCGGCTGGTAATACCGTCCTTGTGGGTCAGCTCAATGAAGTTGCCGTATCCGCCCCGAACGGCGCGATAGGTCACTTTGCCGGAAAAAGCTGCACGGATAGGCGTGCCCCTGGGCGCAGCCCAATCGACGCCCGCATGAAGTCTCTGGGTCTTTTTGATCGGGTGGAACCGCATGCCGAATTTTGAGGTCAGAACCCCCTTGACCGGCACCAGCATTGCCCCGGAAAGGCTCACCTTGCCGCCCTCGCTGACACAGGCAAAACCACGATTGCCGGGCGCTTTCAGCACGTAGCAGCGCACCGACCAGTCATCGCCGCGGCGCACACCGGCAAACAGCACCCGGCCGCCGCCGCGTTTTTCGTCCCTCGGAGCATCCGTGAATACCAGCGTGAAGCGCTCGTCCGGCTTGATCGCCCGTTTCAGGTCGGTGGTCGGTGCAAGATAGGCAATTGCTTCGCCGACAATGGATGCGGGTACGGCATTGCGTACAGCCGTTGCATAGAGCCCATCGATCAGGCGATGTGTTTTTCCTGCCCCGGCAGCCCCCCCGCCCGCATTTGTATCGCTTGCGATCTTATCCTCAACGATTTCTTTTCCGAACCATGGATCAGCCCCATGAACATAACTGCTTCCCTCCCGGGTAAGCGAGTAGGCGGCAGTGCCGAGATACCCATCCCTGGAATGAAACGACACCTGGACCGGGCGGTAATAATCGCCGATCCGGCCAACCTTGTTGGGCATACGCACGCCGCGAACCGCGATTTTATCGCCCACGCTTAAATCGCCTTTTTGGAACTCGGTTTCCGCGAACTCCAAAAGAGGTTTCAAGACGTCTTCGTCAAATCCCTTTTCTTTGAGAAAGTCCTTAAGTGATGTGGCCTTTTTGATTTCCGTGCGCACTTCCAGCCGGCTTGGCCCCTGGCCGATCGGACGTTCTGACAAGAACAGGTTCAATGTGTCTGTGGGTGGCTTTTGAAGATCGGGCAAGTCAGGTTCGCTCAAGTCCTGCGCCTCTTGATCCTCCTCGACGACAATGCCCTCCGTGTCGTCACCGCCGCCGAAATTACCAAACTGAAAGTCGGCTTCACTACCTGGAGCCCGGATGATCAGGTTTCCGTCTTCATCCAGCATCCGGCTGTCCAGAACGAATGCGGTCAAGGTCGGTACGGCCGCTGCTCCGGACCCTGCGTCTGGGGGCACCGGTCGTTCGGAAAGCTCTATCCGGCGGCGCGCGGCACCGCCGCCCAGGAGCACCGGATCACCAGCCAGCGGGATAACAGCGGACAGGGCCATGTCGTAAAATGGATCTGACGGGACATCCAGTTCCTCATCACCGGCTAGCAGGCTTTCCGGCGCTCCGGCCGGGGCCGTCTCTTCATCCGCCCCGACAGTCTCCTGACCTGCATCCCCGTTCTCGGGGGACGCAGGAAGCCCGGTGTCCGCTTCCGCCGTCACCGCTTCCGGCTGAGTTTCACCGGTTTCCTTTGGCGGAGATAAGGAAATCGCCCCGGAGTTGATCAGGTGGGCAAGACCGCCGATGCCGCCTCCAAGAACCAGGAAACCGATTGCGAGCGCCGCATAGGTCAGTTTGGCACTGCGCTTTGGCGGTTTCGCTGCCGGTTGTCGCATGGAACGCGAACCGGACTCGCCTGCGGGGGCTTGCGGCTTGCTTGCGGACGTTTGCCCAGATTTGCCCGACGGACGGATCACGGTCCGGTCGGGATCAGGTCTTTGTCCGTCCTGGTTCCAGTTGTCAGGCCACTGAGCCATACTGACACCTTCGCAAAGCGCCGCTGGAACAGGGCGTTCCGATTGCCGGCCTTTTCCAGATCATGCCGGATGCCCCGGAAGGATGCAAAAGCCCGAAGACCTGCCGGGCTACCTTAGCGTGGAAACTTGAGCAGTTTTGATCGCTCCGTGCCGCTCTTATTCTGCAATTCCGCAGCTCCGGGCTCCATGTGCATTTCCGCTATGTCCAGAGTGTAGACTGAAATGTCCTTGCTCAATCCGCGCAGCTGGCCCGTCCAGATTTCCTTCTTTGGATAGGTATCCGGCAATCCATCGGCCACGGTTTGACTGAACGCCAGGCGAACCTTCTTGTCCTTGGCGACCGCTTCTATCCGGCTTGCGGTATTGACCGTGGTTCCCATGACGGTGAAAGATCGCCGGTACACGCCGCCAATATCGCCAACCAGTACCGGCCCGGCGTTCAGGGCAACCCGCAGGTCCAGTTCCGGCTGGTTCGTTTTTTGCCTCAGGGTGTCAAGCAGACCCACGATTTCGCGCGATGAGTCCACGGCCGCCTGCTCGGGATTGTCGACGATGTTCGGAGCATTCCAGACCGCCATGATTGCATCGCCGATATACTTGTCGATGTAACCGTGATGAGCGGTGATGACCTTCCCGATGGCATCAAAGCAGGTGTTGACCATCCGAACTACATCGCCATCGGGCAGTTTTTCGGACATTTTTGTGAAACCGGCGATATCGATAAACGCGACCACCACGGGCCGCGTGTCACCGCCAAGTTCGGGAAGCTGCTCGGACTGCGCCATCTGTTCGATAACGTCCGGAGCCAGATAATGACCGAACAGGCGCACCAAGGATCGCTGCTTGCGCTGTAGGACAACCACCTTGCCGGTCGCGGAGATAACCATTGCGCAACCGCATGCGACAGGTGAAACGCCGGGAGAGATCAGTATGCCGAAATCCAGCCCTGCCAGACTGACACCAAGCGCGGCGGCAAAACCGCCGAGCAAGATCAGCGGGAGAGACATCAGTGGCAGATACAGACCTGCAGCCGTTCCGCCGAGCGCAAATACCAGCGCCAGCACCGTCAGCAGTCCAGGTGGCGGGTCAATTGCTATCCGTCCCGTGAGCGCAGCGCCCACCAGATCCGCCAGAATGAAGACACCCGCCGTGTGGGTTTGCACTCTTGGACGTCCGCTGGCCCCGGTTTCAGCCTCCGCCGCCGCCGTCATCG
>JBNLAU010000341.1:0-5360 GCA_050302295.1 Roseibium sp. | reverse complement strand
GATCAGTTCGCCGGATGTCCGCAAATTCTTTTTGCCGCTGACTTCCGCAATCATCGTCACCGCGTCGTGCTTGGAGACAATGACGTCATAAACTTCCTGCATCGACCGGGCCTTGCCGTTGCGATGATAGAAAATCGGCTTGTTGGCCCGCGCCTGTGCGGAGAACACCCTGTCCGCGCGCATATCCGGGCTCGCGCTCGACGCATCAATCAGCTTGCTCGCACCGTAGGCCCCTAGGAAGTGTGCCATATAGAGTTCGCCGTCGGTCGGCTCCCGCCCTATCCTCTTCTCCAGGTACTGGGTGTTCTTCTGCGTCAGCGCCCCGGCCATCATGGACGAGACTTCCGGATCCTTACGCAGATCCAGGATCTCCTGCCGCATTTGCGGATTACTGACGTAATATTTGCCGCTTTTGGACCGTTTGATCTGGTCCGAGTATTTTTCCAGCCCGTGACTCGGTCCGGCTTCCTTCATTGTTTCCAGCCAGGTGGATTCAATGAACTGGAAGAGACCCGTTGCACTGGACGTCTTTGCCTTGGCCGCTGGGTTGAACGACGATTCCCGCGCAGCCGTCTTCACCAGATAGTCAAAGGACGTACCGGTGGAATTACTCGCTGATTGAAACGCAAGCTCGATCCGAGACGCGACCGAGGGTGTGTCAGCGATTTGCATGACCCTGTCTCCTCGACGGAACTAATTTATTACTTCGTTAACTTTCGCGCCCCAATGGTTAACAAAACCTTAACAACACACAGGCATCGGTCTCTATTGCGGCAGGCTTGGTTCTTTTTCCCTTCAACCTGCGCAGATCTGCCGATCTCAAATGAAGAACAAAGTGGAATTCCCCGGATTTCCAAAGTTTTTCTTGAAAATGACACGACAGAAAATCAGCCGAGCCCAACATCTGCTACCGCTCTTTGCACTGAGTCGGCAATCCGAAACGAAGAAGGCGCCGACTCGGCCGGCGCCTTCCTTACACTCAAAAGTCAGAAAGCGGTCACACTTTGGGCCGGGTCAATTCGAACACTTCCGTCACCGTCGCATAATCCATGTAGCCGAGCCGGGAAAGCGGCTTGTAGACGGTTACGTCCACGCGGCCATCCACAATAATGCGGTCATCGATATGTATACCGACCACCTGCCCGAAGACCACGTAACTGTCGGTTTCCTGCCCATTGAGATCCTTCAGATGCAAAGTCTGCAGGTGTTTGCATTCCAGCGCGGTCACGGCCTTGGCCACCCGCGGTGCCTTGACCATTTTCGACGCCGCCATCTCAAGACCGGAAAGCTCGAACTCGGACGTCTCGTGTGGCACGGCGGCCGAGGACAGGTTCATTTCGTCCTTCAGGTCCCAGCTCGCCATGTTGCAGACGAACTCGCCGGTCGCATCCACATTGGCGACACTGTCCTTGTATCCGGATGAGGAGAACAAGACGATCGGCGGCCTGTCGCAAACGCTGTTGAAGAAGCTGTAGGGGGCCAGATTGGCACGGCCGTCCTTGTCCAGGGACGAGATCCACCCGATCGGCCGTGGCGAGACGATGGCCTTGAAAGGGTTGTGCGGCAGGCCGTGATCATTCTTTTCAGTTTCGTAAAACATGGATTAAGACTGCTCGGAAGTGGGATTTGAATGAAGTTTGCTCGATGGGGATGCAAAGTCGCAGGTAGAATGTCTCCTTTCAAGCAAGGTCAATGGATTGACTCTCGCCATCATCGTTCGCTCCAGTTGGAAATCAGGCTGGAAAGATCAGGGCGCGGACGCTCCACCGGTGGCTGGGTGGCTGAGCCGATATGTACGAAACCGGCGAAACGTTCCCCTTCCCCGGCTCCCAGATACCGTGCCGCTTCACTGTCGAATGCGTACCATTCCGTCAGCCATTGCGACACGAAGCCCGACGCCGCGGCGCTCGTCAAAAGGTTCATGCACACCGCTCCGGCAGAAAGCTGCTGTTCCCAGACAGGGATCTTCGGATGATCCACTGGACGGCTGACCACCCCCACAACCAGGGGCGCACGCGTGAAACGCGTCAGCTCCTTCTGGCGCTGGTCGTCATCAAGCCGCCCGTTGCAACGCTCATAATAGTCTGCAAGCCATGCGCCGATCCGCTCCCCCTGTTCGGCGCGGTACAGAATGAAGCGCCAGGGAGCCAGCTTGCCATGGTCCGGAACGCGGGCGGCAATCGTCAGGATATCCCTGATCTCATCATCATCCGGCCCGGGGGCTGACATGGTGACCGAGGGATGAGAGCGGCGCCGGCGCAGAAAATCCAGAGTTTCCGGCGAACCGGCATTCAGATGCGGCATGAACCTGTCCTTTTCAGTTGGCGCCATTCACAATTACCTGCCAATTGATTGGGCGTAATTGCCGACTTGTACCAAAAAGTCTTGAATTTGCCCGATTTTAAGTCCCATTAGAAACCAGATTCCAATCCTGGTTTATAATGATGTTCCGGCCTGTTTTATACCGGCGCCGTGAATTTCAGCCAGCGATTCTGCGTAAGCGAAGCGCCCGGTAAGCGGCCCGCGCGGCCACGGCCGGGAACGGTCAGCCAAGATTGGTATAAAATGCAAAAGACTGGTAAAACACGTCGAGTCAAATGATGATGAAGTGGGCATGTTGAACACACGTATTGTCTCAACCGGTATCGAATTGAAGCGTGTCCTTTCCGGCGCATCCTTCGCAGTTCTGATCTGTCTTGCACTGTTGCTTGGAAACAGTTTCGCCGTTGCGCAAACGGAAGATATACCACTCCCACCTCCAGCAAAACCGAATCCGAATGCCCCGGTCGTGGCACCGGAAGAACCGATCATCAATCTGCTCGACCGCGAACCGGAACCGCTCTTCGCCGACACGCTGGTTCCCTATGCGCCTGCCAGATCCGCCACCACCGGCATCTCCGGCGGCCTGCAGCAAGGGGCGCTTTACCTGATGGCGAAGCTGACGCCCGACAGCAAACCGCTAAACGACGGGCTGATCTGGCGCATCTACTCCGAAACCACCAATGCCGACGGCCGCCTGCAGCTCGTGGCCACCCACAAGGGCGGCGATGCGGAGTTCCGGCTCGATCCTGGCACTTACCTGATCCACACGGCCTATGGCTATGCGCAGGCCACCAATCGAATCGTGATCGGCAAGGAAGTCCAGTCCAAGATGGTCACGCTGAACGCTGGCGGCATCAAATTCGGGGCGTCGCTCAAGGACGGCGAGAAAATTGACGGGAAACCTGTTTCTTTCGACGTATACAGCATGAAATTCGACGAACGCGGCGAACGGGACCTGATCGCCAGCAACATCGAGCCCGGCTCCATTCTCCGCCTGAATGCCGACACCTACCATGTGGTCAGCCGCTACGGAAACGTCAACGCGACCGTCAGGGCCGATGTTCAGGTCCTGCCGGGAAAACTGACAGAAGCCACCATCTTCCACAAGGCCGCCGGCATCACCCTGAAACTGGTCAATGAGCACGGCGGTGAAGCTATAGCGAATACGACGTGGTCAATCCTTAGCCCCGGTGGCGATACTGTTGTGGAGGCAACCGGCGCCTTTCCGGACTTTGTTCTGGCCGCCGGCGAATATGAAGCTCTCGCCCGGAACAGCGGGCGCACTTACCAGCACACATTTGAAGTGTCTCCCGGAGATGACCGGGAAGTGGAAGTCGTCACATCCACAAGTGAACTTGTTTCTCAGCAAAAAACCACAAGCAACTGAAAATAAAGAGCTACAAAGCAAGCGCAACTGTAGATTTCGTTTGATCAACTGAGCGGATGACGGCCGTCACAGATGGCCTGGGAAACATCCAGATTGATCAGCCCCGGAAGATCGCTCCGGATATAGTCCGGCGTGCCGACCTTGCTGAGATTTCAGCGCAATCCACAGCCCTTGGTCATGCTCCCCTATAGAGAGGCTCAGTTTCACGGGTTCGACCACGCACTGCCCCGACATCAGGGCAATGCGCAATTTGACAGTTTTCCCTCGAAACCCCGGGAAAGCGGTTATCGCAGATCCGGCGGCGTCGCTTCCGCGGCAAAACCCGCGACCGCATCGTCAAGCCCCATCGAGGTCTGGTCCTTGGAACCGAGACGGCGGACATTGACGGTCCGCTCTTCCGCTTCGCGCATGCCGCAGACAATGATCACAGGGACTTTGGCGAGCGAGTGCTCGCGGACCTTGTAGTTGATTTTCTCGTTGCGGAAATCTGTTTCCACCTTCAGCCCCTTGGACTTCAGGAGATCCGCCACTTCCTGGCCGTACGTGTCGGCTTCCGAGGTGATGGTGGCAACCACGATCTGCGTGGGAGCGAACCAAAGCGGGAAATGTCCGGCAAAGTTCTCGATCAGAATGCCGAGGAACCGCTCCATGGAGCCGCAGATCGCCCTGTGGATCATCACCGGGGTCTTCTTCTCGCCATCGCTGTCGACGTAAAACGCGCCGAACCGTTCGGGCAGGTTGAAGTCCACCTGGGTGGTGCCGCATTGCCACTCGCGGCCGATGGCATCGCGCAGGGTGTATTCGAACTTGGGACCGTAGAAGGCCCCCTCGCCCGGCAGAATATCGGTTTTCACCCGGCCCCCGGATTGAGCCTCGATATCCTTCAGCACCTCGGCCATGATCTTTTCAGCATGATCCCAGGCTTCGTCGGTGCCGACCCGTTTTTCAGGGCGCGTCGACAGTTTGACGACGATCTCGTCGAAGCCGAAGTCCTTGTAGACCGAGAGGATCAGATCGTTGATCTTCATGCACTCGTCGGCCATCTGCTCCTCGGTGCAGAAGACGTGGGCATCGTCCTGAGTGAAACCGCGCACGCGCATCAGCCCGTGCAGGGCACCCGACGGCTCATAACGGTGAACGACGCCGAATTCAGCGAGGCGCAACGGCAGGTCGCGGTAGCTCTTCAGGCCGTGCTTGAAGATCTGGACATGCCCCGGACAGTTCATGGGCTTCAGCGCGAATACGCGATTGTCCTCAGCTTCCGGGTCCGCCGATTGCACGGAGAACATGTTCTCCTTGTACCAGGTCCAGTGTCCGGAGGTTTCCCAAAGCGAGGTGTGCAGCACCTGAGGCGCATTCACTTCCTTGTAAGTGTCCCTCAGAACCCGGCGCTTGTAAGCGATCAGGTTCTGGAACATGTCCCAACCCTTGGGGTGCCAGAAGACGACGCCCGGTCCTTCTTCCTGGAAATGGAACAGGTCCATTTCCCGGCCCAGCTTGCGGTGGTCGCGCTTTTCCGCTTCCTCCAGCATGTGAAGGTAGCCTTTCAGCTCCTTTTCATTGTGCCAGGCGGTCGCATAGATGCGTGACAGCATTTCGTTGTTGGAATCGCCCCGCCAATACGCGCCGGCCACCTTCATCAGCTTGAAGG
>JBNLAU010000340.1:0-12443 GCA_050302295.1 Roseibium sp. | reverse complement strand
GCCGCTAACCGTGGCAGCACCTCCGGTTGTCGGCGGTCTGAAACGGGAGACCGCGGTCGACACGATCGACCTGAGCGCAAAGCTCGACAAATCCGAATACGAGGAAAAAAGGGAAAAATACCAGAAGATCCTGTCTGACCTGACCGACCGCAAAGCCATGTCCAGGACTGGTGTCGTGCTGGTGTTCCAGGGCAATGACGCTGCCGGAAAGGGCGGTGCGATCCGCCGGGTGATCCGGCCGCTGGATCCGCGCATTTACAAGGTCCATCCCATCTCCGCGCCTTCGGACGAGGAAAAGGCCAGGCCCTATCTGTGGCGATTCTGGCGGAGGGTACCCCGCAAGGGTCACATCGCGATCTTTGACCGGTCCTGGTACGAACGTGTCCTTGTGGAACGTGTCGAAGGCTATGCCGGCCATGATGACTGGCTGAGAGCCTATAATGAAATCAACGAGTTCGAGGAAGAGCTCACCGATTTCGGCTATATTGTCTGCAAATTCTGGCTGGCGATCTCAGAGGAAGAACAATTGCGCCGCTTCAAGGCCCGCGAGGACACGGCCTATAAGCAGCACAAAATCACCGACGAGGACTGGCGTAACCGTCTGAAATGGGACCAATACGCCATCGCCGCCGGCGACATGATCGACCGCACCTCGACCCATTATGCCCCCTGGACCCTAGTGTCGTCGGAAGACAAGCGCCATGCGCGTGTGAAGGTGTTGAAAACGATTTGTGACCGGTTGGAGGAGGTGCTTTAGGGGGGGGAAACAACGTGTGAATTTGCAATCTTTCAGAGGAAAATAATCAGGTGCCGACCGGCAACGGCTTGCGGGCGCTCACCGCCGATGCAGAAGCCCGGTCTTCTTATTTCCGGCTTGATCTCGACACTCCTTCGCAAAACGGGCGGTCACGCGAACATGTTCCGGTATTCGCTGAGTTGCACGCCGAAATGCCGTTGAAACGCGCGCCGCATCCGCTGAAGGTCGCCAAAGCCGCTTTCCACCGCGACACTTTTGAGAGGCAGGTCGTCCTGCAGAAGGTATCGCGCGTGTTCGACCCGAATTTTCTCTACAAATTGTGCCGGGGTATCATGGATATCGCGCTTGAAGCGCCGGGAGAGAGTCCGCGGGTTCATACCGGCTTTGTCAGCCATGGTCTCCAATGACCAGTCCAGATGCGGCTGGGTCACGATCTGTTCGATCAGTTTTGCCAGGCTGTCTTCGCCAGTGAATTGACCTGCCAGATGAAAGGCATACTGGCTTTGCCCGCCGGTGCGCCTGAGCTGCACGATCAGTTCCCGCGCTACTGCCAGCGCCGCACTCGGTCCGCAATCGGCCTGGATGATGGCGAGCGCCAGGTCGATGCCGGTTGTCACGCCAGCTGACGTGTGGACGTTGCCTTGCGAAATGCTGATCCGGTCGAGATCCCACAGAACTGCCGGATACATGCGCGTGTCTTCCAGCCGCGACCAGTGGGTGGTCGCCTGGTGCCCGTCCAGGACACCCGCTGCCGCCAGGACCAGCGCACCGGAACACACGGAGAGGATTCTGCCTTCTCCACTGGTACGTCGCCGGATCAACTTCAGACACTCAGGCTTGCCAAGCAGATCATCAACACCGTCGCCCCCCGGGATCAGGAGATCGTAGCAGTGCGCGTCAGGCGCAAGCCTGGCGTCCGGGGTCAGTTTCAAACCGCAACACGCGCGAATGGGTTTGCCGTCCAGCGACACAAAGCGGGTTTCATATACGACGCGGCCAGCGAGATTCGCAGCTTCAAACGCCTGAACGGGCCCGGCGACATCCAGCAGGTTCACGCCTTCAAAAAGCAGGACATCGATTTTCCGGCACGATCGCGAGTTGTCCATTTTTGATACCAGATTGTCATTTAGGACATTCTTGATCCCTTCTATAAAACCTTGATGTCAACCCGCCAACAGAGAAGGCATCAAATGAAATCCGTTTTGTCTGGCGCAAACAGGAATTTCCTGGGCCTGCTTCTGTCCAACTCGATCCTGGGGGCGGCGATGCCCATGCCGCTTATCCTGAGCGGGGTGTCCGGTCTCATGTTGGCGCCCAGTCCCGCATTGGCGACACTGCCCTTGTCTCTACGATCTGTGCGTTTGCAGCCGGTCTCGTCATTTCAGGTTTGGGATGGGCGATCCTCGCAATTCTATCGATAGGCTTCGTGCTCATCGTGTTTTCGGCGCTTGCACTCGATAGAGCCCCCGGGTTCGAACCAATTCCAGTGAAGGGAGAAATGGATGCTTGAACTCAGACCAAACTGTGAACTCTGCGACCGCGACCTGCCACATGACTCGCCCGAGGCGCGCATCTGTACCTACGAATGTACCTATTGTGCCGATTGCGTGGAGACTGTCCTTCACGATGTCTGTCCGACATGCGGGGGGAATTTTGCGCCTCGACCCATCAGGCCACGGGCTGCGTACCGGGATAGCCTAAAGCTGGGATTGCTGAACCACCCACCGTCCACAAGGAGAGTTCATTCCAGATGGGAGCCCGGACAGGTTCAGGAATTGTGCCTGAAGCTGGAGGCCATTCCTCCATCGGATCGCTAGGGTCTTGACCTGAGGGGTCTGACCCAGGCATAGGAACGCCCCCTCACACCACCCCTGCCAGATAATCCATAGCGGCCTGCACGCCGCCTCTGCCGTGTGGGATGCCGAGCTTCTGGAACCCGAGTTCGATAGCCGAGAGCGTGCCGAACAGCATCACCGCATTGACGTGGCCCATATGGGCGATGCGGATCCCCTTGCCCGACAGCGCCCCGATGGTCCCGCCCACCGTGACGCCGCAAACCTCCTTGGTGAAGGTGCGCAGAGCCGCTATGTCGCCCTCGTCGATCCGCACCACGGTGACGCTGTTGGAGCGCGCGTGCGGGTCGGTGATGTTGAACTGGACCGCGCCCTTTTCCGACCAGACCGCAACAGCACGGCGAGTGGCCTCGCCGAGCAGCGCGTGGCGGTGCCAGGCCCGCTCCACGCCTTCCTCGAATATGAGTTCAAGCGCCCTTCGGAAACCGAACATGAGATGCTCCGGCGGTGTGCCGCAGTACTTCTGATAGTGCTCTGGCCCCTGGCGGAAGGTCCAGTCCGTGTAATTGGTTCTGAGGTCCGCTGTCTTGTGCGCCTTGTCGGCCTTCGGCCCGGCGGCAACAAAGGACAGACCGGGTGGACACATCAGGCCTTTTTGCGACCCGGTCAACGCAACGTCCACGCCCCAGGCATCCATTTCAAAGGGCATGCAGCCGAGCGAGGCGATGGTATCGACCATGAAAAGGGCCGGGTGCCGAGCGGCGTCGATGGCCTTGCGAAGGGCCGCAACATCGTTCCAGACGCCCGAGGCGGTGTCGACCTGAACCACAAGGATGGCCTTGATCTCATGCGCCGTGTCTTCCCTGAGACGGGCTTCCAGCCGGGCCGGATCGACGCCTCTGTCCCAGGCTCCCGGCAGGATCTCTACCTCTAGGCCGGAAACCTCCGCCGCCTCGCCCCAGCCGAGCGCGAAACGCCCCGATTCCAGGACAAGGATCCTGTCGTCCCGCTTCAGCGTGTTGCACAGCGCCGCGTCCCACGCCCCATGGCCGTTGGCGGCATAAATGTAGGTCTTGCCCTCCGTGCGGAACAGGCGCCTGAGCCCGGATTGGCAGAAGTCGGTGGTTTCCAGAAGCGGCCCCTCATAGATGTCCACGGCCGGACGGTGCATGGCGCGCAAAACCTCTTCAGGCACGTTGGTGGGGCCGGGAATCATCAGAAATTCTTTGCCATTGCGGAGCGTCATGGCGGGTTCCTTGCCTGAAACGGATGCCGATCGTGACAATCAGCGCGGGCATATCTGCCGGGTGGGAGTTGACCAAAAATTGCCGTTGGGAATCGATCCGTCAAGGCGGAGGTCATCCGCTGCAGCCGTCCGATCCAGGGGCCAAGTGCTGCGATTTCGCAATTGCGAACAGGACTTTATGAAAACTTTATCGAAAACGTCCTATGTCTGCTTGAACCAGCGAGAAGCAGATGTCCATGGAAGGTGTTGAAAATTAAGAGTTAATTTCCTTTGGTGGATGACGGTTCATCGGCTATGTCTTCCGAATGAAAAGAATATACCTTGTTTCCGCTACGTAATTTATTCAAATTAGTGAACGTTCGAAATCGTCGGTTAGGCGTTGCAGCATGATCCTGATTGAAGAAGGACAAAGTCCGCTTGTTCTGTGCCTGCCCCACAGCGGCACGGACCTGCCGGAGACCGTGTCAAAACGGCTGAACGCCACCGGGCGTTTGCAGGCGGATTTGTCCTGGCGGCTCGAGCGTGTTTTCGACTTCCACAAAGAGCTGGATGTAACCGTGCTTCGCTCGTCCATCTCCCGCTTTGTCATAGATCCGGACAAGGATGCCCAGGCGGCAGTTCAGGATGCCGATCTTTGCCCGGTGACGACGCTCGATGGCAAGCGCATCTATCAGGAAGGCGAAGAACCCGGCCCGACCGAGATCGAGCAGCGTGTCCTGCTGTTCTATGATCCCTTCCATAGGGCGTTGAGGCAGCAGGTGGACCGGCTCCTGCGCAAACACAGCAAGGTCGTTCTTCTGGACTGCCAGTCGATGCGCTCGCATATCAAGGGCGTGACGGATGAAGACCTGCCCGTTGCGAACATCGGCAGTGCGGACGGAAGTTCCTGCTCCGCGGATCTGCGCAACCTGCTTGTCGGTTCCTTCCAGGGCTTGCAGGATATGACGGTCGGCGTGGACGAGCACATCAAGGGCGGCTTCATTACCCGCTCCTTCGGCCGCCCGGAGCAGGGATTGGACGCCCTGACCCTGCTTCTGGCGCAGCGCGCCTATCTGCGCCACGAATCTCCACCCTTTGAACCGGACAAGAGCCGTATGGCGCGGCTGAGGTCCGATATTCAGGACTCCCTGTCCCGGCTTATCGACTGGACGTCGGTAACAGAGACTTCCGCCGAAGTGAGCGCACGTGTTGATACGCTCGCCACTCCGACTGAGGCGGAAGATCCCACACCTGCCGCGGAGCAGGAGGAGGAAACGCGGGACAGCGGGGAAACGCCGATCGAAGAAGCCGGGGCGCAGTCCGGACCGGAAGTCATCCCGGCCGATCCGGCGGCGTTGACTAGGGGCTTAAACCGTCAGACCGGCGAGGCCGACGACGGCACGGCAGCCCCGCTCCTTGTTGCGGAATAGCGGACGCCGCTTCAGACGACGTTTTTTTCGACAATCGGCATGTCTTTGGCCAGGCGCTCGAACGACAGGGACGAAAGGTCCAGCGACTGATATCGGCCTGCCGCGATCAACTCCGCCAGCCCGCGGCCGACGGCTGGCGCCTGTTGCAGGCCATGCCCGGAAAACCCGAGCAGCCGAAGAATTGCACCTGGCCCGGGTGCTGCGCCTGCAATTGGCATCGCGACCTCTTGTCTGGCGCGAATGGTTCGATCTGGCGAAGGTGGAAACGGACGTCGCCTTTCAAGGCGCGCGGTTCGAACGGTTCGCCATGATCTCCGAGGCGGCCATCCACCATGCCGGCGCCGCGCTGATTTCCCGTTTTTTCATCGAGGCAGAACTTGCGACCGGAAGTTTGGTCCGTCTTTTTGATCTGTCGCTTCGCCAGCCGACCGCCTATTACTTCGTCTACCCGGAAGGGCGCACCATGCGGCCCGTCGTCGCCGCTTTCCGCCAGCGGCTGATGGAAGAGGCCAGGGCCGCCCGCCCCGGCCGCGAAGCCGATCTTGCGGGGTGAAGGCAGCGCGGGCCGGGCCAAGCGTGGCGGCGACGCATTCCAGGACATAGAATATGGTTGAAGAATGCCGCCGGTCGGTCGTCGCGGCTTTGAATTTGGGTTTGAGGCAAACCGGGAAAGTGACGGCTATCTGCCCTGTGGAGGGACGGAATTGGACAAACAGCACTTACGTCTGATCCTGAACGGCAAGTCTGCCGGCCGGACTGATGTTCGCCAGGCGGTGGATGCAGTTCGCGACATGGGGCACGAGGTCTCCGTCCGGGTGACCTATGAAGCCGGCGACACGCATCGTCTTGCAAAGGAAGCCTTGCGGGATCATGAAGAAAAGAAAATCGACACGCTGGTGAGCGGTGGCGGTGACGGCACTTTGCATGAAGTGGTCGATGCCATCCTTCGCGAGACGCCGAAGGGCGAAAAGCCTCCGTTTGCCTTCGCCGTTCTGCCGCTTGGCACAGCCAATGATTTCGCGCGGCATATCCGCCTGGACCCGTCCGACATCCTCTCCTGCCTACGTTTCGCTGCCCGGGCGGACGCCAGGCCGACGGACATCGGCTCGGTCAACGGTCGTTCCTTCGTGAATATGGCAACGGCGGGTTTCGGCACGCAGGTGACCGCGCAGACCGACCCAAATCTGAAGCGCATTCTCGGCAGCGCCGCCTACCTTTTCACCGGCCTGAACCGGTTTTCGGATCTGGCGGCCTGCAAGGCCCGCATCGAAACGGAAGACTTCAACTGGGAGGGCTCTTTTCTGGCACTGGCCATAGGCAACGCCCGCCACGCCGGCGGCGGCATCCGCCTGTGCCCAAACGCCAGGCTCGATGACGGCTTCCTCGACCTGACGATCCTCCCCTTCCCGGAAACCGGGAAGGTTATTGATCTGTTTTCGGCCCTCATGGAAAGCGGTGTCGACAGTCTCCAAAACGGACTGATCGTGCGCAAAGCAAGAAACATCGACATAAAGACCGAAGAATCCGTCCAGTTCAACCTGGACGGCGAACCAAGAAATGGACACACTTGGCAGATTACGATAAGGCACAGCCAGATTGATATGCGGCGGTGAGGATGCGTGAACCTGGACGTGTGGCCAAATTTGGCAGTCGCCCTAAGGATATCGTGTGAAGCCAAATTGCTTCCGATATTTCGTCTCAGTCACACACTGGAATACGGGTTATTGCTAGAGTTATCATGGACGAATACCAACTCAAAAATTTCCTGAAATTCGCGCCTGCCCGGCTGGGGCTCATACCCAAAAAGTACTTGTTAATACACATTCCAAAGAACGGTGGGATGGCGCTGCGAAAAGCTCCTCAGCTTCATAGCCGTCTCGTTTTGGCAAATCGCAGAAGGCTCAAGAGCAAAGCTTACGCAGACGAACTGCTTGAACACATGACCGCCGCTGGCTTCCACGTGGGTTATGAACATGCCCGGTTAAGGGACATAGATACTTCCGTGAGACTTGGAACTATCCCATTCGCGGTCGTAAGAAACCCGTGGTCAAGAACTTTCTCAAGGTTTAAATTCTATCTGCAGACGGAAGCCGCACGGCGGAGGGTTCCAGAGCTTACAAGGGAAGGGTTTGCCGAATTTTTAGAGACGCGACACGAATGGGGTGGGCGAGATTATTTTTGGCACCGGGCTTCGCTCGGTTGGTTTCCACAGGTTGATTATGTGCTCAATGAAAACGGTGATCTGGCCGTTGACTTGTTGCGGCAAGAAAACCTGACCGAAGAATTTTCAAAATATTTCATGGTTCAAGGGGCGCTAGAGAAGAAAAATATTTCGCGCGGCTCCGGATCTCGATATCAGCAATTCTACGATGCAAAGACGATTCAAATTGTTGCTGATTGGTATCAAGATGACATCGATTTCTTTGGCTTCGACTTCGACGGAATGGCAAAGACGAGAACGTATTTTTCAGAAGACCGCGAACTTGGCCATTGATCATCCACAATCATTTTAAGTGTGCTCCGACGAAGATACCAAATCAAACAGACAAAATCGCGTCAGATGGAAGAACAGTGAGAGTGAAAAGTGAGTAGTAAAGAGGACTTTTGCGAGGCTTTCGAATGCACGCAGCTGCCACAAATCCAAGTGCGGGATGATTCGGTAACTGCGGTAATTCTCACCTATAATGAAGGTTTGAGGCTGCCGTTCTTTTTAAAGTACTATCGTAAACTTGGAGTCTCGAATTTCATTTTCGTAGATAATAATTCTTCCGATCAAACCGAATGTATATTGAAAGACGAAAAGGACGTAATTGTCTTAAGAACAGGTAAGCCATATCGTGAGTATAAATCCATATGGCGCCAGCTGATAAGCGATCATTTTTTCGATGGAAAATGGGTGCTTTTTCCGGATGTGGATGAACTGCTCGTTTATCCCGGCTGGCCAGATATTACGATTGACAAGTTTGTGGAATACTTAGACAGGCATGATTTTGAGTGTCTTTTTACAACAATGGTCGATATGTATCCGGAAGGCCCCCTGATCGATCATGCGTATCGTGCCGGCAACTCATTTATTGAAACGTGCCCGTTTTTTGATGCTTCTGGATATAGACATGTGCCACTAAAAGGGGCTGGTGGCAGAGAGTTTAATACTCCGAAGCGGCATGTTTTCGGAGGTGCGAGAGAGAGATTATTTCACCACAAAACCAAACGAAGACAGCACGTCATAGATAGTTTATTGCTGAATACTATATTTAGATTGAGAAGTAGGGCGCCAAAGTCGAAATTCGGCAGATTTGTTGACCGCCGCCTATTTAAGCTGGTCAAAGATGGTTTGCCTGGAGTGGACCCAATTATGAGCAAGGTCCCGCTAATTAAGTGGAGGAAGGGATACTACTTCTCAGGCGGGGTTCATAACGTAGCCCAAGAGATTAAGATGTCACCAGACTGGGGCTCTCTGCTTCACTTTAAGTATTTAGATGATTTTGATACCAAAGTCACAGAAGCGCTCGAGCGAGGGCAACATGCTGTCGGCAGTCGCTTCTACAAGGATTATGAGCCTCACCTCGAAAGCCTTATGAAAAATGGCGCAATGTCCGATTCCAGCCGAAGATTTGCAGATACGAATTCTTTGCTAGCGTGTGGTTTAATGAGAGAATCGAAAGAATTCCGGCGATACTTCAATCGCTAGAAAACGCTTATACGAGTCGTTAATTTCCCGATTGCGCTAAAACAAACTAACTGGTTGGGTTCTCGATGAACAACTTTCGTAAGGTGAGAAACTATCTTGGGCAAGTATTGAATCCAAATGTGAAGGTCTTTTTCATTGGATTTAACAAGTGTGGCACGACCGCTCTTCATCATATGATGTCGTCCTCAGGCATCAATTCGATGCATCATCATTTTAATGCACGGGCTACCTGGTCGAAATTTGATCTTCGAGGTCGCTCCAAAGGAACACATTCGGAAACAAATATTGCCGTTGTCATTCAAAATTATAAATCTGAGAATACGCCTCCTCCAATTATGCATAGGTATACTGCATTTAGCGATTTGATTTATTCTTCAGCTGACATCCATATCGAAGCAAACCAGTACTTCTGGAAACTCTATGAGTGGTTTCCAGAGTCGTATTTTATTTTGAATGACCGCGAAGAGAACGCATGGCTTTCATCTAGGCTGAAGCACTCGGGGGGGAGTTATCTGAAGCGTTGTATGAAACTCTTTGACACAAATCGAGATGGTGTGGTGGACATATGGCGCAATAATCGACGTGAACACCATAAAAAAGTGCTGGACTATTTCGAAGGAAATGAAAAATTCTTGCACTTCAAAATCGACACCGATCCGGTCGAGAATTTAGCAGCCCATTTATCGCCAGCTTTTAAAATTGATACCGGCGCGTGGCGAAAGATCAATCAGACTCGCTCTGACTGAAGTTTTTGTTCTTAAACAAAACGGTGAGGCGATGTTTTCTGACACCGATCATCTCAAAACCGTTCTTGAGAAGAAAATTCGAAACCTGCGGCAAAGTAGATTGCCGCTCATGACCCCTTTCGAAACCGCAATCTACTGCAACGAACCTTGTGTGCTCAAGTGTGGCTTGGGCGCCCTCCAGAATCTCTGGCTCGGCACCTTCTGCTTCTATTTTTAGAAAATGGATTGTGCTCAAATTACTTTCTTGGCAGTAAGAGTCCAGGGTTTTTGCCTGGACTTCAGTAACGCCCTGGTATCCATTAAATTCAATCAGAGAGGAGTCGGCAGAGTCAGGCTTTGTAAAAAATTGCAGAGTATCATTTGTATTCCAAAGGGCCAAATGCTGGCAACTTGCGCCGGGATTATTCAATTGGCAAAGCTGGAATTCATTCTGCCCAGGCTCAAATGCAATGTAGTTTATTGCTCCGAATCTGTCTCTCAACCCGACACCAATCTCGCCAATGTTTGCACCGCAGTCGATAACAGTGTCTCCAGATTTTAGGCCTATTAAGTCGATAAAGTAGTCGTCAAGGAGAGAGTTAAGCCGCTCTCTAATTCCCTTTTTATATTTAGATATTCTTTTATGGCTTAATATTTTTATTGATCGGCCATATTTGTCAAATAATTCGCTGTATTTTTCATGCGGAACAATCTTAACTGCCCACTTTCGACGATATTTAATATTACTGTTGTATAGCTTTGCAAATAGCTCAGGATCCTGAACTCGCCACATCCATTTTTCCAAGTGCCAGAATGGATTGATGTATTTGAACAAGTTAAGTCCTCTGCTTCTTCCCGTATGTGATTCAAACGAAATACAGATATTGATTGCAAATTGCTAGAGTTGAGAACTCGGCTTCCAAGTTTCTCTTACTGTTCGTAACCAATTCTGCACCAGACGAATAATTAGTTCGCAAATTTTCGACATTGTCCACCAATCCCCCCACATCCCCACACGGCGACAACAACCCCGTTTTGCCATGCTCGATCAGCCAGCTCGGTCCGGGGGAGGCCGTGGCAACAACGGGCAGGCCGGCGTTCCAGCCTTCAAGGACGACATTTCCGAGGGGTTCGTCGTCGGTGGGGCAGAGAAGGATGTCGGCGGCTTTCAGGAAGGGTGACGGATCGCGTTGCCAGCCGAGGAAATGGACGCGGTCCGTAACGCCCAGTTCGGCGGCGAGGGCCTTCATCTCGTCCATCAGTTCGCCGTCGCCGATCAGCCACGCATGAACGTTGTCCGGCAGTCTGGCGACAGCCTTGATGGCAAGGTCGAAGCGTTTGCGCTGGACGAACCGGCCGAGGTGGATGAGCACCGTGGCGTCTTCCGGCGTGCCGTAGTCTGAGCGTTTGACGGGTTTGAGGTCTTCCGGCAGAGGATCCACGAAATTGCTGATCACATGCGCCCGGTCTTCCGGCCAGCCCATCTCGACCGCCTGGCGGATGATCTCCGGTGTGTTGCCGATGAGGTGCTCGACATTGCCGTAGGTGTGAAAACCGTCCGGCCAGTCGCCGAGGCGCAGAAAGGTGCGCATGTCCGGTGCGGGTTTCGGCATCCATTTGCTTGCCGGGCTCATCCAGCCGAGCGTCGCCGTGGCGCCGAACGCCTTGATCTGCCGGGCTATGTTCCAGCGGATAATGTGCCGCTTGATGTGGGACCGGCTGAACTTCATCTCCCGGACCTCGCAGTGCCGTGCAAGGTCGTCGCGCCAGGGGCGGTCCGGGCGGATGAAGGCAATCTGCTCCACGCCGCGCTTGGCCAGCGCACCTGCCAGCCTGACGAAAAACTTCTCGGCGCCGCCGTCGACGCCCAGGTGGATATGCGCGAGCTTTTTGGACGGCTGAGGCTGATCAGTGGCCATCGATCACATCATAGTAATTGTGCGCCCGGCCCATCAGGCCGCGCAAATTGCCGGACCCCTTCATCAGCCGGATCAGGCCGTAATAGTAAAGTTTCTCGCCCCGCTTTTGCGCAACCGGTTTCAGGACGAAGCCGGTAGCCGTTGCCAGGGCTCCAAAAAACATCCGGCGGAGGCTCTTGGGGATGAAATGCAGCGCGGCCTTCAAGCGGCCCTCGCGCAGAACGATGTTGAAGGCGCCTGAGGTGGCGGCCATGTGCATGCGGCTGAGCAGCCGCCCCGTGGTCACGCGGGAGGCGGGAATGTCCTCTTCCACGAAGGCATCGTCGACCCAGATCATCTTCACGCCCGCCGCGTGCGTACGGCGGAAAAAGTCGATGTCCTCGCTGCCGAAGGTGAGGCGCTCGTCGAACCGCAGACCAAGCCCGCCGGGGGCAACAATGCGGGCATGCATGAGAATGTTGTTGGTCGGTGCTTCGGTGATCACCGTTCCCGTCGGACGCGGTTTGAGGAGCTGAGACTTCCACCAGTGGGGCGCCGGTTGTTCATAGATCCGGCGCACCGGCCCGTTGGCAACTTCCGCGTCGTGATCCTTGCAGGCGGCCAGAAGCTTTTCGATCCAGTCCGGTTCCGCGCGCTCGTCGTCGTCGATCAGCGCGATCCAGTCCGGATCCTGTTCGAGGGCAGCTTCCAGCGCGGCGTTGCGGGCAAAGGGAATGCCCTTGCGTTTTTCGGAATGGAAGAACACCGGCAGGGTGAGTTGTGCTTTCACCGCATCTGCGGCGTCACCGGTAAAATGCGGCTCCGCATCGTTTTCCACGACTACGATTGCCAGCTCGGTTCCTTCCGGCCGGGTCATCTTGTCGAGGCTGTCGAGGCAGGCCTTCAGCATTTTCGGCCGCTGCG
>JBNLAU010000339.1:0-7511 GCA_050302295.1 Roseibium sp. | reverse complement strand
CCGTTCCCCAGCAGACCGAAACTCTCGCCCAATCTGGAGATGGGAGCTGCGCCGGTCAGTTGAAGAGCGACCCCGCGGGCGATCAGCATCATACCGAGTGTTGCCACAAAGGGTGTGATCTTCATCTTGGTGATGACAAAGCCGTTCACGAAACCGCAGGCAGCCCCGGCCATTACGCCAAGCGCCATTGCGGGCGCGACAGGAATACCTGCCTTGACGCTCAAGCCGGTGATGGTTCCCGAAAACGCCAGAACCGAACCGACGCTGAGGTCGATGCCGCCGGTGATGATGACCAGCGTCATGCCGATGCCAAGCAGGCCGATGACGGATGTCTGCAGCAATACCGTCAGGCCGTTATTGATTGAGAAGAAAGCCGCATTTCCGAAAGAGAAGGCGAAGATCAGCAGCGCAAGCGTGAGAAGCGCCGACAGCTTGTGGAATGAACCGGCAGACAGTTTGAACGTCCAGGAAGCCGGCATCGCCCCTCGATCAAGATCCGCCATAAAACCTCCCAGGCCGGATAGTGAGTTTAATAATTAAAAACAATATGGCTGGAGCTTAAGCGTGACGTCAACAGTTTTTTATTAATTAAAACACGTCAGGGGAATTGTTCAGCGTTTTGGATATGTTAGGTTACAGACATGGCAAGAACGGACGAACGATTCAGAGGCGCATACAACAGGCTGCTCGACATTTGCAGCGCTATGGAGCCCGGCGACCAGCTGCCCTCAGAGACTGCTCTGGCAGAGCAGATGGAAGTCAGCCGGACAATCGTGCGCAGTGCTCTTCAGAAGCTCGACAGCGACAATCTCATCCAATGGGAGGGACGGGCAAAGACGCTGATCCGCAGACCCGGGCAAGAGCATCGACTTGTTCCGGCTGAAACCGGGCTTTCAACCGAGGAACTGGAGCACAGGTTCTTCGAGTGGGTCCTGCGGTTCGACGTTCCGGCAGGCACATCCCTCAATGTCGCGCAATTGTCCCGCCAATTTGGCGTTCCAGTGCACAATCTTCAGGAATTTCTGGCCGGATTGAGCCGTCTTGGTCTTGTGGAACGGCGTCCCAAGGGAGGTTGGTCGCTTCTCGGGTTCACACCGGAGTTTGCCGTTGAATTGTCGGAGTTCCGGATAGTGCTCGAACTGAATGCGGTTCGACAATTGCTGAGCCTGCCCCCGGAACATGAAATCTGGCAAAAACTCAAGGTGCTGAAACAGGAACATGAGGAGCTGAAGGCGGTTCTCGAGGAGCGATACCACGACTTTTCATTGCTGGATGAAAAGTTTCATTCGGCCATCAACAGCGTGGTCAAGAACCGGTTCGTGCTGGAAGCCCAGAAGCTCATCAAGCTGATCTTCAACTACCATTATATGTGGGACAAGCGCGACGAACTGGAGCGCAACGCGGCGGCGATCGAAGAACATCTGGACTGGATCGATGCGATGCTGGCCCGTGACGAGGCAAGGTCGGAAGCCGCCGCGCAAAAGCATCTCAGAAGATCGAAGGAAACGCTCTTGCAATCGCTGCGCGTTCACAAGTTTGCCTAGGGCCAGAAACCAATTACCCCGACATTCTTGACGAAAAAACAATGTGACAGCACCGGTCTGGTGCTTGCCTGAACTGGGGGAAACCAAACTACGATTTTTTGATGTTGAGCATGGCCAGGGCACTTGAGTGCCCTGGCCATCCATTTTCAGAATGTTATGCGGTTGCTTCCACTCTCCGAATTTCTCCGGACTTCACCTTGGCGAAATACCGTTCCGCCTCCTGCTTCACCACCGGCATAAGGATATAGAGGCCGATGACGTTGGGGAGAGCCATGGCAAAAATCATGGAGTCGGAGAAATCGATCACCGGACCAAGGCTCATCGATGCTCCGAGCACCACGAAGATGCAGAAGATCAGCTTGAACAAGGTTGCCGACATCTGCCCTTCACCAAACATGTACGTCCATGCCTTCAGGCCGTAATAGGACCATGACAGCATGGTGGAAAAGGCAAAGAGCAGCACTGCAAGTGCCAGGATGTACGGGAAGAATGAAACCTGAGCCCCGAAAGCGGCGGACGTCAGTTCCACACCTGTAAGATCCGTATCAAGCACACCGGTAAAGATGATGACCAGCGCGGTCATAGTGCAGATGACAACCGTATCGATGAAAGGCTCAAGCAAGGAGACCACGCCTTCGGTCGTCGGCTCGTTTGTGCGGACAGCCGAGTGCGCGATGGCTGCCGAACCGATGCCTGCTTCGTTGGAAAAGGCCGCACGTTTGAAGCCCTGGATCAACGCACCGATGGCTCCACCAGTAATTCCTTCCGGAGAAAATGCTCCGCCGATGATCTGGCCGAAGGCCCAGCCGATATTACTGAAATTCATGGCAATAATGATCACGGCCGTGCCGACATAAAGAATGGCCATGAAAGGCACGATCTTTTCCGTCACGCGTGCGATCGACTTGATGCCGCCGATAATCACGAAGCCGACCAGCGCCGCCATCACCAGACCGAACAGCCAGCCAAAACCGGCAAGCGGGCTTGTCGCACCGCCTGTAACATTGACGACTTGCTGGAAGGCTTGGTTGGCCTGGAACATGTTGCCGCCGCCAAGCGCACCACCCACGCAACAGATGGAAAAGAAAACCGCGAGAACCCGGCCGAGTCCTGCTTTTCCCTTTTCCGCAAGCCCCTTGGAGAGATAGTACATCGGGCCGCCGGAAATCGTTCCGTCCGGAAGCTCGTTACGATACTTCACGCCCAGGGTGCATTCTGTGAACTTGGAGGCCATGCCAAGCAGGCCGGCAAGGATCATCCAGAATGTGGCGCCCGCCCCACCAATGGAAACGGCAACTGCCACACCGGCAATGTTGCCGAGGCCAACCGTTCCCGACAGGGCTGTGGCGAGTGCCTGGAAATGCGATACTTCGCCGGCATCGTCCGGATTGGAGTAATCGCCCTTCACCAGTGATATGGCGTGGCCGAAGGCCCGAAACTGAATAACGCCGAAATAAACGGTGAATATGGTGGCTGCCAGCACCAGCCAGCAAACGATCAACGGAAGCTGAGTACCTGCAACGGGTACGGAATAGAAGATAGTGGAAGCGACCACGTTTGAAATCGGCGCGATCGCGTTGTTGATGGTGTCGTCGATGCCGGCAAAGGCATGCGCAGGGACAAACGGCGAGCCGAAGGCTGCCGCGTAGAGCATCTTTTTCATGGATGGAATCCTTCTCGGAAAATTCTTTGAGGCGGCACAAACGCTCAGGGCACGACCGTTACCGGTACTGGGGAGGCCTGAACCAGCGTAATTGCCAGCCCGCCCAACAAGCGCTCCGTCAAGGTCCGGGAGCCTTTCCGGCCGATGAAAATCTGGCTGTTACCGAGTTTTTCCGCGATCTCGCAGAAGAGTTCTCCAGCGTGGCCGTAGCGGACTTCGCTCGTTACCTGAATGCCCTTGGCAGCCAGGTCTTTTACCGTCGGCTCGACAACGCTCTCCGCTCTCTTCAATTCCTCTTCACGCCGTTTGTGCCGTTCGGCCAACTCTTCCTGTGTCAGGAAGCTGTAAGGTGACCATTCCAGAACGTGCACGAGGTGGACCCGTGCCCCCGACGACTTCGCGAGGCTTGCCGCAAGCGCGACCGCTCGTTGCGAGGCGTCAGTCCCGTCAAAACCGACAATATAAGTATCCGACATTCATATTATCCCTCTGTCGTCGGATGCACCCAATCCCGAACGGAAGGTTTCGTGCCGAATTTCTCAGCGTTCGGGGTGACAGCCAAATTGGCTACATCCGCCTCTCCCATTAGCCCTTCCAACTTTAATATCAGTCATTTTTCCTAGGAAAAGGCTCCAAAAATTGCCATTTGTAGTGTATTATGACCTAATTATGACGAAAAAATAGGAAAAATGACTGATGAGGCTGGATCGCATCGACCGACGCATATTGCGTGAACTGCAGGAACATGGACGATTGCCCATCGTTGAACTCGCCAGCCGCGTCAATCTCACAAAAACTCCTTGCGCTCAACGGGTGAAACGGCTGGAGCAGGCAGGCATAATCCGCGGCTACCGTGCCGATCTCGACCCCAACCAGCTCGGTGCCGGACATGTGCTCATTGTGATGGTCACACTCGACAAGACCAGCGATGGTGCATTGGATCGGTTCAACAACGCGGTCCGTCTTATCCCCGAAGTGCAGAGCTGTATGATGATCGCGGGAAACTTCGATTATCTGCTCAAGGTCAGAACGCACGACATCGCGCACTACCGCTCGGTGCTAGGCGACCGGATCGGCAAGCTGCCGAACGTCAACCAGACACACTCTTTTGTGGCGATGGAACTTGTGAAGGATGAAGTGACCGTTCCAGTGCCGGCCGAGTGAACGGCCCATCGGAACCATCTGCATTGAAGCGCAAAACCCGGTCCTGCATCAACGAAGCGTGACTTCGTGAACGCGGGCTGCTTGCGTCGACCGCATTCGCACATCGACCGCGAATTGGCATGGCGGCTCGCGCGTCGTCTATCCTGAGGCGCAGAGGCTCGCGGCACGGGCTCCATGCCCTGGTCCGTCGAGCCTCCGCGGGCGCCTATTGCAAACCGCCGATGTGCAAGGCCTTGGTTTCGAGGTACTCCTCGATCCCGATCTGGGAACCTTCGCGGCCCAGTCCCGATTGCTTGACGCCGCCGAAAGGGGCGACTTCTGTCGAGATCAGGCCGGTATTCAGTCCGACCATTCCGAACTCGAGAGCCTCTGCCACGCGCCAGGAGCGTTTGAGGTTTTCCGTATAAAAATAGGCTGCCAGTCCGAAAGGCGTGCCGTTGGCGATTGCCATCGCCTCGTCCTCGGTCTCGAAGCGGAACAGCGGCGCGACCGGGCCGAAGGTCTCTTCGGAGGCCAGCAGCATCTCGGTGGTCGCATTGGCCAGCACCACCGGACGGGCATATTGCCTGCCTTCCGGCAGGGCTTCACTCTGGGCGACGACCTGTGCGCCCCTGGCTGTCGCATCCGCCACGTGGCTTTCGATCTTGGCGATTGCGGCCTCGTTGATCATGGGACCGATGTCGGTCCCCTCATCGGTGCCCCGGCCCACCCTCAATTGTGCCACTCGCTGCCCCAGTTTCTCGGTGAAGGCATCGTAGATACCGGCCTGCACCAGGATCCGGTTGGCGCAAACACAGGTCTGCCCGCCATTGCGGAATTTCGAGGCGATGACCCCCTCGACTGCAATATCGAGGTCGGCGTCGTCAAACACGATGAAGGGTGCATTGCCACCGAGTTCAAGGCTCAACCGCTTGATGCTGTCGGCAGCTCCGCGCATCAGGAGGGCGCCGACCCGGGTCGAGCCCGTGAAGGAGATCTTGCGTACGGTTTCGTTTGCCCTCAGCTCATTTCCGATCTCCGCCGGCATACCGGTCACGATATTGATGACACCTGCAGGGATGCCGACGCGTTCCGCCAGAACGCCGAGTGCCAGTGCCGAGAAAGGCGTGAATTCGGATGGCTTGATCACGACCGTGCAGCCGGCTGCCAGAGCCGGGGCCACCTTGCGGGTGATCATCGCATTGGGGAAGTTCCAGGGCGTGATGATGGCACAGACGCCGACAGCTTCCTTCAGCACGAGTATGCGCCGGTCTGCGGTCGGCGAAGGGATGGTCGCCCCCCCGATCCGGCGGGCTTCCTCGGCGAACCATTTGACGAAGGACGCGCCATAGCGGATCTCGCCCCGCGATTCCGCAAGCGGTTTGCCCTGTTCGAGGGTTAGAAGCAGCGCCAGATCTTCCAGGTGGTCGATCATCAGATCATGCCAGCGTTCCAGCAATTCGGCGCGTTCGGCGTGGGTCCGGGCCTTCCAGCCCTTGAACGCAGCCTCTGCCGCCTCGATCGCCGCGCGGGTTTCGGCCCCGCCCATATCAGGGACCGTCCCGAGCACCGATTGGCTGGCCGGGTCGATGACATCGACTGTCTTGCCGTTTGCGGCCTCCTTCCAAACGCCGCCGATCAGCGCCTGCTGACGCAGCAGGCCAGCGTCCCTGAAGCTGCTGGTCTTGGTGATCGCGTTCATATGATTTCCCTCCAGATTGCCGCCGTCCGCAGGGTCGGCATGCTGCATACATTTCGAAAGAAAGCCGCTGACCGGTCGTTAAGAATGCCTTGGCCATACGCCGGCGAAACTTGCGTGACGGCCAGGGAGCATCCGAACTGAGCGGCTGCGTATTGCTGGCAAGATAGCGACGGGAAGGGAGAGTTCCCTGCGGAATAGCGCTGAAGTTTGGCAGAAGATTTGGAAAGCCTGAGCGGATGCGGCAAATAATGCTGGCGCTTAAGTGTCATTTTATAGGAAAAGGCGATCACGTTAGGTCTACGGGATCGGGTTTGCCACAGCGGCCTCCTCGCCGCTCCATTCATTGATGAGAGAGTTCCTATGGCTGAAACTGTTCGCGTGAAGTCCTTTGACCTGGTCGCGCAGGACATTTCCGAAGCCGACGTGCATCTTCTGCATGCCCTGTCTCTCGGTGTCGGCTGGCCGCACCGGCCAGCGGATTGGAACTTCCTGAGGCGTGCCGGGCAAGGCTTCGTTGCCGTCGACGGGATCGGCCGGGTCTTCGGCAGCGCGATGTGGTTTCCGCATGGTTCTGATTTTGCCACAGTCGGACTGGTGATCACGACACCCCGCGCTCAGGCAAGCGGGGCTGGCCGCTGGCTGATGGAACAGGTTATGCAGAGATGCGAAGGCCGCGACCTCAGTCTCAACGCGACCAAAGCTGCCTATCCGCTTTATGTCTCGCTTGGTTTCGAAACCGAGGCACCGGTTTTCCTTCACCAGGGCACTGTGTCCGCGCTGCCGAACCTTGACACCACGAATGGTGTTGTGAGCGAATTGCCGACCGCCCAAATCGAAGACATATTTGCGTTCGACGCAAAGGCATTTGGCACCGATCGCTCGCGCCAGCTCGCGCTGCTGGCCGAGATTTCCGTGGCATGCATTCTGCTGCGCGACGGCAAGGTCGCCGGCTATGCCATGCGCCACGATTTCGGACGTGGCCAGGTGATCGGTCCGATTGTCGCGCAAAACGACGAGGATGCGATCGCGCTTGCCGCATATCATCTGCGAAGCCTCGAGGGGCAACATGTGCGGATTGACACGCGCGAGAAAGACGGGCCATTCGCGCAATTCCTCTTGCAGTGCGGCCTCAGTGTCTCCGAAACGGTCTCGACGATGTCCAAGGGCCGCAAGTTCCTCAACCGGACTGCGGATGCGCCGTGGGTCTATGGCCTCGCCGGGCACGCGCTGAGCTAGCTTTCTTCCCCGGGATCGCGGCCTCAACTCGATTTGCCTCGAACCCTGCCGGCTGTTTCCAAACCTATTCAGGCGGTTGAATTCCAGCCCAAAATAGCGACCAGCCAGCGGAGCTAGTCACCGCATTGCCTCTTCCACAACGCAGAATGCGTCGTATCGCTGCGAGGCAACAGCGCAGTATTTTTCCGCCCCCCGGTAAAGCGGCGCTTCCCGGCCCTGCATT
>JBNLAU010000338.1:0-3460 GCA_050302295.1 Roseibium sp. | reverse complement strand
AGGCTGCGACTACCCATATCCCAAAGTTTGCGCTACGTTAAGCGAGGGTGATTGTTTCACCCTTGCGTTTCGGTGCTTCCGCCGATGCCGCCGCCGTCTTTCGCGACTCTGATGGCGGCGTTTTTGTGCGCCTTTGTCTGGCAGGATTTGGAAAGGTAAGTGACCTGATGGGAAACTCCGGAATCACGTGTGCGTCCCGCATGAAAGCGGCTTTTTTGGTGCTGGTGATGGCGTTGACCCTGAATGCCGGCATTGTCGGGCCCGACCCTGCCGAGGCGGAATCCGTGCTGGTTTTCGATGCGGCGCGGAACAAGTGGGTCCGCAAGGAAGGCAAGAAGGTCCGGCCGGGTTTCGGTGTTTACGGCAAGAGCCCGGTTGAGCGGGAGCTCGTGCCGTTTGAAGGAAGTTACAAGGCAGGTACGATCATTATCGATACCGGTGCAAAAAGGCTTTATCGGGTCGAGGGGGACGGCAAGGCGATGCGCTACGGCAGCGGTGGTGGTCGCGAAGGCTTCATCTGGAAAGGAAAGCAGCGGATTTCCCGCAAGGCGGAGTGGCCTTCATGGACGCCGCCTGCCGAAATGCGGCAACGGGAGGCCGCGCGTGGTGTCACGCTCCCGGTCCGCATGGAGGGCGGGGTCGAGAATCCTCTCGGTGCCCGGGCGCTTTATCTCGGCAATACGCTTTACAGGATTCACGGCACGAACCAGCCCTGGACCATCGGGCAGGCCGTCTCCTCGGGGTGCATCAGACTCACCAATGAGGACGTCGTTCACCTCTATCAGCAGGTCCGGATCGGTGACCTCGTGATTGTGAAATAGGTGCAACCAACAATCTTGAGGTGTTGTTAAGTTGCCACATTTTTCAAACTTGTTGCTGTTTCGCGACCAGCTCGGTTGCCTCAGGGGTAGGTTGCAGTATAAAAGCGCTTGATGGGTTTGACGCATTTCTGGGGTTTATAAATGGCAAATGTTTTGAAACGGGCAGCGCTTTCGGGCGTTCTCCTCTGCTCGGTGGCAATGTGGTCGCCGGCGAATGCCATTTCCTTGCATGAGGCGGTCGGAACCGCGGTTGAGAGCAACCCGGAGATCGGGCAGGCCGCTCAGAACCGCGAGGCGATCGAATTCGAGCTTCGGCAGGCGCGCGGTCTTTATCTGCCGCGTGTCGACCTTGAAGGCTCCGTTGGCGTTCGCAGGCTGGACAACGATAGCCGGCGCGCGCTGGGAACCGAAGATGATGCCCTGACCCCCACGGAATTTTCCGCCGTCGTTACCCAGACCCTCTTCAACGGTGGTGGTCGCCTGGCGGAAAAGAATCGCCAGGCCGCGCGCGTCGACAGCGCCTCCTTCCGTGTTCTGGAGCGCAGCGAATATATCGGTTTGCAGGTCGTTCGCGAATATCTGGAATATCTCCTGCAAGTGAAGATCGTCCAGGCGACCCGCAGCAATCTGAATTATCACCGGCAGATCCAGGGGAACATCTCTTCCTCCATTTCCGCCGGCACCCTGACGGAAGCGGACCGTCAGCAGGTACAGGAACGCGTTCTTGCCGCCGAAGCCCGCCTTCAGGAAGCTGAACGGGAAAAATCCGCTGCCGAGATCCGCTTTCTGAAGCTGGTCGGCAAACCGCTCGGCAATGCCAGCATGCCGGCGAGCGTCAGGAGCCGCCTGCCGGGCTCTCTGGCCGCGGCGATCGGCAAGGCCCGTTCGCACAATCCGCGCGTCCATCTGGCGAATGCCGATGTCGACGTCGCCGATGCGGAAGTCAAGGCTGCCCGTGCCGGGCAGTTGCCGGAGGTTTTCCTGGAAGGCCGTGCCCGGACAGGTTACGACATTGACGGCGATGACGGCCGTACCCATGACTTCCAGGCCCGCATTGTCGGCCGCTGGCGAATTTTCAACGGCGGAATCGCGAAGGCAAATACCCCGGAACAGATCCGCCGGGCCAGTGAAGCCCGTCTGGTTCTCCATCAGACGTTCCGTGAAATCGAGGAATCGGTTCGCGATGCCTGGGATCAGCGTGGCAGGCAGGCTCAGCTTTCCCAGACCCTGCAGCGCCAGGCAAACCAGAGCGCGCTTCTGGTGAAGTCCTATAGCCAGCAATTCGACGTCGGACAGCGCTCGCTTCTGGATGTGCTTGATGCGCAGAACACGCGCTACAACGTTGAGGTTCTCGCTTACACTGCCCAGTTCAGTTCGCTTTTCGCGGACTACAAGCTGTTGGCGGCAACCGGTACCCTGCTGGACACGCTCGGGCTGGAGTCTCGTCCGCAGGCCGAGGCTTATGCCCGCGAGGAATTCAAGGTTCCGCCGACCCAGCCGACGGAGACCTATGCACGGGTACCGTCCCGCCAGGAAAGCGGCCTGCCAATGGATCTGCTGGCACCTATCCGCTGACAACGATCGGGAAGCTTAGCTTCAGGAAGGTCGACCAGTGCGGATAGAGTCTGATGGCGATGTAGCCGACAAGGGTGCAGAGCGCTCCACGATCAGTACGGAGAGCCTCAAGAGGGCTGTTCGGCGGGTCGCCCGGCATTTCGGGCGACCGGATACCGACACGATCCTGTTTTCCGGCGTGCCAGAGTTCCAGTCGGATATTGAGGACAATATCGTCTGGCTGCTGGAGCGCATCGGCGTGGAGGCGCGTTTTTCCGCTGGCACCAAGCTCATCTCCGATGCGTCGCATTATCCGTGCCTGGTCTGGCTGGATGACGGGACTTTCCAGTTCGAACCGGCCAAGCCCATCCGGCAAACCTACGAGGGCCGCAAGATTGTCGGCTCCTTTTCCCTGTTTCTGGTCTATCTCAACGATGCCGAACGCGCTTTCGGCGAAGACCTGAACAGCATCGAGCGCAATCACTGGCTGTTCGGGCCGATCCGGCGGTTCTGGCGCAGCTATGCAAGCATTGCCGTCGCCGCCTTCTTCATCAATACGCTCGCGCTGGCGTCGCCGATCTTCATCATGAACGTCTATGACCGCGTTCTGCCGAACAAGGCGACGTCCACCCTGCTGGCCCTTGCGATCGGCGTCGGGCTGGCGATGATATTCGATTTCCTGTTGCGAACGGCCCGGTCCGGGATCATCGACAAGACCGCCCGCGAGCTCGACCGGAACCTGTCCTACCGCCTGTTCGACAAGGTATTGCATTCCAAGCTTGAAGAGAGCACCACCTCCACCGGCGAGTATGTCAGCCGGATAAGCCAGATGGAATTCGTCAGGGAATTCTTTGCGTCCAATACGCTGGTGACCCTTATCGATGCAATGTTCATCTTCGTGTTCCTGGGGGTGATCTATCTTGTGGCCGGCTGGGTGTGCTTCATACCGGCGACCGCTTTCCTTCTGGCGCTGATTATCGGTCTCGTGGCTCAGGCGCGCATCGGCAGCCGGGTCGCACGTGCCTCGAATGAAGCGGCCCAACGGCAGGCCCTGCTGGTTGAATCCGTTGCCACGCTGGAAACCA
>JBNLAU010000337.1:0-4587 GCA_050302295.1 Roseibium sp. | reverse complement strand
ACCAGTGCCTTGAACAGCCCCTGCTTGTCTCCATACCAATTGTAAAGGGTCTCGTTCGAAGCGCGGGCCTTACGCGCGATTCCTTGCATCGACGTGCCCGCATAGCCCTTCTTTTCCAGCATTTCGTAAGCTGCTTTTTCGATTTCGCCCTGCCGGCGCACCCGGTTTTCGTCGCGCATGGATCCTCCTGACCGTTGACAGAATCCGTAACATGGATTACGGGAATTATAAACCGTAATATGAATTACGCTTATGAGGTAGGTATGTCTTCGTCTGAACGTTCGATATTGGCGGCGCTTTCCGTCCTCGTTGTCTTGCAACTTGTCATGCTGTTTTCCCTTTATGCCGGTGTGCCGCCACATCCCCCGGCTTCGACGCCGCTGTTTGGGATGGGCCCCTTCATCGGTGCGGCAATTGCGGTGGCACTCGCGTCGATCATTCTGGGGCCCCTTGCGGGAACCAGCGGCCGCATCCTGTGCGGACTGGCGGCAGTCCTGGCGCTGGTGTCCTTCGGCCCCCAGAAATACTTCGATGCCCAAATCGGACAGATCTGGCCGGCAGTCGCGACCGGGCAGGTGGCAGCGTTCTATTCGCTAATCGCGCTCTTCGGCCAGGTGCTCCGTGGCGGCAGGAAGGACGGCAAGGCCACAGCCGGGGGCGAGGCTCGATGACCGGTCTGCTGTACGCTTTTTCGTTCTTGTCCCTGCTTCTCGCCGGTGCGATCTTCGGTTTCTTCTATGCGTGGGTCTGCTCGACCATGTGGGGCCTTGACACCGTCGATCCGGTGGTGGCGATCACGGCCATGCAGTCAATCAATGTCTCGGTCCGCAATGCGGTTTTCGCGACGGCTTTCTTCGGGACGCCGATGGCGTTGGTAGCGACGGCATGCATTGCCCGCGCGGTTCAGCGACAGGGCGCGGCATTGGCATTCACCCTCGCAGCCGTGGTTTATGCCGGAGGTGCATTCTTTCCCACCGTTCTGGTCAACGTTCCCATGAACGAAGCCCTTGCATCTGCTACTCCCACGGGTGTTCGGGGCATCGCCGAAAGCGTTTGGCGGGACTATTCGGCTCCTTGGCAAGTCTGGAACGCCATCAGGACTGTCGGCTCTGCCGGGACACTGGTGCTTACCGGGTTAGCCCTGTGTCAGTTGCATAGGCGAATTGCGTGAGGGTAGCCGACGATCCTGTTTTCCTCATTCCCACACCGGAGAAAAGAGATGAGAATTTTTTCGCTCCTCGCCCACCCCCGGGCGAACAGCTTTTGCCAAGCAGTTTCCGCGCGCGCTCGCGAGGCGTTGCTTGAAGATGGCCACACGATTGATCACCATGATCTTTATTCGGAGGGCTTTGAGCCATGCCTTGCAGCCGATGAGGCATATTCGGTCGGCGACACTCTGGAGCAGGCGCTCAACCATTCGGCAGATGACATCACACTGCGCCATCGGTTCGAGATCGGTCAAGCCGAAGGGTTATTGATCGTTCATCCGAACTGGTGGGGCAAGCCTCCTGCCATTCTGGCAGGTTGGCTTGACAGGGTTCTGGTTCCGGGCGTGGCCTATCGCCTTGAGACCGCAGCCGGCTTGCCGAACAGCCTGCTGTCGATCAGGAAAGCCGTTGTTTTCAATACCTCGGATACAGAGGCGGAACGAGAAAGAAAAGAATTTGGCGATCCTCTCCACTTAATGTGGGGCCGGTGCGTACTGCCCTATTGCGGTGTTGCCGAATACGAACGTCGTGTCTTCAGTCCGGTTGCGGGCAGTTCCGAGGAACAGCGGGTAAGCTGGCTGGAAGACGCTGCGTCCAGAAGCCGTGGGGCATTCGGGGCCATCTGATGATCGTGCGGCGATCCGCAACATACCGTTTGCCCGTTCCATGTGAATGTCCGCTTTGTTGAATTCGTATCTGCAGGCCTGCCCGGCAGCTTTCGAACCCAAAACACGACACTCGCCGCTCTGGCGCAGGCCGCACCAAACCGCTCGCTCCCGCCGCCATCCTTCGCATCTGCAGCGCAAATGAAACAATTGGACATGATTGACACATATTGCTGCAAATCGGCGGGTCTAGTCTCTCTTTATCGGGTCTGGCACAAGCTGCTCGTTTGTCTTTGACAATTTACTGTTGAAGGTTTGCGCGGCAGCCTGTTTCATACCCGGCAGGAATGACCCCGAACAATTGGGGCGGCCTGCAAGATCAGCCCGGGTTCACTTTATGAGGCCGGAAAGGCTGATCGCTCCAGAAATGGCGGAGCATCTTGTCTGCGTTCATCCGAATGCGGGAGGCTCCGAGGGGAAGAGACGATACATGGTAGGGTCGGCCAGCGCTTCGCCGCGCGGGGAGGACACCTTTCCGAAAATCCTGTTGCGCAATGCGGAGGTTTTCGGGGCCCGGACGGCGTTTCGGGAAAAGGACTTCGGGATCTGGCAGAGCTGGACCTGGTCCGGGGTGCTCGATGAAATCCGCGCGTTTTCCATCGGTTTGAAATCACTGGGGCTCGCCCCCGGCGACAAGATCGCGATTGTCGGCTCGAACAGGCCCCGGCTCTATTGGTCCATGGTCGCGGCGCAGGCGATCGGCGCCGTTCCGGTGCCGGTCTATGCGGACAGCGTTGCCGAGGAAATGGCCTATGTGCTTGGCCACGCGGAAGTGGTGTTCGCCGTCGTTGAGGACCAGGAGCAGGTCGACAAGCTTTTGTCGATGTCCGATGAGGTGCCTTCGCTCAAGCATGTGATCTATGACGAGCCGCGGGGGCTCAGGGATTACGACCACACCCACCTGCACGACTATGCCTCGGTTCAGGAGCGGGGACGTGCGCTGCTGGCGCAATCGCCCGCGCTTGACGGCGAATGGAAAGAGGGCTTTTCAGGCGGCAAGGGCTCCGACATCGCGGTGATGCTTTATACGTCCGGAACCACCGGCCGGCCGAAAGGGGTTATGCTCTCCTTTGACAACCTGGTGATCTCGGCAAGAAACGCCAACGTGTTCGATCATCTGGACGAGACGGAGGAAGTGCTCGCCTATCTGCCCATGGCCTGGATCGGGGATCACGTTTTCTCGCTCGCGCAGGCATTCACCGCCGGCTATTGCGTCAATTGCCCGGAAAGCATGGATACGATCGATGTAGACCGGCGCGAGATCGCCCCCAGCTACTTTTTCGCGCCGCCGCGCGTCTTCGAAAACATGCTGACCATGATCATGGTGCGCATGGAAGATGCGGGGAAGGTCAAACGCGCTATGTTCAACACCTTCATGGAGGTTGCGCGCAAGGTTGGCGAGAAGATCCTCAACGGCGAACCGGTGAGCCTGAAGGACAGGCTGCTTTACGGCCTTGGCGAGTTCCTGGTCTATGGTCCCCTGAAAAACCGCATGGGGCTGACCCGCATGAAGGTCGGCTATACGGCCGGTGAGGCGATCGGCCCGGAAATCTTCCAGTTCTACCGGTCTCTCGGTCTGAACCTCAAACAGCTCTACGGCCAGACGGAAGCCAGCGTCTATATCACGCTGCAGCCGGACGGCGAGATATTCGGCGACACGGTCGGCAAACCCGCGCCGGATGTGGAACTCAAGATCGCCGAAAGCGGCGAGGTGATGTACCGCTCGCCGGGTGTCTTCGTCGGCTATTTCAAGAACGACGAGGCAACCGAGAGCACCAAGACGCCGGACGGCTGGGTGCATACGGGCGATGCCGGCATCATCGCCGAAAACGGCCATCTGAAAATCATCGACCGGGCCAAGGATGTCGGCAGGCTCAACGACGGGTCGCTGTTTGCTCCGAAATACATTGAGAACAAGCTGAAATTCTTTCCGAACATCAAGGAGGCCGTGGCCTTCGGACATGAGCGGGACATGGTGGCGGTGTTCATCAACATCGACCTGACGGCCGTCGGCTCCTGGGCGGAACGCAACAACGTCAACTACGCTTCCTATCAGGAACTGGCCGCGCATCCGGATGTCTATGCGATGATTGAAAGCCACGTCGATCAGGTGAACCGGGACCTCTCCCGCGAACCGATGATGGCAGGCGCGCAGATCAAGCGGTTCCTGATCCTGCACAAGGAACTGGACGCCGATGACGGTGAACTGACCCGGACGCAGAAGGTGCGGCGGACCTTCATCGCCGAACGCTATGCGCCGCTGATCGAGGCGCTCTACGATGGGTCGGCCACCAAGCATGTCCGCACGGAAGTGACCTATGAGGACGGCCGCAAGGGCGCGATCGAGGCAACCGTCGAGATCCGGGATATGACCATTTACGAAGCCGGCAAGGGCTTTCAGGAGGCTGCCGAATGAACGCCCTTGTCTCGGAAAAGGAAATGGCGCCCTCAGGAGCCGCGGAACAGGCGCCGCGCGAGGAGCTTTTGCGCGTCGACAACGTGTCCTTGTCCTTTGGCGGTGTGAAGGCGATCACCGATATCTCTTTCGATATCCTGAAAGGCGAAATCCGCGCGATCATCGGCCCGAACGGCGCCGGCAAGACCTCGATGCTCAACGTCATCAACGGCTTTTATCATCCGCAGGAAGGCACCATCACCTGGCAGGGCAAGGTGCGGCGGAAGATGAAGCCCTATGAAGCGGCCAGCCAGGGCAT
>JBNLAU010000336.1:0-5060 GCA_050302295.1 Roseibium sp. | reverse complement strand
GGCGATATGGCAATCGCTGCCACACCGCGTGTCAGGAGGTCGTCGACGATCTGAACTTCACCGGATTCATCAGTCGAAGATGCTGGGCCTGTGTAGAGGCACTCATATTCGCTGTCCGCATTCTCCGACATCCACTTCTTGCAGCCCAGATTGATCTGTTCGAAGAATGGGTTATCGAGACCCTTGACGACGATGGCGAGGGTCTTCTTGTCGGCAGCTTCACTGGAGGTAACCTGCAGTGCCATTATCACTGCGGCTCCCAGTAACAGTAGACTATTCCTCATGCGTATCACTCCCTTCAGACAAGTGGCCCGGAGCGGCTACCCCGGGCACCATATTTTCCGGGGATCTTTATCGTCCCTTCTGTAGTGCCAGGCCCCTTCGATCAGGGCCGGGAGATCGACCGACGGTTCCCAGCCGAGTTGCTGGCGCGCCTTGGTGTTGTCGAACCAGTTGCTGTGAAAGTCCGTCGGAATTTCTGCGATCCGGCAGGATCGCGCTTGCGCGAGATAGTACGCCGCCCGCCGGTAATTGACGGGCTGGTTCATGGCGATATTGAAAAGCTGCTTCCGGGTCTGCGCCGGATCCCCTGACGACTTCCACCCGCCTGCCTTCCTCGGTCAGGCGATTGTTGCACAGCGCGACAACGCTCCGGTCCTGGAAGGCATCAGACGAAAGAAATGCAGGCAGAAAATTCTGCCCGGCCTTCCCCGCCGCGCCGGTTACAGGAAGTCTCATTATTCTTCCCTCTTGCTTTCATTAAATAGTATTTATTAATATTAGTTAGTCAAGAAACGAATGGCTATGAACCGTGCGACCGGCACGCTTCGCGGCCTTCCGGATTTGCTCTGAGCATTCTTGAAGGATGCTCCGCTTCGCGGGCCCGAAGTGGAGGGAACACCGGACATCCGGCGCCGGTACGGGAGGGAGACGAATGTCGAGGCTCAAGCTGACCGATATCTCGAAGAGCTTTGGCGCCATCCACGCCTTGAACTCGGTCTCGATGGAGATCGCGCCCGGAGAAGTCCTTGGGCTGATGGGCGACAATGGCGCCGGCAAATCCACACTTGTGAAGATCGTCGGCGGCAATTTCAGACCCACCCATGGCAGCATCACGATCGACGACCAGACCGTCGACTTTCACAGGCCGCGTGATGCGCAGCGCGAAGGGATCGAGGTCGTGTATCAGGACCTTGCCCTTTGTGATAATCTGTCCGCGGCGTCCAACGTCTTTCTCGGGCGCGAGCCGAAGCGGTCGTTCGGCGGCATCCCACTGATTGATTATGCCCGCATGCACCGGCGCTCAGGCGAACTGTTCGCCGTCCTTAAGTCCGAAACCAGACCCCGCGACCTCGTGCGAAAGATGTCGGGCGGTCAGAGACAGGCGGTCGCGATTGCCCGCACCCTGCTGTCAAACGCCCGGATCGTGCTTATGGACGAGCCGACCGCCGCGATTTCCGTCCGGCAGGTTGCCGAGGTGCTGGACCTGATCAAAAGGCTCAGAGATCAGGGCATCAGCATCCTTCTCATCAGCCACCGCATGCCGGATGTCTTTGCGGTTTGCGACAATATTGCCGTTTTGCGCAGGGGTCATCTCGTTGCCTGCAAGCCTGCAGCGGAAAGTTCTCCCGAAGAAGTCACCGGCCTGATTACCGGCGCAATCGAAACCGCCTGAAGAAGGATCGACGGATGGCAACCCTTGAACAGGTCATAGGCGGCAGCCAGCATCATTCGCCCGTTTCCAGATTGTTCAATTCCCAGGTTTTCTGGGTGCTCCTGGCAGCTGTTCTCGCCTGCGCCGCCCTGACCCTGCTAACGGATTCCTTTGCCACCCAGCGCAATCTTTTCAACGTGACCCGGAATTTTGCCTTCGTCGGCCTGATTGCCATCGGCATGACGACGGTCATCGCCTCCGGCGGCATTGACCTTTCCGTCGGCTCGACCGTCGTTATGGCGGCCATGGTCATCAGCGTGCTGATGGCGGGCGGCAGCCCGTTCTGGCTGTCTGCCCTGGCGGCGCTCGCGGCCGCGCTCACCATCGGCATGATCAACGGAATTCTGATCGCCTATGTCGGCATGCCCGCCTTCGTGGTCACGCTCGGAATGCTGTCAGCGGCGCGATCGCTTGCGATGGTCCTCTCCAACAACAAGATGATCTGGGAATTCGGTCCCGATCACGACCTTCTGCTGTGGGTGGGTGGCGGCTCCACTTTCGGCCTGCCGCACCCCATTTACGCACTTGTGTTTCTGACGGTCCTGATGACCGTCGTCTATCGCTGGACGAGATGGGGGCAATATGTATTTGCCATTGGCGGCAACGAACAGGCGGCGATCCTGACAGGTATTGCGGTAAAGCGGATCAAGGTCACCATCTACATGTTTTCGTCGCTGACAGCCGGCGTCGCCGGCATCCTCATGGCTGGCTGGCTGGGAAGCGTGACAACAAATCTCGGCCAGGCGATGGAACTGACGGTGATCGCCGCGGCGGTCATCGGTGGCGCCAATCTGGCCGGCGGCCAGGGCACAGCCCTCGGCGCGGCCATAGGCGCGCTTCTGATCGAAGTCATCCGCAATTCGCTCATTCTTCTGGGAATTTCCACGTTCTGGCAGGGCATGTTCATCGGCAGCTTCATCATCATCGCCGTTGCCTTTGACAGGCTCAGGAATTTGAGATCCCAGGACTAGAGGCCCCAAAGGTCCATAAGCGTTATTGCTATTACGCCCCGTTCCCGTTAGTCATGCGCCGGTTCGAAACGGTAACTGCCGGCCACGAGGGAAAAAGAGCAAGAATGACGAAAAAGCGTCGGCTGAACATCAATGGACGTCCCACCATGATGGACGTCGCCGCAATGGCAGGCGTCTCTCAGGCAACCGTTTCGCTTGTTCTCAACGGAAGCCCCGGCGCGAAACTCAGCGACGCCACCCGCAAACGGGTTCAGGACGCCGCCCGGAAGCTTGATTACAAGCTGGTCAGGCGCAGCGCCAGGCCCGCGCCGGAAGGCCGCTCCAACATTGTCTTCATCGCCGATGAATTCACCACCGATCCCTGGATGGCGCTCGCCTTTGAGGGGGTGCGTGACAAGGCATACCAGTTTGGTATCCACGCCAGCCTCGCCGTCAGTCACGGCGACGCGGAAACCGAACAGATGATCGTCAGCCAGATGAACCAGTTACCCTTGCTGGGGTTCATCTACGGCACGATCCTGACCCGTCGCGTAGACCTGCCACCAGCCTTTGACGATCAGCGGACCGTGCTCCTGAACTGTTACAACGCCGACCGGTCCCTGCCGTCGGTTGTTCCCGGCGATGTGATCGGCGGACGGATCGCGACGGAACACCTGATCAAGGCCGGATACAGCCGTATCGGCCTGATCAACGGCCAGCAGGGCGTGGAGGCATCCCGCGACAGGCTCAAGGGTTACAGGCAAGCCCTTTCAAGCCATGACATCCCCTATGACGGCTCCCTGGTGAAGCCGGGCAACTGGGAACCTCTGTCCGGATATGAGCATACCCATGCCTTGATGAGCATGGACAATCCGCCTGACGCCATATTCTGCGCCAACGATCTGATGGCCCTCGGCTGCTATGATGCGCTCAAGGAACGCGGCCTCAGGGTTCCGGAAGACATCGCGATCATCGGCTTCGACAATCGTGAAATTTCCAAAAACATGCATCCGCCGCTGACAACACTCACGCTGCCCCACTATGAAATGGGTGAAATCGCGCTGGAACTGCTGCTCGACGAAGCGAACGGCATGAAATCCGGCCCGGCCCAGATCAAGGTGGAATGCCCGCTGGTGGAGCGGGAGTCCGTCAGGCGAGCAGCACCGGCACCGCGTGAGTGCTCTGCGGCAGCCGGGGGGCTGTTTGAGGTCAAGTGACCAACACACCATGCTCCGGCTGCTTCAGGGCACGGCGCGGTGACACAAACAGCTATGAACGCAGAAGCCGCTTGGTGGAATCGACCGCAGTCGCGATCTGGGCATAATGCAGCTTCCGTTTTTCGGAATTTCCTGCCGAGCGCAGCAGCTTTGTGACGGTTTCCTCGATTGCGGCAGTGGCTTCCTGGTTCGCCTGCGCAAGATTGGCCTTGGAAACTGCGTGAGTTGTGCGTCCATTGACAGTCACCTCCGGCGCGCCGGGATCCCTGTACTTGTCAGAAATATCTCCGAGCTTGTTGGAAAGCCCCCTGAGATCGGCGCCCGCCGCCCTGTAGCTCCGCTTCCATATGATCGAGGAACTGGCCCTTTCGTAAACTTTGGCCAGACACTCAATCCGATACTCGGGGCGTAACCGCGTCAGACACTTGTAGCTTTCCCTCTCGATGATCTTGGCAACACCGCGCGTAACGGCATCATCATAATCCTCGAGTTCTCTCTGGTCCGTATTTTCCCCGGTGTCGTCATCGGGATAGTCGTCACTTTCATCAAAGATCTCGTCAGATTGCACCAGGCGAAGATATTCGTTTGGGGCAATCTCGCCGGTCGGTTCCAGACCCGCCCCCCCGAAATGAACAATGGCGTTTGCCGGCATCACGGTGAATGAAACAAGTGCTGCTGCAAGAACCGCAGCGATCACATTCGTTGGGAATCCTTTGTCAATCATTGCCATCCCCTTTGTACTTATTCGCTACCAATACATAATTGACGAAATCTTTCAGAATACAGCAAATCTCCAGAGAAACCGCGAGGAAATAACGCATGACAAGAATCTTAGTCGGAAACTACCGCAAGAACATTTTCCAATCGCCAAACTCTACTAACAATGACGGATTGGTGCTTTTAACAACTCCCCATTTAACTATATAAATACCACACAACAGAATAACAAAGAAATAACGCTACGGCAATCACAGCACAGAAACGGGTCAGTTAGGGCACTTCTTCTTCGCCCACCGGCACCTGCCACGCTCACGGAGCCCCCCTATTCGGACAGTCCGTAGGCTTTCCGCAGCCCACGTTGGGTCTGCGGGCCGAACTGCCCGTCTATGCTGCCGGTGTAAAAAGACCGCTCGGACAGTTTTTGCTGCAGCGACCTGCGTGTCGAGGCCTTGAACATCT
>JBNLAU010000335.1:0-8058 GCA_050302295.1 Roseibium sp. | reverse complement strand
AACAGCTTCGGCTTCGGCGGCACCAATGCCTCTCTTGCGTTGTCGCGCTACCACGGCTGAGGAGTAGTGAATGTCTGATTTTATGAAGGGCAAACGCGGCCTGGTCATGGGCGTTGCCAATGACCATTCCATTGCCTGGGGAATTGCCAAGGCTCTTGCCGATCAGGGCGCGGAACTTGCCTTTACGTATCAGGGCGAAGCCTTCGGACGCCGTACAAAGCCTTTAGCGGATTCCGTCGGTTCCAACATTCTGCTGCCCTGCGATGTTGAAGATATCGACTCCGTCGACGCGGTTTTCGACACGCTGAAGGAAGAGTGGGGCAGCATCGATTTTCTGGTGCATGCGATCGCCTTTTCCGACAAGACTGAGCTTCGCGGCAAATATGCCGACACGACCCGGGAAAACTTCTCCCGGACCATGCTCATTTCCTGCTTCTCCTTCACGGAAATCGCCAAACGGGCCGCGAGCCTGATGACCAATGGCGGCTCCATGGTCACGCTGACCTATGGCGGCTCCACCAAGGTCATGCCGAACTACAACGTGATGGGTGTTGCCAAGGCGGCCCTGGAGTCCTCGGTCCGCTATCTTGCGGTCGACTACGGCGAACAGAATATCCGCGTGAACGCGATCTCGGCCGGCCCGGTCCGCACTCTGGCGGGCTCCGGTGTTTCCGATGCCCGGCTCATGTTCAATTTCCAGAAGCGCAATTCGCCGATGTGCCGCACGGTGTCTCTCGAGGAAATCGGCGGCACCGGGCTCTACCTGTTGTCGGACCTTTCCGGCGGCGTCACCGGCGAAGTGCATTTTGTCGACAGCGGTTACAACATCATGTCGATGCCGCGCCTGGAAGAGCTGAAGGTCCAGGAGCAGAAGGCGGACTGAGGTCCTCCCGCTCAAACTCAATCAAAAAAGGCGGCCGATTGGTCGCCTTTTTTTGTTGTCGGGCCTTGAACCAGGACGTCAGTCGTCGATCTGCTCGTCTGGATAAACGCCGAAGAGCCGTGTCTGGTCCAGCCAGCCATCATAATTCTCGCCGTTCACTCTGCACCATCCCTGGTCACATTCGGAAACGGCGGTAAGGACGAAGGGTTCCAGCTCGGCGACGATATCTGCATCCGAGCGGGAGCGCGCCCGAAGCGGCGTGCGGTTGTCCTTTTCCCAAGGTGTCACCAGCGCGGTGCGGCGGCCGGAGAGCAGGGACTTGAACACCCAGCCCTGCTTGCCTTCCCAGTCGCGGATCCGGCGCCAGTTTTCAAATTCCTGAATGATTTCGACCGGCAGTCCGGATTGCACGAACGTCCAGGCAACCTCGTATTCGCGGGATGGGCCGACACGCACATTCACGCGGTCAGACTTCAGGCTGACGAAGCGCGGGACAGGCAATCCCGTTGCGCCGTTGGCGTTGTCTTGCGCTGCGGCAGGTACGCTCGCACTGCTCAGCCCGGTGAAAAGGGCCAATGCACACAGAAGAAGGCGGGTACCTGGAATCAATCGAGCCATTATGTCCGGTTGTCCATTTGTTATAGATCATTGCATTGAGGCGAATCTGTACCGAAATTCGGCCGCGAAAACCAGCACATCGGATTTGTCTGGCCTGCAATATGCACCGATTGAAACCGATCCCTTGTTTCTCCCGGACCATCTGGTAAGGAAAAGGGTGTGGTTTTATCCGCTCGCGCAACGCGCAGCGTCAAGGTGGGACCTTTGGGGTTAACAAAGCCTCAACGAAGCGCGAAAGGCAGTTGGAATGGTGAAAAAGAAGCCTGTCGTTGTTGTGACCCGGAAGCTTCCGGACGTCGTTGAAACACGGATGCGGGAACTTTTCGAAACGCGTCTGAATGATACTGACAGGCCCTTTAACCAGGCGGAGCTGGTGGAAGCCGTCCGAATTGCTGACGTGCTGGTGCCGACGGTGACCGACCGGATCGATTCCTCGGTACTGTCGCAGGCGGGTGAAAACCTGAAACTGATTGCCAATTTCGGTAATGGTGTCGACAACATTGACGTGGTCTCCGCCAACAACCGTGGAATCAACGTCACCAATACGCCAGGCGTTCTGACCGAAGACACGGCCGACATGACCATGGCACTGATGCTTGCGGTTCCGCGGCGTCTTGCTGCAGGAATCAAAGCCCTGGAATCCGGTGACTGGGCCGGTTGGTCGCCAACCTGGATGCTGGGCCACAGGATCTGGGGCAAGCGTCTGGGCATTGTCGGCATGGGACGGATCGGACAGGCGGTCGCGCGCCGCGCCAAGGCTTTCGGCATGTCGATCCACTATCACAACCGCCGCCGCGTTGCCGACCAAATCGAAGAAGAGCTGGAGGCGACCTACTGGGACAGCCTCGACCAAATGCTGGCCCGCATGGATGTGCTGTCGATTCACTGCCCGCATACGCCCGGCACCTTCCACCTTCTTTCCGCCCGCCGCCTGAAGCTCCTCAAAAAGGATGCCTATGTGGTCAACACCGCCCGCGGCGAGGTGATCGACGAAAACGCGCTGATCCGCATGCTGGAAAACGGCGAACTTGCCGGTGCCGGCCTTGACGTTTTCGAACACGAACCAGCCGTCAATCCGAAACTCGCCAAACAGGAAAACGTCGTTCTGCTGCCGCATATGGGGTCGGCGACGATCGAAGGCCGCATCGAGATGGGCGAGAAGGTAATTATCAATATCAAGACCTTCATGGACGGGCACCGTCCGCCGGACCGCGTGCTGCCGTCGATGCTTTGACTCGCGACAACGCGTTTTCCGTTCCCGCCAGCCTGCACTGGCTGGAAGAACGTGAAGACGGTCGCAAGTGGTTGAAATCTCTTCCGAATCTCCTTGAGACTGCCCAGAACCATTTCGAACTACTGCCTGACGGCCAGCCTTTTTCCGGCGGCAACGTCTCTTGTGTTTTGCCGGTGAAGCAACGTGGCCAGGAGGCCGTCCTGAAACTCCAGTTCATTGACCGCACGTCCCGGTGTGAGGCGGACGCGCTGAAATGCTGGAACGGGAACGGCGCCGTCCGGCTGCTGGATCATGCACCGGACCTGGGCGCGCTCTTGCTGGAACGCTGCCGACCCGGCAGATTTCTGGCTGAGGACGGGCAAGCCGACGCGTTGGGTGTTCTGACCGGATTGCTTCGAAAGCTACTCGTTCCGGCCAACGATCCTTTCACACCGCTTGCAGACGAAGCCGCCCATTGGCTGGAAACGCTCGAAGCCGACTGGCGGAAAGCAGGCAAGCCCTGCGAGAAAAGACTGCTGGATGCCACCATCTCGGCGCTGACCGACGTTTCAAAGGAAGACACTCAAAAGGTTCTGCTGCATCAGGACCTTCACGGCCACAACATCCTATCCGCTGAGCGCGCGCCCTGGCTGGTCATCGATCCCAAACCGCTTGCCGGCGATCCGGCCTTTGCCCTGAGCCCGATTGTGCGCAGCGCTGAACTGGGCCATTCGCGGAAAGCGGCCCTTTACCGCCTTGATCGCCTATCGGAAGAACTTGAGCTGAACCGCGAGCGTGCCCGGCTGTGGACAATTGGTCAGACGATGGCCTGGAGCTTTTCGAGCCCCAATGCCGAGCGCCATTTCGAGACGGCGCGGTGGCTGCTTGATTGATTGTCATCCTGAGGAGCCTGGCAAAGCCAAACGTGTCGACGGGTGGGCCGCAAACGCCCGTGGCCCGGGTCTGGCAGAAGGAAAACGGAACCCTTCTGCACGGATACGGCCAGAGTCGAGCGTTCGGCACCAATCATGGGTGACGGGTATTATACGGTCCCGACCGCCGAGAGAATGCGCCACTTTCTGCGGTACACGGAAGCCGAGACGCCGACACGTTTTCGGAAGGCCGACCGAAAGCTGGAAGGTTCCGTGTAACCAACCTTCTCCGCAACAATTTCCACCGGCACATCGCTTGTCTCGAGCAGCTGTTTGGCTTCTTCGACCCGCAAGCTCTGAATATAGTCGGCCGGTGACTGACCAGTCGCGCGTTTGAAACGGCGCAGAAACCCCCGCTCGGACAAACCGCTGCGCGATGCCATTTCCGCGACCGGTGCCGGACATGCATAGTTATCCGCTGCCCAGAGCTGGGCTTCCCCGACCGTGCGGTCGGCATGCTGCCGGCCGGCTGCGAGCGACGCATAGGTCAGTTGTCCGTAGTCATGCGGTTCGATCAGGTAAAGTTTTGCGATACGGCGTGCCGTTTCCGCCCCGGCGAACCGGCCGATCAGATAAAGCAGCAAATCCTCCCAAGCGGACGCACCGCCCGCCGTGATCACCCGATGCCCTTCGCCGGCCGGTACAAGGATGCGCTCGCGCCGAACTTTAATCCGAGGATGGTTCCGCTCCAACATTTCGGCATAGGCCCAATGTGTCGTGGCCTCTTCTCCGTCGAGAACTCCAGCGTTGGCGAGCAATAGCGCACCTGAACAGACAGAGGCCACCGTCGCGCCGTCCGCGAAAGCTGCTGCAATCCATCTTGAGAGAGATACGAGATCTTCCGGCAATGGCTGGTTTGGATCGAATTGCATTTCCGGAACAATGACAAGGTCCGGGCGAGGCCCTTCGTCGAGGGACGCGTCGGGTGTGATCCGGCGTCCGTTCACGTCCCAGTACGGGGCGCCATTTGCAGTTCTGTAACTTGCGGAAAAGATCGGCGGCGCCGGTGGCTGGCCGTGCAGGACCTCCCAGTCCCGCCCGACGGAAGCGAGGACGTCGAGAATGGAAAAAACGGTTGAGGTGCCGGCCTGTGAACTGCCGATAATGATCGTTTTCAGCATTTTGTTCTCGTTTTTAATAGAAAATGTGTCCGATAATCACCGATCTGTTCGTTTCTTCTTCTATCCCAAAAGTCGTCTCTCGTCCATCTCTCCGGTCAGTTGAAAGGCAATCAAAAGGAGACCTCTCTTGGAAACGACCAGTGAAATGCCGGTCATCGTTATTGGCGCCGGGTTATCCGGACTTGCCTGTGCAAGGGTTCTTGCGGACCGGGGCATCCCGGTCCAGGTGCTCGAGGCCCGGAACCGGGTTGCAGAGCCCTGGCGTGCTCGCCACCCGGCGCTCCGGTTGAACATCCACCGCCGTTTTGCATGCCTGCCGGGTCAGCATGCGCCGCGCGATGACGGAACCTTCCTGCGGCGCGATTCCGTTGTCGCTCACCTGGAACGCTATGCGAACCGGCTTGATGCGGACATCCACTTCGGAACGGAAGTAACCGCCCTTGCCCGCGAGGGCAGAACCTGGCGCGTCAGCACAAATCGGGGAGACTTTCATGCGCCGCATGTCATTTTTGCGACCGGACGCGACAGGATCCCCCACATTCCGGACTGGCCGGGGCGGGCGGAATTCACGGGTGCATTCCTGCACGCCGCCGACATCGGCGATGTCTCACGGTTCAACGGCAAGCGTGTTCTGGTCGTCGGAGCCGGGAATTCCGGTTCGGACGTTCTCAACCATCTGTCGCGGCACGCGCCGGCTGAAGTCCTGGTTTCAGTCAGGCACGGTCCGGCGGTCGTTCCCACGCGTGTTCTCGGTTTCCCGCTGCATCGCCTGGCGCGCATCTTCGCAGTCATGCCGCTGAGCCTCCTCGACCCGGCCTTCCGGCTTACACAGCGCCTGTTTCTGGGCGACCTCGCCCGGTTCGGCCTGAAGAGCCATCCGGCCGGCGGTGGAACGCGCCTTGTGCGGGATGGGGTCGCCTTCGCCATCGATGACGGTTTCGTCACGGAATTGAAGAGCGGGCGGCTGCTGGTTGTCCCTGCGGTGGAACGTTTCGACCGCGGGCGCGTGATCCTGGCAGGTGGCCGCGAATGCAGTCCCGACGTGGTGATTGCTGCAACGGGTTATCGCTCAGGGCTGGAAACCCTTCTCGGTCCGCTTGGCGTCCTGGGCGCCGACGGCATGCCGACCCACCCAATGGGAGAGCCGGACCCTGCCAATCCCGGCCTCTGGTTTGCCGGGTTCCGTCCGATATTCACCGGCTATTTCGACGCGGCCCGGATCGCCGCCGACCGGATCGCAGGTGTCATCGCGGCGCAAGCCTCATCAACGCGGCATCGGTCCACAAGACAAATCGGGCAAAAGACCGCGCCTTCAAATGCCCAACCGGCGTTCGGGCTCGTTGACGCCCGGATCGGTTGCTCACAATCAGGAGAAACGAAATGAACAAGATGACAGTCACCAGGACACATTCCGAAGCCTTTGCCGAACGCGTCGGAACCCTTCTCGATGCCGGCGCCGTGGCGGCGATGATGTCGGTCGGCCACCGCACGGGCCTCTTCACCGCGCTGGCGGGGCAACCGCCGGCCAAAAGTGAAGAGATTGCTCGCCGCGCCGGTCTGGCAGAACGTTATGTCCGCGAATGGCTGGCCGTGATGGTCACCGGCCGCATCATCGACTACGACCCGGCCCTGCGGACTTATCACCTGCCGGACGCACATGCGGCCTGCCTTGTGCCGGGTGCCGAGCTCGGAAACCTGGCGGTCTATGCGCAGCACGTCACGCTGTTGGGTAAACTTGAAGATCGTATCCAGCACTGCCTGGAGAGCGGGGAAGGCACCGGATATTCCGACTACCCCTGCTTTCACCAGATCATGGCCGAAGACAGCGACCAGACCGTGAAGGACGCGCTCTTCAATGCCATCCTGCCGCTCATTAGCGACATGGACGCGCGGCTTGAGAGCGGCATCGAAGTTCTGGACGCGGGTTGCGGCCGGGGGCACGTGCTGATCGCGCTGGCCGAGCGTTATCCGAAGAGCCGGTTTACCGGCTATGACCTGTGCGCTGACGCGATCGACCACGCCCGCACGAGTGCATTTAGCGCCGGGTTATCGAATGTAGCCTTCGAAAAGCGCGACCTGACAGGATACTCCGAACCCGGACGGTTCGATTTCGTCACTTCCTTCGATGCGGTTCACGACCAGAAGGATCCCGAGGGACTGATCCGCGGCCTGAGGGCCTCGCTGAAACCCGGCGGTGTTTATCTGATGCAGGACATCGGCGGTTCGGCGTATCTGGAAAAAAACATGAATTTCCCGATGGCCTCGTTGCTCTACGCAATTTCCTGTGCCCATTGCACACCGGTTTCGATCGGTCAGGGCGGTGACGGGCTCGGCACCATGTGGGGCTGGGAGACGGCCCAACGGATGCTAAAGGATGCGGGCTTTGCCACGGTCACCCGCCATATACTGCCGCACGATCCGATGAATGTCTGGTTCGTCAGCCGGGTCTGATGCAACCCTGACCCTTGTCCGGTCGGCGCGACCTGCTCGAACGGAGCGTTGGTGCAGCGCCGGCCGGAGATCGGCTCATGAAGAGCTTGCCGGCCGAAAAAATAGATCTCGTCAGCGTTAGGGCGTAGACACAGAAAAGCTTTGAATTTCCAATTTGTTGATCACCATCCTGAGGAGCCTGGCGAAGTCGAGCATGTCGAAGGGTGGGCTGCAAACGCCAGATTGACTGATTGTCCGCATAAAAAAGGGCCTCAAGTTGAGGCCCGCGCATGACATAGGCAGTATCAGACAATCCGTTGGAGGCCGACAGCTGATACGATTTCACTCAGCCGCCGTATTTTCGCCAGATCGCATCTTCGCCCATGCCTTCGATGAAGGCCTTGTGCGCTTCGTATTCCTTCTCCGACAACAACGAGGAAAGCGGCGCCGGGCGCGGTTTGGCGTTGAAGCTGCCGAGGTCGCCGATTTCGGTAAAGGCGGCGCCGGATGACGTATCTTCTTCTTCCGGTATCAGCCCGAGCGCGGTCTGACGGCCGCCGATCATTTCCAGATAGACTTCCGCAAGAATTTCCGCATCGAGCAGCGCGCCGTGTTTGACGCGCTTGGAATTGTCGATGCCGTAACGCGAACAGAGTGCGTCGAGGGAATTCGGTCCCGTTGGATGTTTGCGCCTGGCGATTTCCAGGGTGTCGATCACCTGGCTGTTCGGGATCGTTCTCCGGCCGGCCTTTGTCAGCTCATGATTGATAAAGCCCATTTCGAAGGCGGCATTGTGAATGACAAGTGTCGCATCGCCGACAAACTCCAGAAATTCATCGGCGACTTGCGAGAACAGCGGTT
>JBNLAU010000334.1:0-5655 GCA_050302295.1 Roseibium sp. | reverse complement strand
TTCAGATTACCTTTTGTTAGGGTTGTTTCAAGTAAATATTCCAAGTATCCTAAATATTGAAAAGTTTAATAAAACAGATTTATAAGTTAGTGTGAGACGCTAAAAGTTCCAAGCTTCTGTTATTCTTGTCAGAATGGTTTTGGAAGCGCGGTTTAACAAATTCTTGCCGGTGCGCGGGCGTGCAAAAAAGCCTGAGCTGGCTCGTCCGTATTTCTCACTATCCTTAAATTCCGTGCGTGTTGCGGAGAACCGAGCGCATTCGAAAGATCCGCGAGACGCAGCCATCGTCTCGGCTCGGCAAAATACAGAGATTGAGAGATCCGTGCCCTAGAGCAGATAGCCGGACAGGTCCGCCGCACTTTCCAGAACGGCATCCGCGTGCGGTGCCAGGTCTTGTCTGCCGCTTGTGCCGGTCAGGACACCGATCCTCAGACCCGCGCCGGCGGCATGGGCCATTTCAAGGTCATGGGTGTTGTCGCCGATCACGGCGATTTCGGATGGCTGGAGGCCTGTTGCCTCGGCGAAGCCATAGACCATGCCGGGCTGAGGTTTCGGACCGAAGCCTGTGTCGTAGCCGGTAACGAAGCCAAACTTTTCGGTAAGTCCGGAACCGGCCAGAAATGCGCGGATGGCGGCTTCGCTGTCGCTGCTGGCAACACCCAACCGGATACCCGCCGCCAGAAGGGAATCCACAGCTTCGGGCACGCCGGGCAAGGCTTGCGCGTCATGCATTCTGCCGATGAAAATCCGGTCCAGCTCCACAGTCAGCGGTTCGAGATCGAATGCCGCGCCGAGCGAAATCCAGGCGCTTGCGATTTCTTCCGAGTTTCCAGCCGCCAGGAGGGACCCGGCCGAGGACTTGCGCGTATCAAGGTCCATGCCGGTCTGGGCCAGAAACGTTCGTGCAAGCTCCGGGCGTTCGCTTGAGGCAAACCGCGCGGCTGTCTCATAGGCCGGCGCCCAGGCCGCATCGAAATCGAGAAGGGTGCCGTCCTTGTCGAAAAGCACGGCCTTGATGTTCGCTTTCATGGCGGCGTGGTAGCAGCCCGAGGGGCCCTTGGCAATCGGGTTGGCGGTTTGTGGATGCAGGGCCGCCTGCGTGAAAAGCTGGCAGCGTTTACATGCGTTTCTGCAATCTGCTATATTGGTGACTTTAGGGAATGCAACTATAGATATTTTGTTCGTTGTATATTGGGGATTCCATTATGGCCGACATTTATGATCAGGAAGTCACTGAAGCTGCGGCGGCACGATACTGCGCGACCGGACCTGCCAAGGACCACGAAGACGAGCTCTATAGATACGTCAATCGCCTGGTTCAGCTCGGCCGGCCGGACCTGGCGGCGGAACTGGTGCAGAAAGCCAGCGGCGGGGCCAGGACGGAAGGTTTCGCACTCGAACGCGTGATCGGCCAGAACGAACTTCTCGCGGCTGCGTTTTTCAGCAGAGGGTACCTGGCTTCGCGGGCGGTCGGCCGTGTGGTCGTGAAGAACGGCCTCGGCCAGACGCGGGGTTATGGAACCGGCTTTATGATTTCACCGCGGCTCATGATGACCAACAATCATGTTCTGCGTTCCGCTGGCAGTGCCGCAACAAGCCTTATCGAGTTCGACTATGCGCTTGGTCTTGACGGCAACCCCATGGTGCCCGTGCGCTTCCAGCTTGATCCGTCGGCGTTTTTCGAAACCAGTATTCCGCTTGATTATTCGATCGTCGCTGTGACGCCGGTCAATCAGGAAGGCGACAGGCTGGAGGCGCGCGGCTGGATCAATCTGATCGCCGAGAGCGGCAAGGCCATCGTCGGCGAGCCGATCAATATTATTCAGCATCCGGGCGGGGAGAGGCAGCAGATCGCATTCCGCGGCAACAAGATTTTGCGCACCGATGGTGATTTTCTCATTTATTCGACCGACACCAAAAGAGGATCTTCCGGTTCTCCGGCCATGAATGACCAGTGGCAGCTTGCCGCGCTTCACCATGCGGGCGTTCCGAAGAAAGATGCCAACGGCAATTGGCTGAAGAAAGACGGAAATATCTATCGCAAGGGCATCGATGATCCGGAGACTGTCGAATGGATCGCCAATGAGGGCGTTCGGATTAGCCGGATCGTCAGCGATGTAAGGGGAAGGTCCCTTTCGCCGGCTGCAGGCGATCTTTTTGAAGCGGCGTTTCAGCCGCCTCCGGTTGCCGATGTTTTCAAAGAGTTTTCGGAATCCGATCCCCGGCACTTAACCGGTGGGGCGGGTGGAGCGTTGCCGGCCCCGGGCGGGACAGGCGTCGGGCCTGACGGCATTGCCCGCTGGACATTCCAGCTGAGTTTTGGCCCGGTACCGGGCGCTGGTCCAGCCGGCCCGAGCCTTGCGGCGCCTTCCTCCGGTGCGGGGCAGGGCGTTGCTCCTCCGGTTCAGCCAACTGCCGCTGCCGCGGCGGCTCCCGCCACGCCGGCGCCGGAAAGCGTCTTTGAACCTCGGGGCGACTATTACGACAGCAGCGCCGACGAAGCCGCAGCCGCAGTTTACTATGGCGAAATTGAAGAGGGTCTCAGCAAGTCCAAGCGCTTCAAGGCTTTGAGCGATCTGCTTCAACAGAGCCATAAAAATGTGCTGACTTACTCCGACGCACGTCACCAACAGCTCTATCCCTGGATCGACCGCCGCGAAGATCAATCGCTGAAGTCCATCTATTCCGGGGAAGTCATGCCCGAAGAGCTGTTTGTCGCGGAAATCCTGGAGTTTCAGGCTGCGGTGGAAAGGGCGCGAACGATTGAGCAGGCCACATCCGGCAATTTGGATGACCTGATTGAACTGGAGGAAGACGCGCTGGAGGCTGCCGGTCCGTTCAACTGCGAGCATGTGGTGCCGCAATCCTGGTTCAAGGGGGCGGCGGAGGCAAAGGCCCAGAAGTCGGACCTTCATCACCTGTTCACCTGCGAACACGGCTGCAATTCCTTCCGCTCGAACATTCCCTACACGGAGTTCACGCCGGAAGAGGAAGCTGAAATCCGGGCTGCTGAAGTGTCTCCCGTGGAGGCACTGCTGGATGCTAGCCGCGAAGCGGTCCGGCCCATGTGCGGCTTGCGGGACGGACGCAGATTTGAGCCGAGCGCCGGCAAGGCGATCGTTGCCAGGGCAACGCTCTATTTCCTGATGCGTTATCCCGGTGTTGTCGGCGATATCAAGACCGGCATGAAGAAAGAGCTGGTCAAGTCGAATTTCGGGTTCCTGCTGGATTGGGCCGAGGCACAGCCGCCGACGCTTTATGAAAAGCATCGCAATGCCGAGATCGCGAAGGTTCAGGGCAACCGCAATCCGCTGATCGACCGTCCCGAGTGGCTGCGGACAATCGCGTTCGAGAACGGGTTCGGCTGAGAGCCGTCCTGGTTTCAAGTTCCGGATAGAAAAGCAGAAAGCGGCCCCTTGGATAAAGAGGCCGCTTTCCGGTTGATCGGTTGTGGCTGTTCCTAGCCGATAATGCCGTTCAGCGTTGCGCTCGGGCGCATGACGGCATCAACGCTGGCTTGCGGGGCATGATAATAGCCGCCGGTATCGGCGGGGGAACCCTGAACGCCGTTCAGTTCGCCGACGATCTTTTCTTCATTGGCGCTGAGCGCCTCTGCGATCGGCGCGAAGTGAGCTTTCAGCTCAGCGTCCTGATCCTGGGCTGCCAGAGCTTCTGCCCAGTAAAGCGCGATGTAGAAATGGCTGCCGCGGTTGTCCAGTCCGCCGAGACGGCGGGACGGAGACTTGCCGTTGTCGAGCAGCTTTTCAACCGCCTTGTCCAGGGCGTCGGCAAGAACCTGCGCCTTGGTGTTGCCCTTGACATTGGCAAGGTGTTCCAGTGAGGCGCCGAGGGCGCAGAATTCACCGAGACTGTCCCAGCGCAGGTAGTTCTCTTCCATCAACTGCTGCACGTGTTTCGGCGCGGATCCGCCGGCGCCGGTCTCGAACAGGCCGCCGCCGTTCATCAGCGGCACGATGGAGAGCATCTTGGCCGAGGTGCCGACTTCCAGGATCGGATAAAGGTCCGTCAGGTAGTCGCGCAGCACGTTGCCGGTGATGGAAATCGTGTCCTCGCCCCGGGCAATCCGCTCCGTGGTGTATTTGGCCGCATCCGCCGGAGCCATGATCTTGAGATCAAGGCCGGTGGCGTCGTGTTCGGGCAGATAGGCTTCAACCTTCTTGAGCAGTTCCGCGTCGTGGGCACGGTTCTTGTCCAGCCAGAACACGCCCGGCATGCCGGACAGGCGCGAACGGGTGACGCCCAGCTTGACCCAGTCGCGGATCGGCGCATCCTTGGTGCGGCAGGCGCGCCAGATGTCGCCTTCTTCCACGGTGTGTTCGATCAGGGTATTGCCGGCAGCGTCGACGACGCGGACCGTGCCGTCCGCCGGCACCTTGAAGGTCTGCGGGTGAGAACCGTATTCCTCGGCCTTCTGGGCCATCAGGCCGACATTCGGCACCGTGCCCATCTTGGCCGGGTCAAGCGCGCCGTTTTCGCGGCAGAAGTCGATCACGGCCGCATAAACGCCGGCATATGAGCTGTCCGGGATCACGCATTTGGTGTCATGTTCGTTGCCGTCGGGGCCCCAGCCCTTGCCGCCTGCGCGGATCAGGGCGGGCATGGAGGCGTCGATGATGACGTCGGAAGAGACATGCAGGTTGGTGACGCCCTTGTCGGAGTTCACCATGTACATGTCCGGACCGTTTTCGAGCGCGGCCTTGATATCCGCCTGGATTTCGGCGGCCTTGTCTGCCGGAAGCTGAGCGACCTTGGCTTCCAGGTCCCCAATGCCGAGGTCAGGATTGACGCCGATTTCGGCAAAGGTCGCGGCGTGCTTCTGGAAGACGTCCTTCAGGAACACCTTGACGCAGTGGCCGAAGATGATGGGGTCGGAGACCTTCATCATGGTGGCCTTCATGTGCAGGGAGAAAAGAACGCCTTCGTCCTTGGCGTTCGCAATTTCCAGTTCCAGGAAGTCCGCAAGAGCGCGGGCGCTCATAAACGTGCCGTCAATGACATCGCCTTCCTCCAGTGCCCAATCGCCTTTCAGCGTGGTGGCGGAGCCATCCTTGCCCACGAATTCGATCTTCGCGGTGCCTGCGGAGCCAGCGGAAACGGTCACGGACTTCTCGTTTGAGAAAAAGTCGTCCTGGCCCATGGTGGCGACATGGGTCTTGGAGTTCGGAAGCCATTCGCCCATGCGGTGCGGGTTTTTCCGGGCATATTCCTTGACTGCCTTCGGCGCGCGCCGGTCGGAGTTGCCCTCGCGCAGCACCGGGTTCACGGCAGACCCCTTGATGGCGTCGTATTTCGCCTTGACGGTTTTTTCTTCGTCTGTCTGCGGATCGGCCGGATAGTCGGGCAATTGATAGCCTTGCCCCTGCAATTCCTTGATCGCCGCGTTCAACTGCGGCTGCGAGGCGGAAACATTCGGCAGCTTTATGACATTGGCTTCCGGCTGTTTCACCAGATTGCCGAGTTCGGCCAGATCGTCGGACTGCTTCTGTTCGTCGGTCAGATATTCGGAAAAATTTGCCAGAATACGGCTTGCAAGAGAGATGTCCTTGGTGCCGACACTCAGCCCTGCTGCGCTGGTGAAGGAACGAATGATCGGCAGCAACGAGGCACTTGCCAGTTCCGGTGCTTCGTCGACCT
>JBNLAU010000333.1:0-8014 GCA_050302295.1 Roseibium sp. | reverse complement strand
AATGATGGATGCGCTTTTGCGTGATTTGCCACTGAAGGGGAGCAGACTCGGGCATGTCTCTCCTGCTTAAGATTCTTCAATGATTATCCATGATTGTAACGTCAAATATTACAATTAAGGAAATACCAATGATCGTATCTCTGGTTTTGGCTGCAATCGTGGGCGCGGGCTGGGCATTGTTCAACAAGGGCCGAAAAAGTGGGACCTGGTTTATGACCATCTCCGGAACTGTCTTCGTTCTTTTCGGTGTCATTCTGTTCGCATTGAACATCATGGCCGAGCTAAAGAAGGCTGGCATGATATAGCCGTACAGAATATTACCGCCGGAAAGCGAACAGTCCTGCGAGTTGCACTATGGGATACGTGATCAAGCTTTGTGCGATAATCCTTTTGACCCCGTTCGCGGTTGCATTGCTGGGGTTTCTTTTGATCTTGGCAGTGGGCTATTTCTGGTAGGGGCGGTGAACTCCCCTCGAACGCGAAACCACAGCTGAGCCTCTGCGAGGGACCCCTGCGGATTTATGGACACCTGACCTTATAAGGCGTACCGTCCTGGTCACGGGCAATGCAATTGCGTGGGGTGGTGACGACGCCGACGATGCCGCCGCCAACGGCTCCGAGGGCCGCGCCTGCGATTGTGGCGTTGACGGTTGATCCTGCGACGGCGCCGATGGTGGCGCCTGTTGCGGCGCCAAGGCCGGCGCCGATCAGCATTCTGTCGCGCTGGCTATCCGTATTGGCGCAGCCCGCAAGCAGCAGGGCCAGAGCCGCGGCTGAAAGGATGGGTTTCATCCGGTATCCCTTGGCAATATCAAAAAAGCTCCGCCAAGGGTGGGGATTTATGGTTAACAGACCCTTACCGGTGCCGGGTTATCCAAGGCCCGTTGATATGAACGCTTCAATCGCAAGCCCAGCCTGTCAGGAAGAGAGCCGAACCGGTCTTGTGCCGCTCTTTATCTCGGTGTCGTGGCTGCACCAATTGCCGCGCCGCCTGCCGCACCGATGGCCGCACCTGCCAGAACGGGAGCGGCTCCGGCACCGACTGCCGCACCGACAACAGCGCCTGTTGCAGCTCCAAGACCGCCGCCGATCAACGCACGATCAGTCTGTCTGCTTGACTGGCACCCGGCCAGCAAGGCGGCCGCAGCGGCCACCACGAGTATCTTTTTCATTCGTTTCTGCCTGTGAAGTCCTGAAATATTCTGGTCTGTTGTGATCAGGGGCAAACGACCCGATAGGGGTTGCCGTAGCGGTCATAAGCGACACAGTTTTTCGGGGTGGTAGCCGCGCCGACAACTGCACCACCGGCAGCACCGATCGCGGCCCCGGCAAGAGCAGGGCCGGCACCGTTGCCGGCCGCCGCACCGATGATTGCACCTGTTGCTGCGCCCAGTCCGCCGCCCACAAGGGCGTTGTCTCAACAACTGTCGGATTGGCAACCGGTCAGAAATGCGGTCGCGGCAGCAATGAGAAGCAGTTTTTTCATCGTTCTTGTCCTACCGGCCGGGTTAACGCCGTGGCGCTAACCCGGAGAGCTTAAGTTACGGGCAGGCTACGCGGTATGGTTGGCCGTAACGGTCATAGGCGATACAGTTTTTCGGTGTCGTTACCGATCCGACGATTGCGCCGCCGGCTGCACCGATCGCGCCACCGACAAGCGCGCCGCCGACATCACCTGTTGCAGCTGCACCGATGGCTGCACCTGTGGCAGCGCCAAGACCGCCACCGACAAGCGCGCGGTCGCGCTGGCTGTCTGATTGGCATCCGGCCAAGGCAAGGCCGACTGCAGCGAGCAGTACAAGCTTTTTCATGAAAGTTATCTCCTATTCAGGCCGTGTGACGGCACGCTTCAATATATTAAAATCTTACCTAAGGTAAGATTGTTTGAGCCTTGGGGCAATCTTTCATTCCTGCAACCGGCTGACCGTTTTCAGGAATTTTGACGTGAGTTCTCGAACAATGCGGAACAGATAGCGTTCATTAGGCGAAAATATGGCGAACCCGCGAGGCCAACTGCCGCGCTGGTTTTTCGCCACCCGAGGCCAGTTGATCAGCTCCTGAGCGCGGCCAGAAGACCTTTCGTGGAAGCGTCCTTGGAATCAGCTGAGACCTCTCCCTTGACCATGGGCAGCAGGGCTGTGGCCAGTTCCTTGCCGAGTTCGACCCACCATTGATCGAAGGAGTTGATACCCCAGATCACGCCTTCGACGAAGACGCGATGCTCGTAAAGGGCTATCAGGCGCCCGAGGGCAAACGGCGTCAGCTTGTCGTAAACAAGCGTGATCGAGGGCCGGTCTCCCGGAAAGACCTTGTGAGGCGCCAGCCGTTCAACTTCGTCTTCCGGCTTGCCGGAGGCTCTCAATAGATCTTTGGCTTCTTCCAGGGTGCGTCCAAGCATCAGGGCCTCGGACTGTGCCAGGCAATTGGCGAGCAGCAGATCGTGATGGTGTTTCAGGTCGTCTTCATGACCATTGGCCGCGACCAGGAATTCGCAAGGAATCACCGTCGTGCCCTGGTGCAGGAGCTGGTAAAACGCGTGCTGGCCGTTGGTGCCCGGCTCACCCCAGACAAGCGGGCCGGTTTCCTGAGTGACGGGGCTGCCGTCAAGCGCCACGCGCTTGCCGTTGGATTCCATGTCCAACTGCTGCAGATAAGCCGGAAGGCGGGCGAGGCGCTGGTCGTAGGGCAGAACGGCACGGGCGGACAGTCCAAGCACATCCCGGTTCCACACGCCGATAAGGGCCATCAGAACGGGCAGATTCCGTTCAAGCGGGGCATCCTGGAAGTGTTTGTCCAGCGCATGAGCGCCTTCAAGGAAGTCGGAGAAAGCGTCCGGCCCGACGGCGATCATCAGCGGCAGGCCGATGGCGGACCAGACAGAGTAGCGGCCGCCGACCCAGTCCCAGAAGCCGAAGACACGGGATTGATCGATGCCGAACGCCGCGACCTTGTCGAGCGCCGTCGAGACGGCGGCGAAATGATCGCCGACGGCGTCTTCGCCCAAGGTTTCCGATATCCATTTGCGCGCGGTCTGCGCGTTGGTCATGGTTTCGATGGTGGTGAAGGTCTTGGAAGCCACGATGATCAGCGTGGTTGCCGGATCCAGCTTTTCCAGCGTGTCGGCAATGTGGGCTCCGTCCACATTGGACACGTAATGCAGTTCGGGGCCGTCATGATACGGGGCGAGCGCCAGCGTCGTCATCACGGGCCCGAGATCGGAGCCGCCGATGCCGATATTGACCACGTCCGTGAAGGGGGCGCCGGTGGAGGATGTCAGTTCGCCGGAGCGGACGGCCTCGGAAAAATCTGCCATCGCGTCCAGAACGGCGCGCACATCCGGCATTACGTCCTCGCCGTCGACAAGAATCGGCGTCTCCGAACGGTTGCGCAGCGCGGTATGAAGAACGGCCCGGTTTTCCGTGCCATTGATTTTTTCACCGGCAAACATGGCCGCACGTTTGCCTTCGACATTGGCCGCCCGGGCCAGGTCGAGCAGAAGCTCAAGGGCCTCGGCGCTGATTTTCGATTTGGAAAAGTCGAGCAGAAGGTCGTCAAAGCGGGCAGAGAAGGCTGTGAAGCGGCCCGGGTCGGCGGCGAAGAGCGCGCGCAAGCTGGTATCCCGCATTTGGTCCGCCTGCCGGGTGAGAGCTTCAAAGGCTGCTTCAAGAGCCATTCACGACCTCCTTAAATCGATTTATGATGGTATTTTGTGCCGAAGGCACGCCGTTTGAGATAGCACAGCAACATATGTGGCGGGAGAGGAAAAACCGCAAAAAATGCTGCCGAACGAGCCATCCGGCAGCATTTTCGAGTGTCGAAGGCGGATCAGTTTGTGATCGGTGCCAGAAGTTCCGGTGCCGTCACCAACTGGCGGACGCCATGGGAGTGGTCTTCCTCGAAGATATTGCCATTTTCCGCCCAGGCGTGCAGCGAATTGATGTCGAGTTTTGCGCATTGCGGGCGCACGCTCCAGGTGACCTGTAGCGGAGAGCAGGTTTCCTGAGTGTAGCTTGGTCCCGTTGTCGAGCCGATGAAAGTGATGGGGTTGCCGGTTCCGCCCGGCAGCGCCTTCGCCTGGTGCAAGCCGTTCCGGACGTTACCGTCATAAACAAAGTCCAGGAAGTTGAGCGCATTCGGATCGTTCACGACCAGAAAGGTCTGGGCTTCGACCCTTAATTGGGGGTTGGCACAGGCCTCGCTGAGGCAGGAGCCGAGTCCCTTGCCGGGCTGGACGTTGCAGGACGAGTAAACCCAGTGAACCTCAATCGTGTCTCCGGGCTCGACTCCGTGAAAGGTCTCGCCGGACGGGGCTGCCAGTTCGGCCTCGGTCAGTTCTTCGGTATCATTGCACTTGAAGCCGCCATGTTCCCCATCACCCGCGAAGATGGTGAAACCGGGACCTTTGTGTTCGGCATTGGTGTGCGTGTGAATGTTGCACAGGTTCAGCTTGTCTGCCGAGGGGGCAAAGGAGACTGAAGCGACGTTCAGCCCTTCCTTGTTGGAGATGTCGCGCGGTGTCTGCGGGCCGAAGCCTTGACACAGATCCGCAGCGTGAGCGGCTGCAATGGGCGAGAGGGCAAAAAGAAAGGCCAGTGTTAGTCCGGATCGTTTCATCATCACAATTTCCTCCGCGGACGAAAAATCGTATTTAAATGTGTGAACTCCGGCCGCAGGACGTGGCGTCCTGCCTTGGCGGTCCTATCTGAACCATGTTTGCGGTTCGCGAACCAGCCGCAATTAATGCGCAGGCGCGCTTTTATCCATCAGTCCCCAACCGACTACCTCCGGGGGGGAGGGGGCATTCTTCTCCCGGCTTTGAGGACCTTCAGTCGTTCAAGCTTGCGGCGGCGCGGGCGCGCTCTTCGATGCCGCTCCAGTCTTCCGTCATGATGGCCTTGGCATCGGCGATCCAGGAACCACCGACGCAAAGCACGTTCGGCAGTTTCAGGTAGTCCGGAGCTTTGTCCAGGCTGACGCCGCCGGTCGGGCAGAATTTGACGGCCGCCAGCGGTGACGACAGGGATTTCAGATAGGACATGCCTCCCGCCTGTTCCGCCGGAAAGAATTTCAAACGCTCATAGCCGCGCTCCAGAAGGGCCATGACCTCCGATGCCGTTGCTGCGCCAGGAAGAAGCGGTACGCTGTGCTGATCGGCGGCGTCCAGCAGGGCGTCGGTTGCTCCCGGCGAGACGATGAAGCGCGCACCGGCGGAAACGGCCGCGTCATACTGTTTGGCGTCCAGAACCGTGCCGGCGCCGACGATCGCCCCTTCCACATGCTCGTTGACCGCGTCGATGGCTTCCAGTGCATGCGGAGTACGCAAGGTGATCTCGATTGCCGGCAGACCGCCGCGCACCAGCGCCTGGGCCATCGGCACCGCCTTTTTCGGATCTTCCACCACCAGAACCGGAATTACCGGCGCCGCGCACATTACTTTTTCGATTTTTTCGATGTCCTGGCCCAAAACAGCCTCCTGGAATTTAGTTGTCGGCCCTGCCTGGGCAGGACCCTGTAATTACTGTTCCAACGATTGCAGCTTGCCGTCCGGTTTCAAGGGCTGAAGCCCGGCCCTGAACCACGCTTCTGCCGGGATGAGAGGCGGCAAACCCGTGTCGATCGCCATGGTCAATCTGCAATCATGCTCCAAATACATGCGCGCCGGTGTCCGCCGTGCCGACAGCGTTGCGGAAGGCGGAGAACAGATCTCGGCCGGTGCCGAACTGGTGATTGCTCAGGTCCATTTCGGCGAGCGGCCGGGCGTTGAACTCGGCCTCATCGACCAGAACTTCCAGCGTGCCGGTGATTGCGTCGACGCGGATCATGTCGCCGTCGCGGATCCTGGCAATCGGTCCGCCCGCGGCAGCTTCCGGTGTAACGTGAATGGCGGCCGGAACCTTGCCGGAGGCGCCCGACATGCGGCCATCAGTGATGAGGGCGACCTTGTGGCCCCGGTCCTGCAGGATGCCGAGACACGGCGTCAGCTTGTGCAACTCGGGCATGCCGATTGCCTTGGGGCCTTGGAAGCGAACCACGGCGGCAACGTCGCCCGTGAGTTCCTTGTTGTTGAAGGCGGTCAGGAAATCGTTCTGGTCATGGAAGACACGTGCGGGCGCTTCAATGATATGACGTTCCTTGGCGACAGCGGATATCTTGATGACGGCCTTGCCCATGTTCCCGGTCAGCATCTTCAGACCGCCGGTTGGCTGGAACGCCTTGGAGACCGGTGCCAGAACGGTTTCGTCGCCGGAAACCTCCGGTGCCGCTTCGCGCCGGACATTGCCGTCCGCGTCCAGCTTGGCCTCCACCGTGTAGCCGGAAAGATCCGTGCCGTGGACGGTCTTCACGTCCTGGTGCAGATAGCCTTCTCCCAGAAGTTCCCGGATCAGGAAAGCAAGGCCGCCGGCCGCCTGGAAGTGGTTCACGTCCGCCTTGCCGTTGGGATAGACACGGGCGAGCAGCGGCACCACGTCGGAAAGTTCCGAAATATCGTCCCAGGTCAGTTTGATCCCGGCAGCGGCGGCAATCGCCACCAGGTGCATGGTGTGGTTTGTGGAGCCGCCGGTGGCATGAAGGCCGACAACGCCGTTGACGATGGCCTTTTCGTCGATGATCTCGCCTGCCGGTGTGAATTCGTTGCCGAGCGCGGAGATGGCGAGCGCACGTTTTGCGGCTTCCCTGGTCAGCGCTTCGCGCAGGGGCGTGCCCGGATTGACGAAGGAGGCGCCCGGCATGTGCAGGCCCATGATCTCCATCAGCATCTGGTTGGAATTGGCGGTGCCGTAGAATGTGCAGGTGCCCGGAGAGTGGTAGGCCTTGGATTCGCTTTCCAGAAGCGCGTCGCGGCCAACCTTGCCCTCGGCGTAAAGCTGTCGGATCTTGGACTTGTCATCGTTCGAAATGCCGGTGGTCATCGGACCGGCCGGCACGAACACCGCCGGCAAGTGGCCAAAGGAGAGGGCGGCAATCGCCAGACCCGGCACGATCTTGTCGCAGATGCCCAGGAAGACGGCGGCGTCGAACATCTGATGGGACAGGCCGACGGCTGCGGCCATGGCGATCACATCGCGGGAAAAGAGCGACAGCTCCATACCGTCCTGGCCCTGTGTGACGCCATCGCACATGGCCGGAACGCCGCCGGCAACCTGTGCAACCGCGCCGACTTCATGCGCCGCTTCGCGGATCAGGGCCGGGTAGGTTTCGTAAGGCTGGTGGGCCGACAGCATGTCGTTGTAGGAGGTGATGATGCCGAGGTTCGGGACAACGTCGCCGGAGAGGGCCTGTTTGTCGGAAAGTCCGCAGGCGGCAAAACCGTGAGCGAGGTTGCCGCAGGAGAGGCGGGAGCGTTGAGGGCCTTTTTCAGCAGCTTTGCCGATCCGTTCCAGATAGATGGAACGGCTGTCGTGGCTGCGTTTGACGATCCGTTCGGTGACGTCGCCAATGCGATCCTGGATGGTCATTACTTCAAGTCCTTTGTTAGCCGTAATCCGGTCCGGCTCTTCAGACACCGGCAAATAGGGCGGAGCCGTCTTTTTGCCGGTCCTTAAACGAAGTGGGCGGCGGAAGTCTCGCAGGGCCGGGCCCTGCGGGGTCTGCTACTCGCTGTCGTCTTCCGACCAGGTCCGGCCGTCCCGCTCCACAAGTGCGATGGACGCAGACGGGCCCCATGTGCCGGCCGTATAACCTTTCGGTGCTTCCTTGGACGCGGCCCAGGCTGCCAGGATCGGATCGACCCAGGCCCAGGCGGCATCCACTTCGTCGCGGCGCATGAAGAGGGTCTGATTGCCGCGGATCACGTCCATGATCAGGCGTTCGTAGGCGTCGGGATTGCGGACCTTGAAGGCGTCGGCAAAGCTCATGTCGAGCGGTACCTGGCGCAGGCGCATGCCGCCGGGGCCCGGGTCCTTAATCATCACCTGCATCTGCACGCCCTCGTCCGGCTGCAGACGGATGATCAGCCGGTTCGCGGTAATGACACCGGCTTCGTCATCGAAGATGGAATGCGGGATCGGGCGGA
>JBNLAU010000332.1:0-14881 GCA_050302295.1 Roseibium sp. | reverse complement strand
GATTGACTTCGTCAAAGGACAGTTTTTCAAGCGTTACATCAAAGGGGAGAGCCAGAGCGCCGGAGCCGCTGTCAGCCTTGGTGGATGCTGCCGGATCATTTGGGTTCGCAACAGGTGCGCGGTTCAAGTCGATCAGCCGTGCCGAGAGCAACGCTACGTCCAAATCGCCGGTGATCAGCCTCAAGGGATGCCAGTTGACGGAGATCTGCTCGGCGTTCAGCCAGATCCCGCTGTTGTCGGCAACGGATACGCTGTCCACTGACGCATTGAGGCCGAAGCTGACATATAGGCCGCTGACAGTGGTGGTCTGACCATCCCGTGACACGAGCGAACTGACCAGGCTGGACACGAAGGAACGGCCTGCGGGAAACTGCACTGCTCCGACGGTCAGCACCGGTATTGCAACCGCGAGCGCGATCAGGAATCCGAAGATCCGAAGGGAAAGTTTCAAAAAACGCATATGCGTTAAAACGCCTGGCTCAATCCGACATAAAGGGCGAAGTCCGGGTCATCCTGTCCCGGATCCAGCGGAACGGCCGCATCGATCCGAAGCGGCCCTATGGGAGTAAAGTAGCGCAGGCCCGCTCCAACGCCCACCTTCAAGCTTTCCGAAAAATCGGGGAAGCTGTCTTCATAGGCATTTCCCGCGTCGATAAAGCCGACAATTCCAATCGTTTCTGTCACCTTGACGCGAACTTCGCCGGACAGTTCCAGGATGGAACGTCCGCCAGACACTTCGCCATTCACGCGTGGGCCGACATTTCGGTAGGCATACCCGCGAATCGATCCGCCGCCACCGGCAATGAAGCGCCGGCTCGCCGGAACCGATTGGACCGAAGGCGCAATAATCGATCCGGCGGAGACTTTTCCGGCCAGTATGAAGCGCTTGGCTTCATCCAGCGCGTAGTAGCTGGAAACTGTGCCCTTCACAAATCCCATCGCGTTGGAATTCAACGTGTCGTACGCTGGCTCTGCAAAGAGTGCGGCAAAGACGCCCTTGGAGGGATTGAGCTTGTCGTCTCTGTTGTCGAAGGTCAGGTCGGCAGGAAGACCGACAAGCAAATAGTCGTCGTCGCCAAAGACGTCTTCCTCTTTGGCGAAATACAATTCAGCGCCTGCACGGCCCTTCAGCGTTTCGGAGAACTGCTTGTTCAGGTAGGCGTCAAAGGTGATCGTTCGGCTTTTGTAGGCGTCCGGGTTTTCTTGCCGGGCCTCCAGGCTGGTGGAAAAGCTGGTCAGGGGACCGAAAATGCCCGGTTTTTCAAATGCGACGCGGGCGGAATATTCCTGATCCTCCAGGCTTTCGGTGCCGATCCGGCCGATCGAGCCTTCAAGAGAGAGACGTTCTCCGCGGCCGAAGAGGTTTCGGCGGCGCCAATAGGCTTCAACGCCAAACCCTTCCGTACTCGACCAGGACGCTCCAGCACCGATGACGTGCCGTTTGCGCTCGCTGACTTCAATGGTGATCGGCAGCGTTCCGTCTGGACCTTCAATGTCCCCTTCGACGATGCGAACAGAGGAGAATATGCCCAGATCGTTCAGGCGCTTGCGTGCTCGTGCCAGATCTTTGGGCGAATAGGCGCCACCTTCCGGAAGCATGGCCTGCTCGACAATGAACTCCGGGTCCGTCACCTTGGTGCCATTCACGCTGACAGGCCCAAAATGTGCCAGCGGACCCGAGTCGGCGACAAGTGCAACATCCAGGGTGTCCGTGCTGTGGTCTGCGGTGATACGCCTTTCTGCGATCCTGGCCTTCGGATAGCCGCGCCCACGCAGTTCGGACACCATGCGCTTTTCAGCGGCCAGGATCTTTCCCGAGTCGGCAATATCTCCACTCGTCAGCCCCCAGTAGGACGGATCGGAAGAAAGATCTGTACTACGCGAAGCAACGACAACCTTGCCGAAAGTGAAGACGGGACCCGGATGGATCAGGATGGAAACCTTGACCGGGCGTGTGTCCGGCAGATCACTTTGTTCAAGCGCCGTTTCGAGCGGAACGCCTGACAGGGAGATATCGACCGTGCCGCCGTAGCGGCCATCGGCATAGAGTTTTGCAATCAGCCGTTCCCGGTCAGATAGCGCGCGGGCAATCAAACCGGCTTCACCCGATGGCGGCGTCTTCTGCTGCTGAACGAGTAGTGAAGCGCTTTTCAACTCATCGGTGAGGTGATCGGCGCCGCTGGATATCGCGAGGTCAGCTTCGTAGGGAAGGGGATCAGGGACTCCTTCCAACTGATCTTCAGAGGACTCAAAAAACTTCCAGCCGAAAATTTCGAAAGAATAGGCGGGTAAGACGGTCCCGGTCAGAAGAATGCAGACCAGTCCTGCGAGAACGCACCTTCCGGCAGCACAAAACGCACCGGTGACGGCGATCGCCTCCAGTGTCTTCAATGCGTATTGACGCGCGCCCGGCCCAATGCCGGACATGCAGGACGGTAGACCCTTCACTTACTGCCGCCTGACGGATTGGCACGGCCGATTTGCATTGATTCAGTCAATCACAATCCAGCCAGCTGCATATGCAGTCCCTACGTCATTCACGTTAAGGTGCCATGGTTAAAGTAATCCAAATACGATAGACCATGGTGCCGATTTGAGCGCAAGAGTGAAGGTGCTGTGGCGTCTTGTGCGCTTTAAGACTGCCGTTCTCACAGTCTTTGGGCGCCTGCCATTTTGCGTGCACTTCTTAAGGGCTGTTCTGGCGGTCGCCTTAAATCGAGTGCAGGTTGGCCGCATCAACGGACCTTATGGTCAAAAGCAAACACGCCGGATTGGTCCGGCGTGCAGAAATTGTCAGTGGATGAACTGTCCCGCTAGAAGAGTGGTTCTTCTTCCGGAAGGCCAAGCAGGCGCCGCGCCGCAGTCAATGTATTGACCATCAGCATGGCAATCGTCATCGGACCGACGCCGCCCGGCACCGGAGTGATCGCACCGGAATGTTCCACTGCTTCATCAAATGCAACATCACCCACCAGGCGCGTTTTGCCTTCCCCGCGCTCCGGCGCCGGAATGCGGTTGATCCCGACGTCGATGACGGTTGCCCCAGGCTTGATCCAATCACCCCTTACCATCTCGGGCCGGCCGACTGCGGCCACAACAATGTCGGCGGAACGCACGAGGCCGGGCAGGTCTTTTGTCCGGCTGTGAGCGATGGTCACCGTGCAGCTTTCCTGCAGCAGCAGGCTGGCCATCGGTTTGCCGACAATGTTGGAGCGACCCACAACCACGGCGTTCTGGCCGGACAGCGTGTCGCCGAGTGTCCGCTTTAAAAGGACGAGACTTCCAGCCGGTGTGCAGGGGACAAGCGCGCTTCCGCGCTCGCCGGCGGTCAGCAGACCGACATTGACCGGGTGGAAGCCGTCTACATCCATTTCCGGCCGGATCAGACGCAGCACTTTGCTTTCGTCGATATGGTCGGGCAGGGGGAGCTGAACCAGAATGCCGTGAATGTCGGCGTCTTCGTTAAGCTGATTGACGAGCGCAAGCACGTCTTCTTCGCTGGTATTGGCTGGCAGCGTGTGTTTCACCGAATGGAATCCGCAAGCCTCTGCAGCTCTGTCCTTATTGCGGACATAGACCTGGCTTGCCGGGTCCTCACCAACGAGCACAACAGCCAGACCGGGACGTTTTCCAGTGGTCTCCAGAAGCCGGGCAGCCCTCTGGGTAATTTCATCGCGTACCGACTCCGCGATGGCCTTGCCATCGATAATATGCGCCTTGGGCATTCAGCCTCCCTGTAGTTTTGGTGTCATGACAACCGGATTCGCCGATAAGCTATAGAACCCCGAATTGAATTCAAAAAGACGGAATGCGTCTTTTCCTGCTCTGGTTTCGCCATCCGTGACGAGAATGCGTCGCCGACAGATCACAGACGTTTCGCAAATCCGTTCAACTCGGAAATCGCACAGACAATATGATAAAACGAGCTGGTCGGCGCCGGTTCGTCCTTGAAAGTGCCGTCCGGCGACATTTTGTCCCGCCACAATCCATCCGGGACACCGTCGAAGAAAAGTTTCATGGCGTGAACCGCATCCGGAATGTCGGCCAGATAGGCTTCCCTCTCTGCGCCGGTTGAAATCTCCGCCAGGGCAATCGCCGCCTTGATCCATTCGGTCTGCCCCCAGAGCCGTGCTAGCGGATCCCGAACCGTCAAGTCGTCATTCAGGGCCATGAACGCGGTGCCGCGGCTCTCGTCAATCCCGAAGGTCCAGCCAATATCGTAAAGACGTCTGGCAGCGACCAGTGCTCCGGCATCGTTGCGAGCCTGACCCCATTTGGTCAGCAGCCACGCCCATTCGAACTGGTGTCCGGGTTCCATGACGCGGCCCCGGTCAGCTTTGAGGGGAGACCAGTCCAGCTCGAAGAATTCTCTCAGACCGCCGTTGACCGGATCGATGAACCTGGTCAATGCCAACTCGGCAATTTCGTCGGCCAGTTCCTGCCAGATGGGGTCATCGGAGATGGCTTCCCAGGCAAGGCAGGCCTCGAACAGGTGCATATGCGGGTTGGAGCAGAGCGGTGACCTGTCCGGTTTCGCTTCGTGAAATCCGGCTTCCGGATGGCGGTAGTTGTCCAGCAGAAAATTCAGCAGGCTCGCAGCGCATTCGGTAGAGTTTGCCTTAAGGGACGGGACGCTTGAGGCAATCTGCGCAAATCCGAACAGGGAAAATGCCTGATTGTAGAGGTTGAACGATGCGTCGCTTACGCGATTTTCCACGTCAGCAGCGGCTGCGAAATAACCGGAGCCGGTCTGAAAGGTGTTCAGGTACCAAGTGAAGAGGCTGTTCGCCAGTTCCTCGGACGGGCCGCTCCATCCAAGCCTTGCTCCTTCCAGAAAGGAATAGATCTGCCGGGGAACAATCCGCGCCCTTCGAATGCCGGGCACTGCCGCAACGGTATGAGGATCGATGGATTCAAAACACTCCCCGGTGCGCATGTCGACGCCTGTTTTGGCCCAGACCGGGAGTGCTTTTTGAGTGAGCCAACTCGTCAATTCCACCGAATTCCGTTTCACCGTTTCGGCGATTACGACTTCGATTTCTGATGTCATCGGATACCCCATTGCGCGCATGATTGGGCGGGAGAGTTCGAAGACACTAGCGGGAGATCGGCACCTCAAAGAAGGCGATAAATCGGAAATTAATCAATTCACTAGTTAAATCGGGTTTACTGTTACAGCAATGTCACAGACTGGATGTTTCTCCGGGGACAGGGGCTGATGTGTCTTGGACAATCAGTCTTTGGAGTGCTACCAGACAGGCTACATTCGGGTGGATTGGGTTCTAATGCGCATATTATTGGTTTTGGTGGCGGCGGCGACGTTGTTTGGGTGTTCCGCATTGCCTGGTGAAGGGCCGGCTGCCATTAACATTACCTCTCAGAACGTTGAGGACAGTGCGCAGTCTGGCGATTTCACTGTTGTCAGCATCGATCCGGCCAACATCGAATATATCCGATCCTATCGGCCTTTAGCGTTCGCCAACCAGTTTCGTGGCGTTGGCCGCGGAGGTGCCTCGACGCTCCTCGGTGTGGGCGACACACTGGTGGTCACCATCTGGGAAGCATCTCCTGATGGATTGTTCTCAAGCGGCGAAAGCGGGTCCAGCCAAATCCCCTCCGTGGTGGATGAAAGCGGCTATATCTTCGTTCCCTATGCTGGTCGCGTGCGTGCGGCGGGGCTGAGCATCGAGGGGCTGCGTCAGTCGGTTCAGAAAAAGCTCGTCGGCAAAGCCGTAGAGCCTCAGGTGCTCATCACCCTGAAAGACAAACTCAGCTCCACCGCCGTTGTCGTCGGTGACGTCCTGAAACCCGGTGTTTATCCGCTGCCATTGCGCAATACCCGGTTGCTCGACCTAGTGGCTCAAGCAGGTGGGGCTCGCGAGGCAACTTACGAAACGGTTGTGACCCTGAAACGAGGCAATCGTTCGGGCACAACCCGGCTGGAAGACCTGATTGACTATCCTGAAAACAATGTCCTGATTTCGCCGAGCGACAACATTCTGCTCTCGCACCGGCCGCGCACTTTCTCGGCTTTCGGTGCTGTGAAGGCCAACCAGCTTGTTCCTTTCCGGACCAAAAGCGTGACAATGGCTGAAGCGCTGGCAACTGTTGGCGGATTGCGCGATGACCGGGCCGATGCCAACGGTGTTTACCTGTTCCGGTATGAAGATGTTGCGCTCATTCGACAGCTGAAGCCGGAATTGTCGGAAAAACTGGCGGGTAAAGAGACCGCTCCAATGGTCTACAAACTCAGCCTACGAGACCCGAAAGGGTTCTTCCTCGCCCAGCATTTTGAAATGCGGGACAAGGACATCCTCTATGTGGCGAACCATCCGGCAGCGGAACTCGGCAAGTTCCTGCAGATTATCGCTCCGTTGATCAGCAACTATTCTGTGGTACAGAGAATTACCGACTAGCGAAATTGTTGATCGGATAACATGGCGGATTGAGACTTTTTTGATGAGCCGCCAAAGTCGGCAGATTGGCGCGTTAAATGAGTTCAGTCAGCTCCAAGGTGGTTCTTTTTCTGCAGGGACCTCCCGGTGTCTTCGCTCGTTCGATTGCGGCCAGCCTGGAAAAACGCGGCGCAACAACACTTCGGATAAATCTGTCGGCAGGAGACTGGATCGGCTGGCACGATCGCAGATGCACGTCTTATCGGGGCAGCCTCGACGCATGGCCTGATTGGCTCAGGTCCTTTTGCCGCCAGCATGAAGTCACGCACATAGTCTACTACGCAGATCGTGCGCCCTATCATGTGGCTGCCGCGGAGGTGGGAGCGGAGCTGGGGATTACTTGTCTGACCTTCGAAAACGGTTATCTGCGGCCCGACTGGATCACACTTGAACGCGTCGGCATGTCGGCGCATTCCCTTTTTCCGGAAGATGCCGGACAAATACGCAAAGCCGGAGCTCTGCTTCCGGAAGTGGATCGGAAGGCGCTCTACACATACCCCTTTATCAACGAGGCGGTAAACGAAGTTTCCTACAACATGGCCAACGTGATCTTTGCTTTGGCATATCCGGGTTATGTTCGCGACAAGCTTTACCATCCGTTGATCGATTATCTCAGCAACATACCGCGCTTTGCACTCGCCAAACGCCGCAACCGGCGCGCCTATCATGTGATTGACGATATTATCGCGACCGGGCTGCCTTACTACGTCTTTCCGTTGCAGCTTCAGAGCGACTACCAGCTGCGTTTCAACTCCCAATACGATCACATCGCGGAAGCTGCGGAAGAGGTGATCAGCTCATTCGCACGCAAGGCCCCGCGCGCCGCACGGCTCGTATTCAAGGTTCATCCGCTCGACAACGGAATGGAGCCCTGGCCAAAGATACTGCGCGCAGTGGCCAAAAAACACGGAGTGAAGAAACGGGTGTTGCTGGTCGATGGCGGAAACCTGGACCAGTTGCTTAGTCATGCGGCGGGATCTTTAACCATCAATAGCACGACCGGCCTGCATTCGCTTCGCGTGGGATGTCCGACCAAGGTTCTCGGCATCGCGCTCTACGACATCGATGGTCTGACTTGCCAGAAGCCCCTCGATGACTTTTGGCGGTTCGGCTCTGCTCCTGACCCCGAATTGCGCGAGGCGCTAGAGCGCTTGCTTGCGGCGACCATTCAGGTGAAAGGGTGCTTCTATTCTAAGGAGGGGCGCGAGGCGGCAGCTGAGACGATGGCGGAACGTATTTTGGCTGGCACCGTCAACTCGCCGGATGCGCTTTGCGACATACCTCCCAGATTGGAAAAGGCACGGGCTCGCGGCATCGCCACAACATTTGCCGAGCAGATGAGAAACCGAGGGAAAACGGAGCGGTGGTCTCATGCCTGGCGCGGTTGAGCCTCCTGCGAACCCTGTCTCGTCAGAACCCGAGGACAGGAGCATTCTCTTTTTACAGGGACCGTTGTCGCCGTTTTTCAAGATGGCAGGTGAGCATCTAAGGGAAAACGGATTCAAAGTCCGGCGGATCAATTTCTGTGCCGGCGACTGGTTTCACTGGCACGGGGAAGGGTGTTCGACTTTCAAGGGATCGTTGGCGGACTGGCCTGAACATATTGCTGCCTACTACGACAAATACCGGATAACTGATCTCGTGCTTCACGGGGATCAGCGCATTTACCATCGAATCGCAATCGAGAAGGCTCGCCGGAAGGGTATCTTCGTAGCGGTGACGGAACTCGGCGCATTGAGGCCCGGATGGATGACCCTGGAAAGAAACGGGTTATCGACGCTCAGCCACTTTCCCTCCGATGCGGACTCCGTTCGCTCTATTGCTGGGCGAGCGGCGGATCTCGATCTGAAGCCGCAATTTCCTTCTTCCTTTTGGCTTCAGACGGCCCCGGATGTTTTTTACAATCTGCTCAATGTGGTTTTGAAACCCCTGTTTCCCAACTACGAGCGTCACACAATCTATCCGCCGATTAAAGAATATCTGCGCGGCGCGTTCAGGCTCTTCACTGAAAAGAAGCGAAACGCGGCGGCTGGCACGGAAGTTGACCAACTGCAAAGGTCCGGCACGCGCTATTTTGTTCTGCCCTTGCAGCTGGAAGGCGATTTCCAACTGCGCCGGCATTCTCCTTTTGACAGTTTCACGCAGGTGCTGGAAACCGTGTTCCGCTCATTTGCCGAAAACGCGCCAGAGGACAGTCATCTCGTCTTGAAAAGTCATCCGCTTGATGTCGGCTTTGAAGACTGGCCAGGAACATGCGCTCGTTTGGCCGGAGAGCTGGGCGTGACCGGCCGCATTCATTTTCTTGATGGCGGCGGTCTGGAAAAACCGTTTCAGTCAGCGCTAGGAGTCGTGACACTGAATTCAACTGCCGGCCTTGAAGCGTTGCAGGCCGGGGTTCCCGTCAAAACTCTGGTTCCTGCGCATTACGATATTGCGGGGCTAACCCATCAGGGAGACCTCGCCGGTTTCTGGCATGCTCCGCAGAAACCCGATCAGGATCTGTTAAAGGCGTACGTTCGGGCATTGGCTGCTGCGACGCAGATTCGCGGGTCGATTCATCATCGTGAAGGTGTGCGAACAGCTGCGCGGAACCTCGCTGAAAGAATCGCGGACCGACAGATCAATCCGCTGGGCGCATTCGTCGATCCGCCACCGAGATTGGGAAAAGCCCGGACGTTGGGAGTGCCGCTTTGATGGAGTGGGCGGTTTCCAATAGACGCAAGGCATTCCGGCTGGACCCTGCCTTGAAAGACCTGAAGCAGGATATTCGCGCAGCCTTGCTCGCGGTAAAGCTCGACGGCTTACAGAACGAGCAGCACCTTTATGCAATTCAGCCTGATAGCCTGCCGGATGACTGGGCTGAGGTGCATGGCAACGGCGCGACGCTGTTGTTTGTCATGGATGGTCCAACACCGGTTCATGCGCAAAGAGTTCCTCGTAGTCTTGTGCTGTTGCCGCTCGGCGCCGCCACTATGTCGGCAGATGGCAATCTCCTGTCCGTCGCAGAGGCATTGGTACGCGAGATCGTTGCCCGGGAAGCGTTCGGCAGTCCCGGGTTTGACCTCGTCAGCATGTGGCGTGAGGAGCATTTGTCATGCGAGGCTGCCGGGGAACCTGCGACTGCAACTGCCGGATCCCGGGACTTTCAGGCGCTGCTAGCAGGCCATCTGGATGATCAGACGCAAACTCCATTCAGTCGGGCGCTGGTCAAAGCCTGCAAAATGGAAGGTGTGCTGCTGGATGACCTGCTGAACTTTATCCTGAAGCATAATACCGTGTGGTATTCGCCTTACACCGGCACGCCGATTGGCCTTGAAGAGGCAATCGATATTTTCCGCATCATTCAGCAACACTGGCAGGACAACTCCGAACCCGCCCATTGTTTTGGCGCGCAATACTGGAATCATCCATCAATTCAGGCGACCTTTTCCGGCAAAGGTGGGCCGGTGGCATTCCATGAGACGCAGCAGGAGGCAATCGAGGCTGCGTCCTCAAACGGCGGACGTATTCTGTCCTGGGCCGGGAGAACAGATGCGGCATTTGAAGAGGCCTGTGCCAGCCGCAACATTCAGCTGCATCGGATTGAAGATGGGTTTCTGCGTTCGGTGGGGTTGGGAGCGGGACTCGCGCGCGGAGCCATGCTGGCTGTGGATGATCTGGGGATCTACTACGATCCATCGAGGCCAAGCCGTCTGGAGATGCTGTTGAAAGACTACGAGCTCACGGAAGCTGAAGTCGAGCGTGGGCGGAAGCTCGTCCAATCGATCAAGTCCGCACGGGTTTCCAAATACAATTTCGGCAAGGTGAAGGCCTTCACGTTTCCCGCAGACAAACACAAGATTCTTGTTCCGGGCCAGGTTGCTGACGATGCCGCGATCCGGAAATCGAAATCGGCAACCATCGACTGCGCAAACACGCCGAATGTCAATCTGGACCTTCTGAAACTGGCACGTGACCGAAATCCCGACGCATATATGGTGTTCAAACCGCATCCCGATGTGGAAACCGGACTGCGCAAGGGCAAGGTTTCCAGGGAAGAGGCGCTGTGCTATGCGGACGAGGTGGCCGAAGATGCCAATATCATCGATCTGATTGACGCAGTTGATGCTGTTGAGACCTTTTCGTCTCTATCAGGTTTTGAGGCTTTGCTCCGGGTTAAGAAAGTGACCGTGCATGGCGCGCCGTTTTACGCGGGGTGGGGGCTGAGTGAGGATCTGACGGAGATTGCAGGCCGGGGCAGGGTGCGGACATTGCCCGAATTGGTCTATCTTGCGTTGGTTCAATACGCACGGACAATCGATCCTGTCTCAATGCTCCCCTGTTCACCGGAGTTTCTGGTTTCAAGACTGCTGGAGCAGCGTGAGGACAGAAAACATCTCTTTGTAACCACCTTCAAACGGCGCCTATCCTGGCTCGGCCGCAAACTCGGACTGTAGGGTCCGTATCAAAAGGACAGAAGCAATGGTGGGACAGGACCGCAAGGTCATTGTGTTGACGGGCGCCAGCGGCGGCATTGGACAGGCTCTCGCCCGTGAATATGCCGGCGGTGATACCTATCTTGCCCTGATTGCCCGTGACGAAGAACGGCTGCAGAAGCAGCTCGAAGAAATCCGTACCTTGGGAGGCGAGGGCGAGACCGCGGCAATCGACGTTCGGGACAGGGATCGCTTGCATGCATATCTGAGCGAGCTCGACAAGCGGCATCCGGTGGATCTGGTGATTGCAAATGCCGGTGTCACGGCAGGCCTCGGCCCGGACCGCACACGGGAACGCGATGAGGAAAGCGATCGGCTGATCGACGTGAACTACCGAGGTGTGGTCAACACCGTGACCGGTGCCATTGAAGCCATGCAAACGCGGCGGCGCGGTCAGGTCGTCCTGATTTCTTCGCTTGCAGGCATGCGTGCCTTGCCCGACATGCCGAGCTACAGCGCAACCAAGGCGGCCATCATTGCATATGGCCATTCACTGCGTGGCTGGCTGAAACCATTCGGGGTTTCGGTGACGATCATTTGCCCTGGGTTTATAACGTCTCCGATGTCCGCCCGGCACAAGGGGGCAAAACCCCGTGAAATGCCGGCGGATAAGGCAGCCGGATTAATGCGGCGGGCCATTGAGAGACGTAAGGCCTTTTATGCCTTTCCATTTCTGCTGGCGATGGGGATCTGGCTTCAGAATCTGTTGCCGCCAAAGATCGGCGATCTGTTTATGGGTGGATTTGAAGTCGAAATCGAACAGGACCCGCGATATCGGGAACCGGCAGAGAAATAGGCATATTACTCGGGCCAGGAAGAACTCGGCTGGAAACCTCAGCCAGTTCGTCCTGGCGCATAAACAGCGCGTCTGACAGCTGAGCCGTCATATCATCTGGTGGCCTTGATAAGCCTGTCGACGGCGGTGCCATCAGCGCGCATGGCATCCAGTTCGGCAACGGTGGCGTCGACCGCTCGGATGATTTGCTCCTCGGTGTGCTCGCTTGTAATGAAGAAACGAATGCGCGCGGATTTTTCCGGAACGGCAGGAAAGATAATGGGAAGCGCATTAATCCCTTTTGCGAGCAATCTGTTGGAAAGTGTTGCAGCACTGGCGGAATCGCCCACAATGACCGGAACCACTGCATATCCGGCGCTCGGACCGGTATTCAGACCGGCTTCCCTTGCGAGCTTGAGAAACAGGGCACCGTTTTTCTGAAGTCGTTCGACCCGTTCCGGCTCCTGTTCCAGAAGCTCCGCTGAAGCGATGGCCGCCCCCGCGAGCGCTGCCGACATTCCAACGGAAAACACGAAGCCCGGCGCCGAGACCTTCAGATAGTCACAGAGCACCTTCGATCCGGCGATATATCCGCCGCAGGAGGAAAACGTCTTGCTGAGCGTTCCCATCCACATTTCGACTTCGGTCGGATCAATCCCGAAATGCTCCGCAATGCCTTTGCCGGTCTTGCCCAGAACGCCGATGGAATGCGCTTCATCGACCATTAGCCAGGCGTCATAGGCCTGCTTGAGTTTGATGATGCGCTTCAGGTCGGGGAAGTCTCCGTCCATCGAATAGAGACCTTCGACGATCACCAGCACCTTTTCGAATTTGTGCCTGTGATCAGCCAGCAGTTTTTCCAGCGCATCCAGATCATCATGCGGAAAATTCATCCGCGTTGCGCCGGAGAGACGCGCGCCTTCGGCAATCGAATTGTGCACAAAGGAGTCTGTCAGGATAAGATCGCCCTTCTGCATCATATGTCCGATCGTGGTCACATTTGTTGCGTGGCCGGATACCATGACAATGGATGCCTCAACGCCATGTATGCGGGCGAGGGCGGCTTCGAGATCTCCATGGATCGGGCGTTCGCCTGCCACAATGCGGCTCGCGGATACACTGGTACCGTATTGGTCAATGGCGGCTTTGGCGGCGGCGTTGACCTTCGGATGACCATTCAGGCCAAGGTAGTTATAGGACGCGAAATTGTCGTGGTTGCTGCCGTCGATGACACTGGTCCCCGCTGCCAATCCGTCATGCGGTCTGAAAAACGGGTTTTCAATCCCCATCATGTCGGCGGCAGCCCGGTGCATCTGCAGTTGTTTGATCTGCGGCAGCTCTTTGAAGTCGTACACTTTCCGCTTCGGAGCGGGAGCCTGCACGCGGTCCGGCGAGGCGGTTGCCCGTCCGCGCGCCGAGCGGCGGGTTGCTTTCAAGCTGTCCATCAGCTTGGCGCGGTCATCTGCGCCCATTCCGGTGTTTCCTTTGTATTTCTGCCGGTTACAGGAAGGAGCCCAGTTCCCGGCTCTTACTTTCAACTTCGGCGGCGACGTCGGACAGATCCTCCGTCTCCGGACGCTCGTCATCCATGTGCAGACTGGCAAGCTGCTGGGTTTCGTCGGAGATACCCGAAGCACTTTCCTCGCCGAGAACGCGGTTGGCGACACGACCGGACAGATCAATCAGGGTCGCACCGTTTGCAAGCGACATCAATGGAATATCGATACCCAGCTGCCGTTCTGCGCTCATGCGCAGCTCCAGGGCCATCAACGAATCCATACCGATATCGGACAGCGGCTTGTGCGGATCGATTTCCTCCGGCGCGATCCTGAGGATCTTGCCGATTTCAGCCGCGAGAAGCTTGGCCACGGTCTGAGCAGCCGTCACTTGATCCATGCCTTCCAGCATCGCCGCGAGATCGATCATTCCATCCGCACCGGTGTCGTCTTCTTCACCGAGGCCGAGCAGGCTGACAAGCGGCGTGCCGACCAGCGTGAGGTCCTTGCGCGCGGCCTGCCAGTCAATCCGTGCATAGCCAAGAGCGGCCTGGGAGGCATCCTCGACGGGCGGCTGCGCCATCAGGGACATCAGACCGTCCAGGGCCTCTTTTGCGGTGAGTGCATGCCGGCCAAGTTTGCGAGACAGCATTTCATTGACGTCTTCATTGCGGGCGAGATAGCCAGCGTCGGAAATGGCGCCCCAGGCAACGGCAAGGGCCGGTTTGCCCTCCGCACGGCGTTTGCGGGCAAGACCCTCAAGATAACCGTTCGCAGCCACGTAGTTGGCCTGGCCCGGATTGCCGACGAGCGTGGTTGCCGAGGAATAGAGTACGAAATGCTCAAGCGGATCATCCGTGGTCAGCCTGTCGAGCAATTCCGCTCCGCGGATCTTGGGAGCTAGCACTGTTGTCAGGCCGTTGTGATCCATGTTGGCAAGCAGCACATCATTCAGCACCATGGCCGTGTGGAACACGCCCTTGACCGGTTTGCCGCCCGCCCGGATTTCCTTGAGCGCATCTTTGATAGCACTTTCGTCGGTGATGTCGCATGCATAGCCCTTGATTTTCACGCCGCGGTCACTCAATTGACCAATGACCGCCTGGGCTTCCTCACTGCTGTCGCCCCGCCGGCTGAGAACGGCCAGATTTCGTGCGCCGTGGTCGGCCAGACGATGCAGCAGTGCCGCCCCAAAACCGCCGAAGCCACCGGCGATCAGATAGACTGCGCCACCGTCAAAGGCCACTTCCCGGGCCGCGGGAATGGTTTCAGGAACTTGCGGCGGCCGGATCACGATTTTGCCGATATGTCCTGCCTGCTGCATCAGCCGGAATGCGTCGACGACGTCCGCCGCCTCGAACACCCTGTGCGGCAGCGGGTTCAGGGTGCCGTCTTCGAACAGTTCGACGAGTTTGACGAACAGATCGACAGCGAGTTGGGGCTGACGGGTCAGAAGCTGGTCCGCGTCGATACCGAAATAGGTGAGATTCTGACGGAAAGGCCGCAGCCCGATCCGTGTATTGCCGTAATAGTCGCGTTTGCCCAGTTCCAGGAAGCGGCCGAAGGGTTTCAGGACCTCGATGCTGCGCTCCATGGCTTCGCCGAACAGCGAGTTCAGAACGACGTCCACACCTTCGCCGCGTGTCTCCTCCATAACCGCGTCGACAAAGGCGAGGCTGC
>JBNLAU010000331.1:0-5505 GCA_050302295.1 Roseibium sp. | reverse complement strand
TGCTCGTCACGGAAGTCTTCACCCCCTCCGGCAATTGGTCGTCCTATCCGCCGCACCGGCACGATGAGAACAGTTTTCCGGAGATGACTTATCTGGAAGAGACCTATTATCACCGTCTCAACCCGGATCAGGGCTACGGTCATCAGCGAGTGTTTACCGAAGACGGCACCCTGGATGAGACGGTCTCCGTCAGCAGTCACGATGTGGTTCTGGTCCCCAAGGGCCACCATCCCTGCGGCGCGCCTTATGGCTACGAGATGTACTATCTCAACGTCATGGCCGGCCCCTTGCGCAAATGGCGCTTCAAGAACCATCCGGACCACGATTGGATCGCCCAACGTGACGCCGGCTGATACGGCTTCGGTGAGCTGATTTGAAAAGCGGAGCGCAGCGGACTAATGGCTGCGCCGCTGTCGCTCCACGGCCTGAAAGCTTCCTCAGACCAGTTGGCAGTCCACCAGCGCGCCCCGGTGCTGAATGACCCTGGCCGCGAGGTTTGCACCCGCATCGACACTCGCGGCCACATTGCCGCTTGTCAGATATTCAGCCAGAAAGGCAGCGTTGAAACTGTCGCCGGCAGCGGTGGTGTCGACGATGTTTCCGACCGGCTGCGGCTGATAGCTCTGCCAGTCATCCTTTCGCGCGCAGATAACGTCCTCCGGACCGTTTTTGACCACCACCATATCCGCACCGGCGGCAAGGTATCGCTCGGCGCTTGCCTTGGGCGTCGCATCGCCGAAATGGCTAAGCTCGTCTTCGAATGACGGCATGACGAAATCACACAGACCTGCGGTTTCCGTCACAACGGCCCGCATGGTGTCCAGGTCTTCCCACAGACGGGGCCGCAAATTCGGATCGAAGGCAACCTTCGCACCCGCGCGGCGTGCGGACCGGAGCGCATTCATGAAAGTGGCCCGGTCGCTTGCAGGCAATATCGCCAGGGTGATCCCACTGAAATAGATCAGTTCGGCGGCACCGAGCGCCTTGTCGAGATGGCTGGAATCGGCGGCAAGGCAGCGCGCCGCCGACTGGGAGCGCCAATAGGCAAAGCTGCGCTCGCCATCCTTCAACTGGATCATGTAAAGACCGACGGTCCGCTCGCCAAGTTTCCGGATCTGGCTGGTGTCAATGCCTGATCCCTGCAGGAACTGCAGCATCTGACCGGACACCTGATCGTCGCCGACAGCCGTCAGATAGCTGACCGTCCAGTTTTCCGGCAGGCATTTGCGCGCGTACCAGGCCGTGTTCAGCGTATCCCCGGCAAATCCCATGGCGTAGGTGCCTTCGCCTGTCGGCGCCATTTCGACCATGCACTCGCCAATGGCAAGAAACGTATTCGGCACGGACACTCCCCCAGTGTTCAAGACCGGATAGTTTCAACACCCGATCACGTATATTTAAATCGATTTAATCACGCATAACACGATCACACCTACGCTCCAACGGCATTTTTACTGAACCGGCAATCGCGCTTTATCGGCCTTTTGGGAGATATTTCTCCGAAGGGCAACGGGGTATGGATTCCGCAGACACCCGTCGGGCGAGTCGGATTTCAGGCGCGGCAAAGAAGACTTTTGCCTTCAGGACCCATTCGCCTCTCCGGCTACATGAACCTTGGTATTGGTACCTTTCAGACAGGCCAGATAGGCCGGCGGCACCGGACGGTCGGTGAAGATGGCGTCTACGTCGCTCAACTGTCCGCCGCGCACGTGGGCGCTGCGCCCGAATTTGCTGTGATCGAGAACGAGATAGGACTTGCGGCAGTTGGCAAGGATCGATTGACGCGCCGCCACCTCGTCCTCATGGAAATCCAGGAGCGTTCCTTCCGTGTCGACACCCGCCACGCCGAAAATGCCGACATCGACCTTGTAGTTGGAAAAGAAGGCCTGCGCCGCCGGCCCCAGCACGTCACGGTCGCCATGGCGCAAACGTCCGCCGGCAATCGTCACCTGATAGGATGGATTGACGGAGGCGGTAAAAGCCACATTCAGGTTGTTGGTGAACACCGCCAGTTTTTCATGCCCCGTCAGCGCCTGCATGACGATCTCAGGCGTGGTTCCAATCGAAAAAGCCAGCGACGTGTTGTTTTCGATCTCGCCGGCGACCAGTTTCGCAATCTTCCGCTTTTCCCGGAGATTGAGGATCTGCCGGGTGGAATAGTGAATGTTGGAAGAGGTGGCCAGCGGCTCGACTCCGCCATGGGTCCGCCGGAGAATGCCGAGTTCACACAGGCCATTCACATCGCGCCGGATAGTCTGCGTTGTGACATCAAAGCGTTCGGCCAGTTCCTCGACCGACACAAAGCCCGCGCTCTGCACCAGATCGGTAATTTCGGACTGACGTTTTGAGATGTCCACATGCCCAAGCATAGTTTTAACCCGAAACCGTCCGCACCTCTTCGGCGATGCGCCGGATGCGGGCCCTTTCCAAAGGCATGGTTCTGGCTTTGCAAAAGCCAAATCCCGAAGATCTAGAAATCATGTTCATATGAAACTCATTGGTCATTCATATGAACATGATATGACAATTTGCGCCGGTCTGACAGCCAAAGCGACAGATACGTTGTTCCTGGCTTGAATTCGGCGAGCGACGCCCGAGATTTTGCCCGGCCATGCGGGCACACCGAACACAGGGCAGTCCGGCGAAAAGTCGCAAATCTCGGGCGGCGACACGATGATCGCCGGCGCATCGAACTGGCTGGATATCAATTGAAGGTCGGCACGGCCGAAATTACGGCGGGCGCTGCCGGATGCTGTGGTCAGTTTGGGAAAAGCGGCGTCTTCGAAGCCGAAATCGGAAACAATTTCGACTGTATCGAGATGCCGGTTCAGGTGGAACCCGCCACCGCCATCCGGCGCGGTCGCAACGCGCTCCGGCATTTTTGAAGATGGCAGGGCTCTGCCTGCCATCAACGATCTTTCGGACAATGCCGCGAAGGCTTCTCTTCACCGGTAAAGGAAGGATTTTCCTTCGCTGTCGAAGAGATGCAGCTTTTCGGGCGCCGCGGTCAGGCGGATCGTGGTGCCTCTGGCGATCTGGTGAATGCCCGGCAGTTTGGCAATCATTGCCGGATCACCGTTCTGCGCCATGAAATAGAGAACGGTGGTCTCGCCAAGCGCTTCCACGATGTCGACCTTGGCGGACACCAGAAAGTCATCGCTTTCGGTGGTCGTCAGATCCTCCGGGCGGACACCCAGACTGACCGTCTTGCCCATGTCTCCGTCCACGGAGGCAATCGGCACATCCGCGTGACCGCCATCGGACATGACGACGGACGTCTGGCCGCCGGTCGCGGTAACCTGAGCTTCCAGCAGGTTCATGGCAGGTGAACCGATAAACTGGGCCACGAAGGTGTTGGCCGGACGTTCGTAAAGCTCCAGTGGTGCGCCGAACTGCTCAACATCGCCGCCGTGCAGAACCACGATCCGGCTGGCCAGCGTCATGGCTTCCACCTGGTCGTGGGTGACGTAGACCATGGTGCTTTCCGGCATGCTTTCCTTCAACTGCGCGATCTCGATCCTTGTCGCGACGCGCAGTGCCGCATCCAGGTTGGACAGCGGTTCGTCAAAGAGGAAGACTTTCGGATCCCGGACAATCGACCGGCCGATGGCGACGCGCTGGCGCTGCCCGCCCGAGAGCGCCTTCGGCAGACGGTCGAGGTACGGGCCCAGTTGCAGCCGATCCGCGGCGGCGCGCACCGCCTTGTCGATCTCTTCCTTGGACTTGCCCGCAAGCTTCAGCGCGAAGGCCATGTTGTCGTAGACGGTCATATGCGGATACAGCGCATAGGACTGGAACACCATGGCAATACCGCGCTGTGCCGGCGGCACATCGTTGACGACCATTCCGTCGATATCAAGCGTACCGCCGGTGATCCTTTCCAGGCCGGCAATCATGCGCAACAGCGTTGATTTTCCGCAGCCCGAAGGCCCGACAAAGACGATCAGCTCGCCTTGTTCGATATCCAGGTTAATGTTCCGGAGAACCTCGACCGTCCCGTAGGACTTGCTGACATTTTTCAGGGACAAGGACGTCATGCCGGCTGCTCCCAATTCTTGACTGTGTTCATGTTACTTGACCGATCCCGCGAGAAGCCCGCGCACCAGATAACGTTGCATCAGGAAGAAGACGGCGAGTGGCACCGCAATGGAGACAAAGGCCGCCGTCGCCAGGATTTCCCAGTTGCCGCCGCGCGTTCCCAGAAGTTCCACGATCTGGTTGGTCATCACGGTGGTTGAACCCGTCGCATCGATCAGGAACACCTTGGCCACCAGAAGATCGTTCCAGGTCCAAAGGAACTGGAAGATCGCGAAGGAGGCGAGCGCCGGGAAACTGAGCGGCAGGATAATCCTGGTAAAGATCTGGAAATCCGTCGCCCCGTCGACCTTGGCGTTTTCGATGATGTCCCGTGGCAGGCCAACCATGTAGTTCCTGAGCAGATAGATCGCCAGGGGCATGCCGAAGGCCGTATGTGCCAGCCAGACGCCGAGATAACCCTTGCCGATACCAACCGCCAGGTGAAACCGCAGAAGCGGGATCAGCGCAAGCTGCAGCGGCACCACAAGCAGGGCAACGACGGCAGCGATCAAAAGCGCCCTCCCGGGAAACTCCATCCACGCCAATGCATAGGCTGCAAACGCGGCGATCACGATCGGAATGATGGTCGCCGGAATGGTCACCGTCAGCGTGTTGAAGAAGGCCTTGGCCATATTGTCCTGGCCGGAGCCGGAGAACAGGATGGTCTGGTAATTCCCCAGCGAGAACTCCGGCGGCACAGTCGCCGTGATGAAGATCCGCTGGCCACGGCCCGAGATCTGCTTGTCGTTGCCGCGCCAGACATAGGCGCCATCCGCCTGCAGCGACACGCTCTCCCCACCCTTCAACTCGGCGGTTTCGCCAGGCTGATAGGCGGCGACATCACGCGAGGAAACGCCCCACGCCTTGATGTTGCGCGGCGCGCCCTCAAAGATGTTGCCTTTCACGACGAACATGTCGCCATCGGCCACCCGCGTGTCGTCAGGATCGGAGGTGCGGTAAACCTCGTTCTGCTCCGACGGGAACAGCGAAGCCCACCATCCCGAGCTGGAGATCTGGTCCGCCGAGCGGAAGGACGAGACGAACAGCCCGACGGTCGGAAACAGCCACAGCAGCACCAGCGCGAGCACGGAGATATGTACGGCCCAGGTGAGACTGGACTTCTTTCCAGCGATGCTAGCCATCACTTCATCTCCTTGCGGGCGTTGTAGACGTTCCAGACGAGGATCGGGGTGACCAGCAGCATGATGATGATGGCACTGGCGGAGCCGATGCCCCAGTCGTTGGCGCGGAAGAGCTTGTCATACATGTAATTGGCCAGAACCTGGGTCTCCCACTGCCCGTTGGTCATGGCAAACACGATGTCGAAGATCTTGAGAACCGTGAGCGTGATCGTCGTCCAGACCACCACGATCGTACCCATGATCTGCGGCACCTTGATCTTGAAGAAGATCTGAAACGGGTTCGCCC
>JBNLAU010000330.1:0-8699 GCA_050302295.1 Roseibium sp. | reverse complement strand
GGAGACAATGCGCTGGATGTCCTCGATCTTGACACGGCGCGGTTCGCTGGAACGGACCAGGTCGCGCAGGGTCATTTCAGCCATTTCCTGCGTGATCGGCTGGTTGGTCAGCTGATTGTGCGCGATCAGCCGGTTCAGGGCGCCTTCCAGATCGCGGCCGGAAGAGGCGACATGACGGGCAACATAGTCGAGAACGCCCTGCGGCACTTCGAATTGCGGATAGGTTTTCTGCGCGGCTTCCACGCGCGAAAGCAGGATATTGCGGCGGAGCGTGAAATCAGGCTCCTGGATACCGACCACCAGACCGCCGGACAGGCGGGAACGGACACGGTCGTCGAGCGTGTCGAGCTCGGACGGGGCCCGGTCAGCAGCAACAATCACCTGGCGTGCGCCGTCAATCAGGGCGTTCAGCGTATGACAGAATTCCTGCTGAACCTGTTTGCCGTGCAGGAACTGCATGTCATCGATCAGAAGCAGGTCGATCGTGCGCAAGGTTTCCTTGAAGGCCAGCGCGGACTGGGATTTGAGCGCTGCGACGAACTTGTACATGAAGTGCTCGGCGGTCAGGTAGAGCACTTTCCGGCCACCAGCGCGCGCTTTGGCAGCAACAGCCTGCATCAGGTGGGTTTTGCCGAGGCCGACCGAGGCATGAAGGTAAAGCGGGTTGAAAGTGACCGCGCCACCCGAGGCGACCTGACGGGCCGCAGCCAGGGCAAGATTGTTGGACTCGCCTTCAACAAATGTCTCGAAGGTGTATTTCGGATCGAGTGCAGCGCCCTGCAGTACGTCCCGGGCGCTGTCCGAGCCGGCATCGCCCCGGCCAAGGGCGGCGGTGGCAGCCTGTGCGCGGGTCACCTGGGCGGCGCCAACGGCGTCGGTTCGGGCTTCAGCCGATGCCGGCGTTGAGCTGGCCGGAGCCGCAAGGCTCGGCTTTGCGGCCGGTGCCTGACGCGGCCGGATGGCGCCGCGTACCGTCAGTTCGATGCGATGAACATTGTCGCATTCGCGCTGCCAAAGACCCATCAGCCGGTCGTTGTAATTGTTCTGGATCCATTGTTTCAAAAAACGGGTGGGAACGGACAGACGAACGGTGCCGTCCTGATGCTCCTCAAGGTCCACACGAGCGAACCAGCTCGTGAAAACATCGTCACCCAGTTCTGCGCGAAGCTGCTTCTTGACCCGCTTCCAATGTTCGGAGCCGCCTGCCTCCTGAACCTGCATATTATCTGCCTCCTGTACTAGATGAAGAACGGTCCGCCACAGCCGATCTTCGACGCCTTGCTGCTTTTGCAGCATTATGATGTCCCTTTTGGGACGATTATTCGTTGGCGAAGGGCATAGCTCCCTTCACCGTCCACCTTCGTGAAGGCGGGTTATCTAACTTTGAATCCAGGGCAGCCCGGCCGCTTTCCAGCCGGACTGGGTCCCGCGATGACTGTTTGCGTCAAGCGGGCCCTCGAAACCATCAGAAATGTTGAAGCACTGCGTGTAGCCGGCCTGTGTCAAGGCGATCGCAGCGGCCTGGCTCCGTGCGCCGGAGCGGCACAGAAAGTAGATTGAGGCGTTTTGGTCAAGCCCTTTTTCGACCAAAAGGTCAGAAACGTTTGAAACGAAGCCCGGAATGGGACCGGTTGACGGAAAGCTGATCCACTCTGCCAGAATGGGTTCCTTGCCAATCGGACGCAGATCCGGAATGCCGACAAATGACCATTCGGCCTGCGTACGCACATCAACAAGCGTTGCGTCCTGTTGATCGGAGAGCTTCTCGAAAGCCTCCTGTGAGTTGACGTCCCCCGCGTAACTACCCTCAATATGCACAACTGCCCCCTTCAATAGCGATATGCTATTGAGTAAAAGTAATTCTCAAGTATTCCAGGAAATATAGTTAGTCCAGAATGCCCCTAAGTGTCGTGGGTGTGGAGTGTATTAATGTATTCACTCCCTGGCCATCGATCCCCGTGCTTAGTGGTGTTTCCAGTAGACTTGTCCATTGTTGTCCTGAGCACCATTATTTAGGTTAATCGCCGGTCTTTGCCGCCTGTCGTATTGTTAATATACAGACCGCGCCGGACGGGGCAACAGCGTGTTTTTACGATTGTGGCAAGTTGCCGGTTTGTGCCCCAACGTCATGAGTTTTTGGTCTCCGGTGCACAAAGGAACAAATGCTTTTTACCGCAATGACTTTTTGCCCTGCCGGACGTCGCCGCAACTCAAGAATCGCAAATTCAAAAAAAAAATCAGAACAGATGTCTTGACTCGTATCGAATCCGGTTTGAACGGGTTGTTCCAATTCTACATGTCTATAACATATTGAAAGATATACATATTTTATGACACTATAATGTCCACCACTTTTGGCGGTGTTGGGCCTGTCAGAGGCCGTTTTGTGTCATCCACAAAATTGCGTGGCTAAAAAAAAACCCGGCTCTCTGGCCGGGTCTTTAATGCGGTCATGTGACGGAAAAATTACGCGCCGAGTGCCTTGATACGGGCATTGAGACGGGAAACTTTCCGGGATGCCGTATTTGCATGCATGACACCCTTGCCGGCGGCGCGCATGATTTCCGGCTGAGCAGCCTTGAAGGCTTCGTTTGCGGCAGCCTGGTCACCGGAAGCAATGGCTTCTTCGACTTGGCGCAGGTAAGTGCGTACGCGGCTTCTGCGCGCTTTGTTGGTGGCCGTCCGGCGGGCAATTTTGCGGGCCGCCTTCTTGGCCGATGGTGTGTTGGCCATGGGCACAATCCTGATCGGTAATTGGGACTAGGGTCCGGTGACGATCGGGACAAGGGCACAGATGTGGCGAGACCCGATCAAATAACAACGGCGGCAGAATTCCGCCACCGATTGGGCGCTGCTTATAATCGCGCTTAGGCTTGCCGTCAACGGCTTTGTCGTTGATTCACGGAAGATTATTTGTTCCGGAATTGTGGGGAGCGCTTCTCGGCAAATGCGCTCATGCCTTCATTCTGGTCTTCCAAGGCAAACAGGGCCTGGAAGACGCGCCGCTCAAACCGGACACCTTCCGCGAGCGTCGTCTCGTAGGAGCGGTCGACGCTTTCCTTGGCCATCATGACCACCGGCAGCGAGAAGTCGGCGATTTTCTCCGCGACCTTCAGGGCTTCCTCAAGCAGTTCGTCCGCCGGCACGATGCGGCTGACAAGTCCGCTGCGCTCTGCTTCTTCGGCGTCCATCATCCGGCCCGTCAGCACCATTTCCATGGCTTTCGACTTGCCGACAAACCGTGTCAGGCGCTGGGTGCCGCCGGCGCCCGGAATAACGCCGAGAGTGATTTCCGGCTGGCCGAACTTTGCGGTGTCGGCCGCGATGATGAAATCGCACAGCATGGCCAGTTCGCAGCCGCCGCCAAGCGCATAGCCCGCCACTGCGGCGATAATCGGCTTCCGGTTCCGGGATACCCGATCGAAGGGCGTGATCAGATCCGTCTGATACGCGGAGGAGAAATCATGCGGCTGCATTTCCTTGATATCCGCGCCCGCTGCAAACGCCTTTTCAGATCCGGTGATGACGACGCAGCCGATGCGTTCGTCCGCATCAAAACCATCAAGGGCCGTGCCCAGTTCGGCGATGAGCGCCGAATTGAGGGCATTCAGGGCTTTCGGCCGGTCAAGAGTGATCAAGCCAACCTTGCCGCGTTTTTCAACGCGGATGTTCTCATATCCCATAGCGTCCGCTCCCAGAGCCGGGACACCGCCAAAACCGGCACGCCCCGGACAAGTCATATCCAAGGATCATGCCTAACCGACCTGAGGCAGGTCTGGCAAGTTTGGCCGAATGGATAGAGGAGGAGGATTATGTCTGGCAGAGCGGACAATAAAAGGTTGAGCGGTTGGACTGAACCAGCCGGGAAATCGTGCCCTTGCAGCCGGGTGTCCGGCAAGGTTCGCCTTCCCGGCCATAGACCGCAAAGGAATGCTGAAAATATCCAAGCGTGCCGTCAGCCTGGGTATGATCCTTGAGCGATGAGCCGCCTGCGCTGATGGCGTCTTCCAGGGTCTGGCGGATATTGGCGGCAAGCGCTTCGGCCTTTTTTGTCGGCCCTCCGGTTCCGGTCGCAAGCGATGCGGCCGGGCGTTCCGGGCTCAGCCCGCTTCGCCAGAGCGCCTCGCAGACATATATATTGCCAAGTCCGGCAATCAGCTTCTGGTTCAAAAGAGCCGCCTTGAGCGGAGATTTCCGCCCCGCAAACAGCCGCGCCAGCGTGTCCGCGCTCATTTCGTTTCCGAGCGGCTCCAGGCCGAGATCCCTGAAATAAGGGTGGTTGCCGAGCGAAGCTCTTGGAATGAGATCCATGAAGCCGAACCGGCGCGGGTCATTATAGACGATGCGCACGGAGGCCTTCGCCGCCGTTTCCAGGTGAAACACCACATGATCGTGCTTCGGGTTCTTGCCGCGCGCATGGGCAAATGCGCCGGGCATGTCGTTTTCAGTCTCGTTTTCGATCCGAAACGATCCTGACATGCCCAGATGCATGACCAGCACATCGCCGCTGTCGATATCGGCGAGCAGGTATTTCGACCGGCGCGAGAGCGCTGTGACCCGGCGTCCAGCCAGCCGGGCGGCGAAGTTTTCCGGAAAGGGAAAGCGCAAGTCGGCGCGGTTCTGATCCGCCTTCCTGATCAGGGCCCCCTCAAAATCCGGGGCAAGGCCGCGTCGGACGGTTTCAACTTCCGGCAATTCAGGCATCTGAAGACTGGCCTCCAATCCGGTTGCGCGTTAAGAGGGCGGGGATTCACGATCCGGCCTGCGGCATATGGCGTCCGCGACCGGCAAGGATAGCGCTTGGGCGGTGCTTGTACTATGTTCCGGCGCACTTTGAAGACTTTATATGACGAGAACATCGATCAACTCATCTGTTGACGCGAGAGCGGGTTGATCTTGGAGGCGCATTCATGACGCAGCAGGCACACAACGGCAGCTCCGGCCGCGCACCGGAAGACATGCCGACCAGTTTCGGCTTCACAAAGGTGGCGGAAGGCCGGAAGCAGGCGCTGGTGGATGATGTCTTTCACAAGGTTGCTGACCGCTACGACCTGATGAACGACATGATGTCCGGCGGCTTTCACAGGGTGTGGAAAGACGCGATGGTGTCCTTCCTGGCGCCGCCCAAGAGCGCGAATTCCGGCTGGCGGCTTCTGGATGTTGCCGGTGGGACCGGCGACATCGCCACAAGGGTGGTGCGCCGCTCCGGTGAAACTGTTGAAGCGGTCGTCTGCGATATCAACGAATCCATGCTTGGCGTTGGCCGCGACCGGGCGGTGAAGGCAAACCTTGCGGATTTCATCACCTTCACACAGGGAAATGCGGAAGATCTGCCGTTTCCGGACAAGAGCTTCGATGCCTATACGATTGCCTTCGGCATCCGCAATGTGCCGGATATTCCCAAGGCCCTCAGGGAAGCGCGGCGCGTTCTGAAGCGCGGCGGCCGCTTTCTCTGTCTGGAATTTTCGGAAGTGGACGTGCCCGTCCTCGACAGGATCTACGACACCTTTTCCTTCAAGGCGATACCGGCCATGGGCAAATGGGTGACCGGCGACGGTGACCCCTATCAGTATCTGGTGGAATCCATCCGCAAATTCCCAAGCCAGGAAAGGTTTGCGGAAATGATCCGCGAAGCCGGTTTTGAACGCGTCACCTTCCGCAACTATTCAGGCGGCATTGCCGCCCTGCATTCAGGCTGGAAATTCTGATTGATGGCGTTTCCGGTAATGTCTCTCTTCCGCCTGGCGCGGGCTGGATTTGTCATGGCACGCGAGGGCGTGTTCGGTCTTGTCTCTTTGCCGGATCTGCCGGCGGGGCCAAGGCTTGGGATCGCGCTTGCTCGGCTTTTGGAGCGGCGGGCCGTCAGGAACAAGAGCGCGGACCTGCGCCTGTCCGATGCGCTCAACCGTCTTGGTCCGTCCTACGTCAAGCTCGGACAGTTTCTTGCCACCCGCGCCGATGTTGTCGGCAAGGATGCGGCCCGCGAATTGTCGGCCCTGCAGGACCGCCTGCCGGCGTTCGATCACCAGTCGGCCCGCGATGCGATCTCCGAGCAGCTCGGCCGGCCGGTTGACGAGGTTTTTGTCGAATTCGGTGAAGCGGTGGCCGCCGCCTCCATTGCGCAGGTTCACCCTGCCATTCTCCGGGGCAGGGACGGTACGGAGCGCAAGGTGGCGGTCAAGGTGCTGCGGCCCGGCGTCGCCCGCCGGTTCCAGCGGGATCTGGAAAGCTATTACCTGGTTGCCCGCCTTGCGGAACGGTTTCATCCGCCCTCCCGCCGGTTAAGGCCGATTGCCATCGTCGACACGCTGGCACAATCGGTTGCCATGGAAATGGACTTCCGGCTCGAGGCCGCCGCCCTGTCGGAGATGGCGGAGAATATCGTCGAGGATCCCGGTTTCCGCGTGCCGGAAGTCGAGTGGCTGCACACCTCCAAGGGCGTGCTCACGCTGGAATGGGTCGACGGCCGCAAGATGTCGGACGTGGACGGACTGGCAGAGGATGGCCATGACCTGGAAGCGCTCGGCGCAATGGTCATCCAGAGTTTTCTGCGCCATACCCTCCGGGACGGGTTCTTCCATGCCGATATGCACCAGGGCAACCTGTTCGTGGAGCCGGACGGCACTCTGGTCGCGGTCGATTTCGGCATTATGGGGCGTTTGAACAAGCGTGAGCGCCGTTTTCTGGCGGAAATCCTGTTCGGCTTTATCACCCGCAACTACAAGCGTGTTGCGGAAGTTCATTTCGAAGCCGGTTATGTCCCGGCGCATCAGGATGTTGACATGTTCGCGCAGGCGATCCGCGCCATCGGTGAGCCGATCCACGGTCACGATGCCAGCGAGATTTCCATGGCCCGGCTTCTGACCCAGCTGTTCGAGGTGACCGAACTCTTCGAGATGCGGACCCAGACCCAGCTGATCATGCTGCAGAAGACCATGGTCGTGGTCGAAGGGGTCGCCCGTTCTCTCAATCCCAACCTTGATATGTGGCGGACGTCGGAACCGGTTGTCGGTTCCTGGATCAAGGAGAATCTCGGCCCGGTCGGAAAAGTGCGGGATGCCGGCGATGCCCTTGCCGCTCTCGCGCGCGTTGCCAACGACATGCCGCTCTTTGCGGACCGGATCGGCCGCATGTCCGCCGAACTGGAGAAAATGACCAACAAGGGTCTGCGCTTCGACGAGGAGACCGCCGAGGCCATCGGCAAGGCCGAAGCGCGGCACACGCGCTCAGGCCGCGTAGCGCTGTGGGTTATTGCCTTGTCGCTGGGTGTCCTGGCAGTGCAATCGCTGTTCTAGGCTTCGTCTGGACTTCGGGCCGCACAGCCATACCTGTCAATTGAGCGATGCTCGTTCTCCCAATGACTTCCGTGTAGAATGCCGGATCGCCGAAGTCATAGAAGGAGGACCGGAGCTGTCACATTGTTTGAAGTATATACGCGGGAAGCTGCGTCGTCTTTTTTTCAGACGTGTCGTTCACTCACGGCTTTCCACTCGGCCATGGCCCGAAGTCGATGATCTCGAATTTGTGCTGCAGAGTGGACGGCGTGTGATGGGACGAAGAGGTTCCTCACAGAGGAAAATATCGACACAAAGTGCTGCAGTGACCTTATCGACCGAAAGCCCTGGCGCGTTCGTTCCCGCTTTCGAAACGGAAGATGGGAATTCTCGGCCCGATTATTCAAGCCTTTGTGTGAGCGGTGTTCGACAGTGGGAATGACCTGGCGTTTGGCCGCACCATAGGAGCGCAGCTTGTCGGTGATCATGCGCTTTGGTGGCAGGCCCTGCTTCTTTAAAAGTCGCATCAGCAGGCGCTTGGCCGCCTTGGTGTTACGGCGCGTCTGAACGATCTCATCGAGAACATAGCCGTCCTGATCAACCGCACGCCACAGCCAGCATTTCCGGCCATGAATGCGCACCACGACTTCGCCGAGGTGCCAGATATCAGCTTTTCCCGGTGCTTTGCGGCGCAGACGACGCGCATACTCGGTACCATGCTTGCGGCACCATCGACGGATGGTCTCATAAGAAACGACAATGCCCCGTTCGAACAACATTTCTTCGACATCGCGCAGGCTCAGATTGAAACGGAAATAGAGCCAAACAGCACGTGAGACAATTTCAATCGGATAGCGATGGTTTTTGTAAGTCGGGGCAGTTCTGTCCATACACCCGCAGCTAAACAGAACTTATTGCCAAAGGAATAAGGTGACAGCACCGGTCGAAACGGTGACCGTCTATCGCGATCCTTCAGAACCCGGCGCTGTCGAGATCGAGATTGCGGGATGCCTGAATTCGATCCTTGGCGAGCGTGCTTACCCCAACGGGATCAAACGGGTGTGGGGATTGATGGTAGCGGAGGAGGGACTTGAACCCCCGACACGCGGATTATGATTCCGCTGCTCTAACCACCTGAGCTACTCCGCCATCCAGGGCGACCGGGTCTTGGGCGACCCGCGCAATGTGGGGTGCTTATAGTGAGACGGCGGGCGGGCGTCAAGCGCAGAATCGGCGCCCGCGCGCAAACTTTTCCGGCAGGTCTCAGGCCGCGGAAACCGGCGCTTCTCCTTGTGGAAAATCGATGGTCCAGGTGCCGGTGCGCTCGGTCTTGTGGATCCAGCCGCCGCCGAGCACCCGGGCGGTGTCGTCGTCTGAATCGAAGAAGACGCAGGCCTGGCCCGGCGCGACGCCCGTCTCGCCGTT
>JBNLAU010000329.1:0-3734 GCA_050302295.1 Roseibium sp. | reverse complement strand
CCCCAAAGAAGCGGAAGAAATCCTTCTCACCCATCCGGCCATTTCCGAGGTCGCCATTCTGGGCATTCCCGATCCCCAATGGGGGGAAGTCGGTCTGGCCGTGTGTGTGCCTGTCGCCGGCACCGCCCCTGAGGCCGGTGAGCTGACGGAGTTCCTGTCAGGAAAAATCACCCGATACAAAATCCCGGCGCGCTACATATTCATCGAGCAAATGCCGACCAGCGCATATGGAAAGATCACCAAGAAACTGGTGCGGGAATATCTCGAAAGCGAAGGCCTTCTATGAGACGGCCCGCGCCTGTTTCCCTGGACGATCTGAAGCACCCTGGCCCAAGAGCCCGCGACCGGCGCCCCTTCCGCCTTTGCCGCGCCGATCCGGCGCCCCTGACGTTACCCGGGGAAGCGCCACTTATGCCGGCATTGGCCAGTTGGATTGACGCCTTGGGCTTCAGCTCCGCGGTTCTGGATCTTTCAGGGCTGGAGCTGCAGCCTTTCGACTATGTCATGCCCGACAGGGCCATCGATGACAGGCACGCCGCCTGGTACAGCGACACGCGATCCTCCAACGGTGCACGGCTTGACGAAGCCATTGCCATTCTAGGCAAGCGAGATGGCGATTGGTTCGCGCATATTCATGCTTTTTGGCACGAATCAGGAAATGCGCATCTGGGTCATCTGCTTCCGGACAGCCTGACGTCCCGTACCGCATTCCGGCAAACTGCCTATGGCATCAAGGGCGCTGCATTTGAGGCGGCGCCGGACCCCGAGACGGAATTCACGCTATTCAGGGTCAAAGATGCCCCGGCCGACCGGCCGGACCTGCCGCCAAACGCGCTCATTACCACTCTTGCCCCATTCGAAGATCTTTACGACAGCATTCGGGGACTGGCTCGGGAACTGGATACGACCGATTACGAGGTCCTGGGACTCGACAGTCTCGCGGGAGCGGAATTTCTGAACTCTCCTGCCATGACCGCGCTTATCTCAGAGATCCTGTTGCAAAACGGTTGCGCTGGAAGCGAAGACGGCGGCGTTGACCTGCCCATACGCTGCGTCGACTTGAACGGACATCTCCATCAGGGGCAGTTGCAATCAGGCTCCGGACCGACGCTGGTCACCTGCGAACTTCTCCTGCGCTCACACGCTCCGGACGAGTGACGCCGGTCTTCTGTCCCAGCCAATTTCAGACCGCAACTACAGATTTTCCTGCCGCAGAACAGTAAGGGAACATTTACGCTTGCAGAACACAATGAGAACAGGTAAATTGTTCTCGATTTGTACCAACCTATTCGGTGGTCAGGGGAAGCCAGCATGCTAACGCGCAAGCAGTACGAACTGCTCATGTTCATACACGAGAGATTGAAGGAATCCGGAGTACCGCCATCATTCGACGAAATGAAGGATGCTCTGGACCTGAGGTCGAAATCCGGCATCCACCGTTTGATCACGGCTTTGGAAGAACGCGGATTCATCCGCCGTTTGCCGAACCGGGCCAGAGCCATGGAAGTTGTCCGCCTGCCGGACTCCATCGCGCCGGGCCTCGGCGCCCCTCGCCCACATGGCAGTTTCTCGCCGGAAGTTATTGAAGGGTCTCTTGGGAAACCGGAACCTGCTGCGCCCGTCCCCGCACCTGAATCTGCCGGCACGGAGGTCCCTGTCATGGGCCGCATTGCCGCCGGTGTTCCAATCGAAGCCATCCAGACCCACAGCCACTCCATCACGGTCCCGCCAGAGCTGCTCGGAAAAGGTGAGCACTTTGCACTGGAGGTGCGCGGCGATTCCATGATCGAAGCCGGTATTCTGGACGGCGACACGGTTCTCGTCCGCAGGACGGACACCGCCGATAGCGGCGATATCGTCGTAGCTCTGGTGGATGACGAAGAGGCTACGCTAAAACGCCTTCGCAAAAAAGGCGCCTCCATTGCCCTGGAAGCTGCAAACCCGGCCTATGAGACCCGGATTTTCGGGCCGGGCCGCGTGCGGGTCCAGGGAAGACTGGTTGCATTGGTTCGCCAGTACTAATACCAACCACAACAGATAGAGACTCATCTGACCGTGTTTGGAGACTGTTCTGCAAGGAGCAGATCGCAGGGCGATATGGGTTATCGTTCAAGACCTGCGACGCGGCAGAACAGTCTTTAAATGCCGCCTTCGGTGGCCTGTTCCAGCCTGCTGGGACCGCGTAGCGTTGCTTGAAAGGCCAACCAAGGCCGTCCTGCGCAGCGCTCCTTGCCAGCGAACTGGAACAGGCCATCAGATGAGTTCCTAATTATTGTGGCTGGTATGATGGTTTCTTGCTGTTCTTTCCGCTTCTCTTGAGGAGCGCCGTAAGCTCGCGCGCGTGACCGTTCCCGGCTGATGCCATGGCCGGGGCGGATCGGGTATGGCGTATTGGACTTTGCTCACCTTGGGCCTGTCGGCACTTGTTTGACGTCCTTCTGACAATTTTTCAGGTCTCGGTTTTGATGCCGGCATTTCTTCATTCTGAAGTTCAGTCAGAGAAAGCCAAATCGAAATAGCCCCCCTTGTCGCCCGCTTTGAGGAATCAAGGACGAGCGCGGATCGGCATTCAGCAGGAACGATTAGATCGGTCACGATAAGATCGGCGTACCGGCAATCCCGGTCCAACGCTTCCTCCTTCTTCGGCATCCCTATTGAAAGCGACCGCCGAGCCGGTTCTCTGGATTCGATGTTCATATCTGCCGGATAGGCCAACGCGACACACCCTTGCGCATCGCAGCTCCTTTGAGGCGATTTCATCTTGCGCGATATAATCGCGCTCTGCATTACACCTTCTCTTTGCAACCAGAGCTCTTCTGCGAACGAGGGCCGATTGCTGGAGACCCGAAGCAGACCCGCCGCATCACGAGCGGCGATCCGGCCCCCTGTAGCTGCAATCTGGATATCCGGAGGCCGCGCGATCCAGATAAACGCAAGTGCCGCCGCAAAGGGAATGGTCGAAATCAGGCGCCACTTTCCGTGCAAGAGAAGGCTCATGAACAATGCCGCGATCAACAAAAGGGCCGGCAAGGCCTGCAGATTACCGACAGATCCCGCTCCGTCGCTGAGATCGGCAGTGAAAACGGCAATCTTGAGCAGGACGGATAACCCGAATGCCATGATCGCCAGTGGAACGGATGCCAATCCGAAAGGCATCAGCACCAGCGCAAGCACCCCCATAGGCATCACCAGAAGCGAGAACACCGGCATGCCGAGCAAGTTGCCCAGAACGCCATAGGGCGCAATACGGCCGAAATGGTGCGCGCCGACGATCCCCGTTGCCAATCCCGCGACAAGCGCCGTCACAAGCAGACCGGCGAACCATTTTGCGCAAAACTTGGCGATCCGCACGACTATCCCGGCCTCTGCCTTCTCGCTCCACATGTCGCGTTCGCGTCGACGCCAGAGGTCATGGACCGCCACCAGGCAAATCACAGCTGCAAACGACATTTGAAAGCCGGGAAAAAACAGCCGTTCGGGCGCAAGCAGCAGGAGAGCGAATCCGGCCAAGGCGACGCTGCGCAATGTCAGCCCCCTTCGCCCGGCAAGTATTCCGAGAAATACCAGCGCAATCATCAGGAATGAGCGCTGCGTCGCGACCGCCGCACCCGATATGACCAGATAGACAACGGCTGCGGCTAGCGCGGTTATTGCAGCCCATTTGTGGATTGGCATGCGCAACGCCAAGGGCGGAAACAGCGCCAGGATCAACAGCACAGCCGCGTAGGCACCAC